>NZ_CP087106.1:4268333-4634166 GCF_028583545.1 Methylobacterium sp. NMS14P | reverse complement strand
GGTGGCCGAGGCAATCAGGCTTAGTGCCAGGAAACTGATGACAAGCTGGAAAAGGGCACCTGGCTCGAAAATACGCCCAGCCAGGATCGCGGGGACCAGAACGAGTGCGTTTTTCACCCATTGGTGTGGCCGCATGCTCTTGAATAGTAGGCGCGCGTAAGAGGGGCGCCGGAAAACACCGACTACATTGGCAGCCAGAGTAGCTGCCCGCTCAACCCGCCCCGAGGCCTCGACCACGATGGCTTTGCGCGCAGCCCGCCACACAGGCAAATCGGCTCGACTGTCACCTGCATAGTCGAAGCCGAGCGGGTAGCGACGGGCGAGTTCAGCAGCCTTCTTCTGTCCCTTCAAGTTCGTTACACCGTCACTGGCGATGACGTTGGTGATGAACGAGAAGCGCCGCGCAATTTGAGCAGCTGTCACGTTGTCGGTGGCCGTCGACATATGAACAAGGCGCCCACTCTGGGCCTCGGCCTGCGCAAAGGCCATCAACTCGGTGTTGATGGGCAGAGCCTCAATGTCGAGGGTGGCGGCCTGCGCCATACGACGCTTGAGATAGGCACGCCCACTCAGAGCCCAGTAGAGGATCTTCAACAGGTTGAGCAAATCTGCTCGTACTAAAGCGATCGCTTTCTCGTAGAGGACGTCGGCGCGCAGCAGCGTGCGGTCGAGGTCGAGGATCAGCGGTACGTCAGGCGATGGGCGCGCAATCGGATCCGCCTGGAAGGAGGCTTTCGCCGGAGGCTGTATTTGCGCTGATAGCACCGGAGCGGCTCCACAATTCCCGCTTGAGCATCGTGGGATTCCGGGCTCGATGAATTCCTCCTTTCGACGTATCCAGGACCGACTGCGAGCCTCGACCAATTGCATGATATGCAGATACCTGCACCGCTGTCATGGGTCGGCGGGAGCCTGTCGTCTCTAGAAGGCTCCTACTCTGGGCGTTCATTCCGCTTGCAGCCGATCCCTGCCATCTGGAGAAGCAGAACCCGAGGTCTGCTTTCAGCTCATTGTGTTGAAAAACTCGCGACTGATCTGAAGCAGCACTGCGAGCCACGCTGTTCGGAAAAGGTCCTGCTATCACGTCGCCCGCGATTCACCGCGCAAGTGGCTGTGGGTTGGAAAGGAGAAACGGGAATTCTTAGGAACGCCTGTTTGAATGGCGCTTAAAGCGCTGCCTCCGAGTTTTTCAACAAAATCAGCTATTTGCCACACAAGCCTGCACGACCGGGTTGGCTCGGCTGCGGAACGACCGCATCCAGTAGGAGGTCAACCGTCTGCTCAAGAGGTCGGGATTGCTCGTCCGGATAACCCGTCGATCGCGGCCTCAATCGCGGCGACCGCCTCTTCCCGCGTAAGAAGGGCCATGTCCACCACTAGCCTGGGCGAGGTCCACGGCACGTAGTCGCCTCCCATGACTGACGACCACGAGGGAAGCTCGAACCCGGCTATGTCCGCGGTTCTGGCCTCGACGCGGCGTCGATGTTCCACCCCATCGCTACAGATGACCTCGGTCTCAAGGAGGCGCGCGGCCTCTCCGCACGCCACGTCCCGCCAGCCCTTTCGGCTCTCCGGGACTGGATTGACGCTGTCGGCGATAACGAGGCTGCCGAGCCTGAGGTTCTATGCGGCAACGGCGAAGGCCGCCACGTAACCTGCCGCACCGATCTCTGGGCCGAGCTTCGCATGGTGGGTAAGAGCATGCTCGATCTCCTCCACGCGGCCGTATGCAGCGGAACGCTTGACCGCGAGGGCCTTCCCCAAGATCGTCTTGCCTGTGCCGGGTAGTCCCCCGAGGACGACGAGCATGCGGGCCTCTAGGGCTCTGCTACGTCCGCTTATAGGGTCAGCCGGGTTGATCGTGAACGACTGAGGCGGGTCGCTAGCGGGTGGCCTATCGGCTAGAGACGATGAGCAATGAACACGCGCCTTGCTACACCCAGAGATGCCGCGGCTGGTAGCAGCGTCCTCCGGCGGTCAATCTCCGAACTTTGCCATGCCGACCACGCCGGCGATCCAGCCACCATCGCGGCATGGACGGCGAATAAGACCCCTGACAGTTGGCTCGTTTGGCTGGCCCAGCCCGGCGCATCGCTTCTCGTAATCGAGCGTGCGACCGAGATCATCGGTGTAGGTATGGTCGATAGAGGGGGGACAATCCTACTCAACTACGTCGCACCGGAGGCCAGATATCAAGGGGTCAGCACTGCGCTCCTTGAGGCGATGGAAGATGTCAGCGCCCAACATGGGGTCGCGATGTGTCTGCTGGAGAGCACGAAGACGGCGCAGCGGTTCTATATCGCGCGAGGCTATGGACCACTGGAGGGGTATAGCTCCGTGGTCATGGCTAAGCCTCTGGCAGAGAAGCTCGCAGATCGCCCCAAACCGAAACAGACGGGCGGTTGACGGATGTCGGCTTTCGGGATGCTCCGACAGGTGTCTGAACGGCTGGGTTGGGTCGGCAGCGGGCCATCCGCTCGGGGTGGAAAGCTTCCGGTCTGCTCATCGATTGGCAGCTCGGGAAGCTGCCGTCGCCCCAGCCATGGTCGTGCTCGGAAGGGGCTCAGGCTTTCGCGACGACTGGAAGCCGGAAGGGCGCTCCGAGCCGATTGAATGCGTTCATCGCCGCGATGGCGATCGTGAGATCCACGAGATCCTTTGCCGTGAAAGCCGCGCTCGCGGCCTCATAGGCTTCGTCGGAAGCGTGCGTCTTGCTGACCAGTGTGACTTCCTCCGCCCACGCGAGCGCAGCTCGGTATTGGTCGGAGAACAGGTGGGGCACCTCGGCCCAGACTGGCACCAGGACGACCTTCTCGAACGGCATCGTCTTGAGGAGATCGCGGGAATGTAGGTCGATGCAATGCGCGCAGCCATTGATCTGCGACACGCGCAAGAAGACGAGGTGGATCAGTTCGTGGGGTAGGTCGGTGCCCGTGGTGATGTAGTGGTGGATGCCGAAGAGCGCCCTCGCGCCCTGCGGCGCCACCTCAGTCCAGACCAGCCGCTTGTTCTGACTCATGACGGATCCCAGTGCTCGGGACGCCGGAGATCGACGTTCGAAGCTACGACGAGCTGGCCCGCAAAGATGTGACATGCCACGCCACATTCCTGCTCGACAGGCGGACACGTGGCTCGTTCACGCTCGGACGTCCGCTTCGGAGCAGTCTCTCCGAGTCATCCGCCGACCGGATTGGATCGCAAGCGGGAGGTCCGCTTGGGGTGAGAAACGGCCTGTCCGCTTCCAGCTGGAAAACGAGACAAGCCGCCGTTGCGCGGAGCTATTTCAACGGCAGGAATAACTCCGCGATCGCCTCATGCTCAGGAACCTCCGGGAATAACGCAAGGCGCTGGCAGTAGAGTGGAAAATCCCGGGTCTCCTCGCCGCTGGAGGGAAGCCACTTGCGATAGAGGTAGATCGCGGGAACCTCTAGGTTTTCGGTGTTGCCCATGACCCGGAGCACCGCGCAACGTCCACCAGGGATTTCACCGACCCTGATCTGCTCGCCATTCGCCTCAATCGGTTGGTCGGTCCCGACGCAGAGGTCAACGCTATAGTCGGCCGGCGACGCGGGACGGCGCTCGAACCGCCATACGTTAAACGTCGGGTTCGTCCTGGGGTGGAGACCGGCGGACTTCCGCCACGCGATGAACCTCTGGATGGTGGCACCGAGCGTCGCCGGATCGCCGCGGTGCTCCATGATCGCCACCCGCATCGATGGCGCATCACGGATCACCACGTCGTCGGCTGTGAACGTTCTTTGCATGAGCTTGCTCCTCGCTTCTTCGAGAGGCCCGAAGGCCGCAAGCCACGGTTCCCAGTCGGGAGCCTTCCTGAACGACGAGGGCGACTGTCTGAACCGTTGCCGAAAGGCTCGGGCGAAGGCGTCCGGTGCGTCGTAGCCGGCGTCCATCGCGACTTCAGTGACGCTCTGGGCGTCTCTGTAGGCCAGCCGGTATGAAGCGCGCTTCATGCGAGCAAGCTGAACGTAGCGATGCACGGACAACCCGAAGGTCGCCGTGAACTGCCGATGGAAGTGGTACTTCGAGAAAGCGGCGATGGCGCTGACCGTCTCCAGGTTCAGATCGTCGTCCAGGTGCCGATCAATGTGATCCAGCACCCTCTGCATCCGGGCGTGGTAGTTTCGGAGCGCCGCACTCATCGTCCCGACCTTCGTGGCGAGACCAGCTACGCGCACATGCGTATGACTTACTCGACCGATCTTGCGGTTCGGCTAGAGTTGAAGGCTGTTCCAAGGTTTGCTTGCGGGCTGACCGGATCCTCAGGTGAAAGGCTGGGTTGGGTCGATCGCGGACCGACCGCTCAGGGTGGAAAAACGACGACCGCCGGCTATGAAGCAGGACTGCCCCAACGCCAACGCCGCAAGTGGCGGGACGGATTGGATGGAGACCGATCGACCCATGTTAGGTGGAATGTCAATTGTGGCAGCCGTTGACCGTATTGCAGACTATCTCAACGCTCAGCAGAAACGTGGGCTCATGGTGGGCGTAGACGGTGTAGACGGCGTCGGCAAAACGACCTTCGCCGATGATCTTGGGGGCGCGCTGCGGGCACAGGGACGCGAGGTCATCCGCAGTTCGGCAGATGGGTTCCACCATACTCGTTCAGTTCGCTACCGCCTCGGTCGATCATCTCCCGAGGGCTTTTACCGGCATTCCTACAACTACCCCCTTCTCCACCGCGTGCTGCTGCAACCGTTGATGGCGCAGGGCTCGCGGCTCATCCGGCCCGCAGCTTTCGATCATGTAACGGATAAGCCGATAGAGGCAGAGGAGCGGATCGCGTCAAATGACGCGATCCTCGTCTTTGATGGCCTGTTTCTGCATCGCCCGGAGCTGCGTGGCTACTGGGATTTCACAGTCTTCCTCGATGCGCCGTTCGAGGTCACCATATCAAGGGGAGCAAGCCGAGGTCCAGGGTTCGGCGATCCTGATCCTAAGGCGACATCGAACCGACGTTACATCGAAGGCAATAGGCTGTATTTCAACGAATGCAAACCAAGGCAGATTGCCTCGGTTGTCGTTGACCACTCGGATCTAGCACGGTCCCATATCATCGCATGGAATGACTAGCACTGCCTTCGTGATCTCATGTTCTTTTTCGGGTTTGCTCGCCCCACCGACCCCTTATACCGCTGACGGCCAATCCCTTGAAAGCTCGAATGGCAATGGCCCTTCACCCGACCGCTCGCTCTATCATCGACCCAGAGCCGACATTTATGAAGCGGGAGGTCGCTCCATAAAGCAGTGTGCCTCGGAGCGTGTCAGTTCCACGAAGCCAAAACGTCTATAGAGCCTCCCTACCGGGTTCCAATATAGATATTTCAGTCTAATCGGAATATTGCGCACCTCCGCTAGGCCGATAAAATGCTGAAGGATCGAGCCTCCGCGTCCTTTTCCTTGAAACATCGGAAGCAAATAGAATTCACCAAGCCGCATATGTGTCGGCAAAATCTCGATTGAAATCGTACCTATTCGTTGTCCTATGTGCTGGATTGCAAAGAAAGGCTTTGCGGCGTATCGCTCTTCGTGAACTCTGCGCTGCAAAGCTTCGTCCCAGCCCCATCGCGCTGCAATGTGTGGCCCTAGCGCGGAGCGCTTTGCTTGGAAGGCAAAGTTGATGTCGTCAGCGTTGTTCCCAAGGCGTGGGAACGAAAGGTCGGGGGGCAGGCTGGGTAACTCCACTTTTGCATTGTAGCCGAGGAAGAGGACCGCCTGCCACTCCGAGCTGACATTTACAGGAGGCCGCCGAACGACCGCTTGTAGGAAGCGTTTGTTGCGATCCAGGCGGCTTGGTTGGGTCGCTAGTGCGTGGCCTATCGGCTAGAGACAATGAGCAATGAACGCGCGCCTTGCTACACCCAGAGATGCCGAGGCTGGTAGCAGCGTCCTCCGGCGGTCAATCTCCGAACTTTGCCATGCTGACCACGCCGGCGATCCAGCCACCATCGCGGCATGGACGGCGAATAAGACCCCTGACAGTTGGCTCGCTTGGCTGGCCCAGCCCGGCGCATCGCTTCTCGTAATCGAGCGTGCGACCGAGATCATCGGCGTAGGTATGGTCGATGGAGGGGGGACAATCCTACTCAACTACGTCGCGCCGGAGGCCAGATATCAAGGGGTCAGCACGGCGCTCCTTGACCTGATGGAAGATGCCAGCGCCCGACATGGGGCCGCGATGTGTCTGCTGGAGACCACGAAGACGGCGCAGCGGTTCTATATCACGCGAGGCTATGGACCATTGGAGGGGTATAGCTCCATGGTCATGGCTAAGCCTCTGGCGGACAAGCTCGCAGATCACCCCAAACCGAAACAGACGGACGGTTGACGGATGTCGGCTTTCGGGATGCCCCGATAGGTGTCTGAACGGCTCAGTTGGGTCGATAGGTAGCCGTCCGCTTTTCCGGCGCCCCGTGTCCGAGGCGGACATTCCGCTTACGGCCACCTCCGGCTGCCCCTCGGGCCAAGGCGAGCGTCTCTGATGGGTGGATTTCTGCCGGTCTGCTTTTGCGCGCAGAGTTAGATAAGCGGACGCCCTGCGATTGTCTGAATGGCGCCGGATGCGGAATGGTGGCTTCGATCAAGCGTCAGCGGCAGTCCGAGCGGCTCGCACCGCTGTCGGACGGTAAAGCTTCATGGTGTGCGGGGACGTACGACTTACGGGAGCAGACGTTTCGTAGGTACTGGCATCAGGTAAGACGCGCTTGGGGGTGGCAGTCACGGAAGGCCCGCGCGTTTACGCGTGACCGATCGCCGATTTGGCGCAGCACAGTCAGCGTTGCCAATCCGGTTTGAAACTTCCCCTTCCATGCCCTCGTACAGGTTGGCGTACGCCCGGCCTGGGCGCGGCGCGAGGCCCTGCCCCGGCGTCCGATTTGTTGTGCTCAAACGCTGTTGGATTACAATTTTTATTTGAGAAATCAGGAAATTGGTGGTCGTCCCTTATCTTCCCTCACTGTGCGGAGGGGGATTCCTTCCCCCTACAGGAGACGTCGAATGAAGATCGCCACCATTGCCCTCGCCGCCTCGGTCCTCGGCAGCCTCGCGCTCGGAGCTGGCGCCGCATCCGCCGCGCCGTTGGGCCCGAACGGTCTCCAGGCCAGCCCGGCCGGCGTCACCCAGGTCCGCATGATGCACGGCGACCGGATGATGATGAAGAAGCGCATGATGCACCGGAAGATGATGCGCCGGCACATGATGAAGAAGCGCATGATGAACCGGATGTAGGCCTCGTTCCGGCGGCGGTCCCCCGGGCCACCGCCGCCCCTGTCCACGTTCATCAAGCACCCGCGCCTTGCCACGCACCTACCTGACGCGGTCCGCGCATGACCTGGGCGAGGTCGAGCGCCGTCGCTGGCACGGAGGACTTCGTCAACCCTCGATGGCGCCGATCTGCTTCAGGATGCCCAGCTCGTCGGAGGAGCCCCAGCGCTCGACCATCTTGCCGTCCACGAAGCGGCCGATCTGCATGCCGCGGACCTTGATGGCCTTCCCGGTCGGCTTGTGGCCGTTGAAGTCGCCCTGGTGCGTGCCGGTGAGCGTGTAGGCGAAGGCGACGCTGTCCCCGTCCGCGACGAGCTTCTTCACCTCGACCTGCATGTCGGGAAATGCCGAGCGGAGCTGCGTGAAGAAAGCCTGGTATCCCTCGGGCCCCATGTGCTGGCCCGGCGCGGGGTCATGGTCGTGGCAGTCCGGGGCGACGACCTCGGGAAAGGCATCGAACCGGCCGCCGTTGACGAGTTCGCCGAATTTCTCTGTCGCCTGGATGCTGGTCTCGCGGGACATTTTGTTCCTTGGAGTTTGAAGGAGGCGACCCGCCCCCCGGGTATCTGGACGGACTCGAAACGCCCGCCACGGTCCGACGTTGCGGGTGCGACGTCCACGAGGGCGGCGATGGCCGACAGGCCAGGTCGCCCGTCCCTAGGTGACGTTGACCGGCACCCGATGCCAGCAGGCGCAAAGGTAGCCCTTGTGGTTCCAAATCTCGTCCGGCAGCGCCGGCTGCGTCTGGCCGGCCGCGTCCCAGGCGCGCACGGCGAGTTCGTGCCCGCCGGGAGGCAGGTCGAGGTTCGCGCTCCAGAACGTCCAGGCGAACGGCGCGTCGGCCTCGTGTTCGAGTTCGGCCTGCACCCAGGACCGACCGCCGTTCCCGGAGACGTCGACGCGTACGACGGCCCGGTCGCCGCTCACCGCATAGCCGCGGACCCTGTTGCTCCCCGACTTGAGGGCGGCCCCGGACCCGGGCTCGCAGATCGCCGCGTTCAGCGGCATCGCGTCGATGGTGTGCCCCTTGGCCGGATCGGCGGTCTCGGCGGTCACGTCGGCCGGGTACAGCTTGTAGTCGCCGGCCTGGATCGGGTTGTCCGACGGGTGGTCCTGGACGCTCAGGCGCCTAAGCCATTTGGGGCTGCGCACGCCGGCGAAGCCCGGCACCACGGCGCGGACCGGAAAGCCGTGCTCCGGCAGCAAGGCCTCGCCGTTCATGGCGTAGGCCAGCAGGGTCTCGGGCGCCATCGCCTTCGCGAGCGGGATCGAGGCCCCGTAGGGGTGGCCTTCCACCGTGTCGTGGCTCTCGAAGGCGACATGCAGGCCCAGGCGCTCGGCGACCCCCGCCTTACGCAGGACGTCGCTGAGCCGAACCCCGGTCCATTCCGCGGTGCCGATGGCGCCGGCATCCCATGGGTCGCCCGAGACCGGGGCGACCGCACGCATGTCGGCGCGGCGATTGCCGGCGCACTGCATCGTGGCCGTGACCCTGGTTTCCGGGAAGCGGGTCCGCAGGTCCGATAGCGACAACTCAAGCGCGGCGCCGGTTCCTCCATCGACGGTGAGGCGCCAGGTCGCCTCGTCGAGGTCCGGCAGGTCGCCGTGCGAGCGGACGTAGAAATCCTTCGCCGGCGTCCGGTAGGAGGCCCGCAATCGGTCGAGGGGCGGCTCGGCGTTGTAGGGCCGGTCGCCGTGAATGATCAGGCGTGCCTTGCGCTCGGTCAGGCTCGACATCGGGGCTCCCGTACGGGTGGGGTCTCCGGAGTGAACGCCTCGGCGGCGGTAAGGGTCAGTCGGCGGCCGAGGGACCAGGGCGGCGGCAAGGGGCATGGCCGATCTCGGGGGACAACCGGCCTTGGTGCTCGTTCGCCCGGACGGCCACATCGCGTTCCGTGGGTCCGCCGATCAGCCCGAGCGCCTCACGGAGTACTGCGCACGTGTGTTCGGCGAACCGATCCGGCCGTAGAATCGCCGTCCATCGAGCTGCCGGGAAGGGGACCTTCCCGGGGTCCGCGAAGGGTGGGTAGCGAGAGCGGGGTTGCCGCCAGCTTCAGTCCCCTGGCCGCCCTGGCATCCGTGAGCGACACCGCCTGCGGCGCCCCTCCGTCCGATTTGGTACGGAGGGGCGAGCCTTCCTCAGTTGCGGGCGTCGCCGTCGCGCATCTGGCCCGTCGGCTCCTGGACGTGGGCTTCAAGGAACCAGAGTTGCTTGTCGACGGCGCGCGAGACCTCGGTGAACAGGTCCGCCGTGCCGGGGTCGCCCGCCTCGTCCGTCTCGTCGATGTTCTCGCGGACGGCATTGGCGTAGGCGGCGTAGCTGTCGATCAGCGCGGCGACATGGTCGGCGATGGCGTAGATCTCGGTCGGGTAGGCCGGCAGCTTCGTCGCCCCCGCCACCACCTGCGCCGTCCCCATCGCCGTCCCGCCGAGCTGCACCGCCCGCTCGGCCACCTTGTCGTTGAGGTCGCTGATCTCGGCGCGGAACCCGTCCAGCATCAGGTGGATGCCGATGAACTGCGGCCCCTTGAGGTTCCAGTGGGCCTGCTTAATCGCCAGCGCGAGGTCGATGCCGTCGGCCAGCCGGGCGTTCAGGGCCTCGATGGACACCCTCTTGGCATTGGAATTGGTGTCGTTGCGCGTCTGGTGGGTGCGCGGGGTGCTGCTCGTTGCCATGCATCTGCTCCGTGATGTCGACGCGGCAATTGTGGAGCGGAGGGGAGGTTCCCCCTGCCGGGGTCCGACCCGCACGCTTCCCGTTCCCCGGCCGTCCAGGGTCGACCGTCAGGCATGACCGTCCGGCGTTACGATCCCGCGTCCCTGGCGGGGCGCAGGACCACGACGTTTTCGACTTGCGCCGTCACCGTGGCATTACCGAGCACCTCGGCGACCTTGCGGGCGAGCTGCTCGCGTTTGAACGGCTTGGCCACGAGGTGCACCCCGTCGTCCAGCCGGCCGTGATGCACGATGGAGTTCTCCGTGTAGCCGGACATGAACACCACCCGCACCTCCGGGCGCAGGGCCTGGACGCGCTCCGCGAGTTCGCGCCCCCTCACCTTCCCGGGCAGGATCACGTCGGTCAGCAGCAGGTCGACGGTCGCCGCGTTCGCGCCGAACACCCGTAGCCCCTCCTCGCCGTCGACCGCTTCCAGCACCCGATAGCCGAGATCGGAAAGGATCGCGCAGGCGATCTCGCGCACCCCCGCCTCGTCCTCGACGACCAGCACCGTGGCCGTGCCGCGCGGCAGTTCCACCGGGGACGCCGTGCGCTGCCCCACGGCGGTCACCGCCCCGACCGCCCGGGGCAGGTAAATCTTCACGGTCGTGCCCTCTCCGGGCTCGGAGTAGATCTTCACGTGCCCGCCCGACTGCCTGACGAAGCCGAACACCATGGCGAGGCCGAGCCCGGTGCCCTTGCCGTCGGGCTTGGTCGTGAAGAACGGCTCGAACACGCGGGCCACGATCTCGGGCGTCATGCCGTGGCCGGTATCGGAGACCGCCACCATGGCGTAGTCGCCCGGCGTGATCTCGGCGTTACCCCGGGCGTAGGTCTCGTCGAGAACCTTGTTGCCGAGCTCGATGGTCAGCCGGCCGCCGCCCGGCATCGCGTCGCGCGCGTTGAGCGCGAGGTTGAGTACCGCGCTCTCCAGCTGGGCCCGGTCGGCCATTGCCGGCCACAGGCCCGCGGTCTCGACGTAGCGGACCTCGATGTGCTCGCCGAGCGTGCGCCGCAGGAGGGGGATCAGGTCCGGCATCGTCGCGGCGAGGTCGACGGGCGCCGGGGCGAGCGGCTGCTTGCGGGCGAAGGCGAGGAGCTGGCCCGTCAGGGTCGCGCCGCGCTGGGCCGCCCAGGCCGCGCGCTCGATCCGGGTCTGCAGCCTAGCGTCGCCGTCGAGCTTCGCCCGGACGAACTCCAGGTTCCCGAGGATGACCTGCAATAGGTTGTTGAAGTCGTGCGCGATGCCCCCGGTCAGTTGGCCGACCGCCTGCATCTTCTGGGCCTCGCGCAGCACGGCCTCGGCCTGGGCGCGCTTGGTCATGTCCGAGATCGTCAGGACGAAGCCGCCGTCCGGCATCGGCGTCCGGCGGATCTCCAGGTGGTGGCCGTCGGCGCGCTCGCGCTCGTAGGTGACCGCCTCGCGGGGATTCCGGCTGCCGTGGCGGACTTGGTCCTCGCTCTCCAGGGCGGGGCGGCCCGGCTCGCCGGTGTGCTCGGCGAAGGTGCCGTAGGCGGTGCCCGGCCGCAGCATCGCCTTCGGCAGGTCGAGCAGCACCTGGAAGCACTCGTTCCAGTTCGCGAGCCTGCGCCCGGGCCCGAACACCGCGACGCCCTGGCTGAGGCTGTCGAGGGTGGTGCGCAGGCGCAGCGCCAGCGCCCGCTGCTCGGCCTCGGTGCTGTGGGAACGCGACCAAGCCTGGTTCAGGAGGCGGGCCGCCCAGAGCATGGTGAGGACGGCCAGCGCCGAGCCGGCAATGACCATCCAGCGCACCCAGGCCGCCCGGCCGTCATTCTGCGAAAGGCGTTCGTCGAGCAGGCGTTGCTCCTCGGACAGCATGCCGTCGAGCATGGCCTCGGCTTCGCGCATGTGGTTGCGGCCGGCATCCCCGTTGATAATGCGAAGGGCGTTCTCAAGCCCGCCGTCGCGGCGCGCCTGCAAGGTCTGCGCGAGTTCCTCCAGCTTGTGCTGGATGGCCGGCGCCAGGGCGCGGATGCGCTCCTGCTGCACGGGGTTGTCGGCGGTCAGCCTCTGCAGCTCGCCCTGAAGCAGGCCCAACCGGTCGCGAGCCGCGTCGTAGGGCGCGAGGTACTCGTCCCGGCCGGTCAGGACGTAGCCTCGCTGGCCGCGCTCGGCGTCGCGCAGGGCGATGGCGAGGTCCTTGGTGGTGCTGAGGACGCGGTAGCTGTGCTGCGACCATTCCCGGGCCTCGCGCGAGGCGTTGAGGCGCTCCCAGGTCACCGCGCCGACCAGGGCGACGATGGCCATCAGGACGCCGAGCACGAGAAGGTTGGCGCGCCTGACGAGGTATTGGGTCATGGTGTCCGTGACTGCGCCGGCCGTTCGCGGTCGCCCTTCGGACGCTATCGCCGTACGACCTTGGCCTGGAGCTGGAAGCGTGGGCATCGCCTGCCCGTGGGTCCGTGGCCACCGCCTATGTCGTGATTGCGGGAATTTGCGGGCGGCCCGACGCAGGGCGGCGCTCCGAAGCCGTGGAGATGGCTGCCACCTTCGTCATCGTCCGCGGGGACCGGGGACCGTCCAGGCGTTTACGGATGCGTCTGTCCAACCGGAGCCGTTATGTTGAACCCCTTCTATGCCGCGTTCCTGCTCGCCGTGGAGGCGCAGAAGGTCATCGAGTTGCGGCTGGTGCGGATCGCCTGGGGCGGCGCCGAAGGTCAGGCCGAAATGGTGTCTATGGTCGGCGAGAAGGTCGTGGCCGCGATGGAGGCCACCAACACCCTGATGGCGGGAGGAACCCAGGGCGATGTCATCGCCCGCTACCGGGAGCTCGTCGCGGACAACACCCACCGCCTGATGGCCTGAGACGGCCGTCCCGACGGTCGCGGGACCGCGCCGGGCAGGCCACTCGCGCTCACGCGCCCTCCGACCTTACGGCCAACCATCGGTATGTGGCTTCGCAGGCGGGGTGTCGTCCTCCGGAGGGAGCAGCGGCAAGTGGGGAGGCGGGACGCGTCCCGGGCTCGGCAGCGTCGGCAGGCCGAGGTCCTCGGTCGGTTCGGGTGCCTCGTCGGTCCGGTCCTTCTCGTCGGGCATGTCCGTTCTCCAGCGGTCCTCGATCACGCGCTCAAGCCCGTTCGGATGTCCGGCCGGTCACCCGGCCTACGGGGACACGCCGGTCCGGCGCACCGGAGCCACGCGGAAGAGCAGGCTGTTGGTGACCGAGAAGGTTCAGGCGACCGGCGAGGCCGCGGTGACCATCGCAACGGGAGGCACGCCGCGCAAGGTCGTGAGGAGCTACCGCAGCAAGGTCCGGGCGAACCGTCGACGGCCTCGCCGGTCAAGCCCATGCCCGTGACCCAAGTGCCCGGGCGGTCCGGCCCGACGTGCAATTGCGGGCGCGACCGTCCGGCTCGACGCGCGTTGTCGTCGGCTCCCGCACGAGGGGCGACCAAGGGGGACACGTCATGCAATCCGACACGTCGCGCCCGGGTGACGATCCGCTGCCGCCCATAGGCGACCCGCCGCCGGATCCGGCACCGCCGGAAGGCGATCCGCCAAGCGAGCCTCCGGCACCCCAGCAGCCAGGCCCCATCAACGGGCGCTAGCCCCGGGAATGCGGTCCCCCGGACCCTGCGGTCACGCAGTCCCCGGGGCATCGCCCACGTCGGACTTCGGTTCGGCGGTCGCTCAACCTCCCCGCCCCGTTGGCCTCGCCGGCGGTCCACGCGTGGCTCGGGGCGGACGTCAGGATGATGCGCTTGCCGCAACTCCATGGCGCCCCGGGTTCGCCTTCCGGTCGTTCACGACCACCCTCGGGAACGGGGGCTGCCGCGGCATGCCGGTCCCCGCGTGCGGCCCTCCTCGCCGTAGCCGAAACCCGCCGACCTGCCTGCGACCCTGAGCCAAGCCAGCCGAATCCCAGTCCCGCCCACACCGCAAGAAAAGACCGCCCGATGAATATCCGTATTCCCACCCTGGCGATGCTCGCGCTTGCGACGCCCCTGGTCGCGAGCTGGCCATGCGCCGCGCAGGAGGGACCGGGGATGGAAGCCATGAGGGCGAGTTGCGGGGGCGACTACCTTCGGTTCTGCGCCGGGATGAGGTCTGACGGACCCGAGGTGAAGGCCTGCTTCAGACGCAATCGCCCGAATTTGTCGGAGGGATGCTCGTAGGCCATCGTCGCCTACGAGCGAACCCGTGCCGGATCGGCCGGCAGGGCCGATGACTGAACCGCGCTACGAATTACGCGCGTGGCCTCGGCTCCCTGCGGCCGACCTTCCGACCGGCAACATCCGGGGAACCGTCCGACCCTCGATCCTCGAAAAAGTGCCCGCCCGGTGGTGGCCGGACGGGCTGAGGGAGAAGGTCGAGTCTCGATGGGGCTGATGACCTGAGCCTTCAGCCGGCGCAGTTGTCCCGGCGATGCGGGTAGGTGCAAGCCTGGCCAGGGTCGCGGTGCGCGCCGCGGTCACGTACCGTTACCCCCGGGGCCCGGCAGCCAGCCTCACGACCATCCAACTGCCTTCGAGCGATCAACCATCGGGTCGAGGGCCACCGTTGTCTTCGGCCCTAGTTGACATGAACGAGGAGGCCGCCGGCATCATGACCATCGCACGCAAACTCATCTACGCCGCGTCGAACGGCGACCGCTGGTTCCTATGCGTCGGCGAGCGCCCAGCGGACGTGTTCGTCCTGCATGAGCCGAACGGTCCCTCGGGCGGGAGACCGTCCCGCGTCGAGCTCTCGACCTTCCTCGCCACCGGAGCGGACCATCCGGAGCGGCTCGCGCTGCTCAACGTGATAGGCTCGCTCGTCGCGGCCTCCGGCGCCATCGTGCCGGCATCCTCGTCCGCGCCGGAACCCGGCGCCGCCGGGGCCGAACCGACACCGGGGGAAATGGTCTCATCGACCTGAAGGCAGCCCGTGGCCGATGCGCCCGGTGCATGCATCGAACTCCATGTCGGCGCCCTTGGCTGCTTCCATGCGCAAAGCGGCGCCCGACGGACCGTCGGACGCCGCTCGTTGGACGGTTCGGCGCAGCCAGCGGCCCGCCGTTCGAAGCGACGGTTTAGTATCCGTAGCCGTAAGCCGGGTAGCCGTATCCGTAGGCCGGGGCGTAGCCGTAACTGGGTGCGTAGCCGTAGCCGCCATAGTACCCGACCGGGCGGCCATAGCCGTAACCGTAGCCACCGTACGAATTCGCGACGATGGCGCCTGCGGCGAGACCCGCGATCCCGAGGCCGATGGCTGCACCGGAGCCGATGCCGCGGCGATAGCCGTAACCGCGATAGCCGTAACCGCGTCCGTAGCCGCCGTAGCCGCCCCGGAACCCGATGCCGCGATATCCGCCGCCGTAACCGTAGCCGCCATGGCCATAACCGTAGCCGCTGCCGTAACCCCAACCGCGTGCTTCGGCGGGCGCCGATGCCAGCAGACCCAGGCCGAACAAGGCCGTGGAGGCGAGTGCGATCTTACGCATTCGACATCTCGTGATATGTGGGGATGCCCTATAAGCTGCAACGGCCGGGCGACGTTCCGGGACGACGTGAGGCGCGGAACGTCGCGGCATCCCGGCCAGGACGAAAGGCGGCGGGGTAGGCATCGAGGCCATCCCGACCGGCGCAGGTCCGCAGGTCGGAACCCGCCCGCCACGGACCGTCGCCCGAGCAGGGCCGGCCTCGCCCAGGGGGTGGAACCACCGGACGAAAAAAAGGTGCATTCGAACCTCCGTGTCCGGCGCACGTCGCGGATGCCCTCCGGCGTGCCCGGCTCCCCCACTCCCCGGACCCGCACACAGGGTGCCGGGCCGATACGTGCGAAAGGTCGTGCCCGTGCCGAACTCCCGGCAGCCGCTGCAGTCGAGAGCCGCCGCCAATGCGCCCCTGGTGAGCCTGCGGCGGGGGAGCGGGCAGCTCTTCGAGACCGAGCGCCGCCTCAACGCGGTCCTGAACAACGCCTCCGTCTCCATCTTCCTGATGGATGACCGCCAGCACTGCATCTACATGAACCGCGCCGCCGAGGCGCTCACCGGCTGGACGCTCGCAGAGGTCCTGGCGCGCGACTGCCCGCTGCACGACATCGTGCACCACACCTACCCGGACGGTCGGCCGTTCCCGCTGGCCGAATGCGCCATCGACCGCGCCTTCCCCGAGAACAACCAGGAGCGTGGCGAGGAGGTCTTCGTCCACCGGGACGGACATTTCTTCCCGGTCGGCTTCACCGCCAGCCCGATCCACGACGATGCCACGAACATCATCGGCACGATCATCGAGGTCCGCGACATCAGCGAGGAGAAGGCGGCGGCCGAGCGCCAGCGCCTGCTGATCAACGAGCTGAACCACCGGGTGAAGAACACCCTGGCCACGGTGCAGTCCATCGCCGCTCAGACCTTCCGCGGGCGGACGGAACAGGCCGTGCGCGCCGTGTTCGACGCCCGCATGGCCGCCCTGTCGAACGCCCACAACGTGCTGGTCGAGGACAACTGGGAGAGCGCCAGCCTCCTGCAGGTGATCGAGCGGGCGCTGGCCCCCCACCTTTTGGCGGAGGTCAACGTTAACCGCTTTCGGCTACAAGGACCGGACGCGCGGTTGCACCCCAAGGTGGCGGTCACGTTGGCGATGGCGCTGCACGAACTGATGACCAACGCAGCCAAGTACGGCGCCCTGTCGGTTCCCGAAGGTCAGGTCGCGGTGACGTGGTCCTCGCATGACGGGGACGAGGGGCGCCAGCAGTTCGACCTGCTCTGGGAGGAGAGAGACGGACCACCGGTCACGCCGCCGGCCCGCAAGGGGTTCGGCTCCCGCCTGATCGAGCGGCAGCTTCCCATGGAGTTCGACGGGAGCGCCGTGATCGACTACGCCCCGGCCGGCGTCACCTGTCGGCTGGAGATCCCGCTGACCACGTTGGGATGGGTCGGCCAGGAAGCCGTCGAGGGGCGGGGCAACCCATGACGATGTTGGTCGGACGCCGTGTGTTGCTGGTCGAGGACGAGAGCCTCGTGGCCATGCTCGCGGAGGACATGCTGCTCGACCTCGGTTGCGAGGTGGACGTCGCCATGCGGCTCGACAAGGCGCTCGGCCTGGCTCGGTCCGAGGCCTTCGACCTCGCCGTGCTGGACGTGAACCTCGGCGATGCGCGCAGCTACCCGGTCGCCGACCTGCTCTTCGGGCGTGGCATCCCGTTCCTGTTCGCGACCGGCTACGGCCAGCGGGGACTTGAGGTGAACTACCGGGGCATCCCGGTGCTGCAGAAGCCCTACCAAGCCGAGCCGTTGGAGCACCTGCTCGTCCGGCTGCTGACCGGCGAGGCGTCCCTTCGCGGCGGCGGCCGCGACCTGCCGCCGTCATGCCGGTGCCAGGACACGCATGGCGGCGGCACCCGGTTTCGTGCCGACCGAGCCAGTTGAGGCAGTCCACGACACCTTGACGTCTCCGGCCCATGGCCGGGATGAGGTGTGGTCGATGGAGATACGGTGCGTAGGTAGCGATACAAGGCGACCGTCGGCGGTGGACGGTCGACCGAGGGAGCCGTCGGGAGAGGGACGGCAATGAAGGCGGGGAACGGGAACCGGGTGGTCCTGCTCGCGAACGACGGCCGTCCCCGGGGCGTGGCCCTCGGGGACGACGGCCAGGCGGAGCACGTGGGCGCGTGCCCCGGATTGCGCGACTGGCTCGGCATCCCCAACGATGCCGGGTCCGTCGGGGAGGCCTGCTGCAGGCCGAAGGCGCCCGGGCCGGACGCCGTGTTGCACCCCGAGGCATCACTCCCTATGGTCGCTCACACCGCTCGGATTGCCGCTCAGGTCCCCTTGGAAGGTTTCGCAGGCGCGAGCGAGGTCGCACCCTCGGCCACACACGCTCCCATCGCGCCGGAGGTCCCGGAGGCCGAGCGCCATTCGGTCGAGACCGATGCGACACGGAGCTGACTTCGATGTCCCGCCTGCCGGGAACGACGCGGTTGGGGCGTCGCCGCCGGTCGTCGTCGATCCCGCTCGCGTTGCCGCACTCGACGATCTGGCGATCCTCGATACCCAGCCCGAGGCCGCCTTCGACGACGTCGTACGCCTGGCGACGCGCCTGTGCGCCACGCCCGTCGCCCTCGTCAGCCTGGTCGCGGTCGACCGCCAGTGGTTCAAGGCGCGCGTCGGCTTCCCGCGATGCGAGACCGATCTCGATGGTTCGGTCTGCAAGTTCGCGCTCGCCGAGCCCGACCTCCTCGTCATCCCGGACCTGACGGTCGACAGCCGTACGGCCGCCAACACGCTCGTCACCGGCGAACCCTTCATTCGCTTCTACGCGGGCGCCCCCCTGCGCCTGTCGGACGGGCAGGTCGTCGGTTCGCTGTGCGTCATCGACACCGAGCCGCGCCCGTCGGGCCTGACGCGGGAGCAGGCCGACGACCTCCGCGCCCTGGGCCGGCAGGTCGGCGAGCTCCTGGAATTGCGCCGGGCCCTCGGGGCCCGCGACGCGCTGCTTGCCGAACAGGAGGCCGGACGACGCGAGCGCGATCTCCTGGCACGCACCAACGCGACCGTGGCGGCGGCCGGGGGGGACCTCGACGCCATCCTCGACGCGGTGACGGCGGGAGCGATGCTGGGCGTGCCGGCGGCCGAGGGTGCCGTCGTCGAGCTGGTCGACGGCGAGGACCTCGAATACCGCGCGGTCACCGGCGCCCTGGCCGCGCACCGGGGCCTGCGCGTGCCGCTGCACGACAGCCTCGCCGGGCGGTGCGCGTTGGGCGACGTCCCGTTGCTGGCGAACGACGTGCTTCGTGACGGGCAGGTCAAGCCGCACCTCGCGCACATGGTGGCCATGCGGTCCGCCGTGCTCGCGCCGATCTCGCGCGGAGGCCGTGTCGTCGGCGTGCTGAAGCTCCAGTCCGGTCGGGTCGGGGCGTTCCGGGAACGCGACCGCGACCTGGCGCGGCTGTTCGCGGCCGCCGCGACGGCGGGCCTGACCGCCGTGGCCGAGGCCGAGGAGGCCACGGCCAGGCGCCGTGCGCAGCAGCGCCTCGACCTGCTGTCGCGGGTGTCGGCGGCGCTGCTCACGGCCGACGACCCCGCCCGGGCCGTCGAGCCGATCCTGGCGGCCGGTGCGGCAAGCCTCGGATTCGACCAGGGCTACCTCTACGACATCGCCCCGGACCGGCGGCACCTGCGGCTGACGCACGCCATCGGGGCGAGCGAGGAGATCCAGGCCGCCCTGCGCCATGTCGGCTTCGACAGCCCGTTGTGCGGCATCGTCGCCGAGACCCGGCGCCCTTTCGTCCTCGCGGCGGTCCAGGCCACGCGGGAGCCGCGCTATGCGCTGGCCCGGCAGGTCGGCATCGACGCCTTCGCCGGTTACCCGGTCATGAGCCGCGGCTCCGTCGTCGGGGTCATTTCGTTCTGTTCGGCCCGGACCCCCGCCTTCGACGCCGAGGCCCTGGCCTTCTTCGAGACCGTGGCCCGCTACGTCTCGGCCGTCCGGGAACGCATCGCGGGCGAGGTGGCCCTTCGCGAGGGCGACAAGCGCTCGCGCCTGGCGCAGGAGGCGGGGCAGGTCGGCACGTTCGAGGTCGACGTGGAGACCGGGCTGATCAACGTCTCGGCCGAGTTCGCGCGGATCTACGGAGTGCCTCCCGTCGGCCTGTACTCGGTCGAGCGGTTCGAGACGCTGGTCGTGCCGGAGGACCGCGCCGTCGCTTCGAACGACGGGACCCGGCGGGCCGGCACCGCGGCGCTCGACGTCGAGTACCGCATCCGCAGGGCCGACGACGGCGCGCCGCGCTGGATCGCGCGACGCGCGAACTTCCTGCGCGACGCGGCCGGCGCCGCCACCCAGATGTTCGGCACGGTGCAGGACGTCACCGACCGTCACGAGGCGGAGGAGGCGCTGCGTCGGAGCGACGCGCGCTTCAGGGCCATCCTGGACACCGTCGAGACGGCGTTCGCCATCGTCGAGGTCAAGTTCGACGACGACGACGACCGGCCGGTGGACTACCGCTTCGTCGAGGCCAACCCGGCCTTCGAGCGGCAGGCCGGGGTCAACCTGCGCGGCAAGTGGGTCACCGAGTTCGCCCCCGACCTGGAGCGGTTCTGGTTCGACACCTACGGCCACGTCGCGCGGACCGGCGAGCCGGCGAACTTCGAGAACTACGCCGAAAGCTTCAAGCGCTGGTTCGACGTCCGCGCCGTCCGCGTCGGGCAGCCCGAGGAGCGGCGGATCGCGATCTTCTTCAACGACGTCACCGCGCGGCGGGACGCCGAGGAGCGCCTGCGCGCCAGCGAGGCCCTCGCGCGCCAGAACGTCGACCGGGTGCGGCTCGCGCTCGCGGCCGGCGCGATCATCGGGACATGGCACTGGGACCTGCCCTCCGACCGCTTCACCGTGGACGAGGCGTTCGCGCGCAGCTTCGGCCTGGACCCAGCGCTCGGTCGTGAGGGGATCCCGCTCGCCCAGATCGTCGCGACGGTGCATCCTGACGATCAAGCCGGGCTGTCCGCCGCCATCACCGCCTCCATCCTGCGAGGCGGCGCCTACGCCCACCAGTACCGGGTGCGGCGCGCGGACGGGCGCTACTACTGGATCGAGGCCAACGGTCGGGTCGACCACGGTCCGGACGGAACGCCGCTGAGCTTCCCGGGCGTCCTGCTCGACGTCGAGGAGCGGCGCGCGGCACAGGAGGCCCTGCGCGAGAGCGAGGAGCACTGGCGCGGCCTGTTCGAACGCCTGAGCGAGGGGTTCCTCGTCGGCGAGGTCGTGCGCGCCGACGGAGGCTCCGTGACGGACTGGCGCTACGTCGACGTGAACGCGGCCTGGGGTGCCCTCGTCGGGATCGAACCGTCCCGCGTCGTCGGACGCACGATCCGCGAGGTCTTCCCGGGAATCGAGGACGCATGGGTCGACGAGTTCGCGGATATCGTCGAGACCGGGCGGCCCATCACCTTCATCCGACAGGTCGGCACGCTGAAACGGTGGTACGAGGGCCGCGGTTTCCCGCTCGGACCCGAGCGCTTCGGCGTCATCTTCCTGGAGGTGACGGCCCGCGTCGAGGCGGACGCGCGTCGCGACGCGTTGCTCGCCCTCGGCGAACGCCTGCGCGAGACCGACGACGTGCCGACGCTCGTCCAGGCCGCCGCCGAGATCATGTCCGGCGCACTCGGCGCCACGCGGGCCGGCTACGGGCTCGTCGATGCGGCCGAGGAGACGGTCGACATCCCGACCGACTGGTGCGCCCCGGGCGTCGCCTCGGTCGCCGGGCTGCACCGGTTTAGGACCTACGGGAGCTACCTCGACGAGTTGAGGCGCGGCGAGGTCGTCGCCGTCGAGGACGTCGAGCGCGACCCCCGCAGCCAGGCCGCGGCGCTGCTCGGCATCGGGGTGCGCGCTCTCATCAACGTGCCGGTCATCGAGCGTGGACAGCTCGTGGGGCTCGGCTTCGTCCACTACGCGGAGGCCCATGCCTTCACCCGCGACGAGCTGGCCTTCGTGCGGACCGTCGCCGACCGGATACAGACGACCGTGGCCCGGGTGCGCGCCGAGGCCGACCAGCGGGTGCTCAACGAGGAGCTGTCGCACCGGCTCAAGAACACGTTCGCGATGGTTCTGTCGATCGCCACGCAGACCCTGCGTCGCGTTCCCGACCGCGCGCCCGTCGAGGCGTTCGAGAAGCGCATCCACGCCCTCTCTTCCGCCCACGACGTGCTCCTGCGCCAGAGCTGGACCGCCGCGCCGGCGAGGGAAGTCGTCAAGGCCGTGCTCGCGGGCGTCGGCCACGGCGACCGCATCGATGTGTCGGGCCCCGAGATCGACCTCGGTCCGCGCGCGACGCTGTCCCTGTCCCTTCTGCTGCACGAGCTGGCGACCAACGCGGCGAAGTACGGGGCCCTGTCCGTCCCCAATGGCCGCGTCTCGGTCGACTGGCGCCTCGACGGCGAGGACGAGGCCAGGGAGGTCACCTTCGACTGGGCGGAGCGCGACGGCCCGCCGGTGGCACCGCCGACGGCCGGCGGCCGCAAGGGCTTCGGGTCGCGCCTGATCGGCCTTGGGCTCGTCGGAACGGGAGGGGTGGACCTCTGTTACCCCCCGTCAGGATTCCGGGCGACGATGCGCGCTCCCCTCGTCCAGTTGCAGCATTCCTGAGGAGGTGCGTTTGGGCCAGGCAATGCCCCCTGCGAGCTTGGTCGTCCTCGTCGTCGAGGACGAGCCACTGCAGCGCATGATGGCAGTCGACCTCGTCGAGGAGGCCGGGTTTGAGGCCCTCCACGTGGCCAGCGCCGCCGACGCCGTGCTCATCCTGGAGACGCGGCTCGACATCCGCGTGGTGTTCACCGACATCGACATGCCGGGCGGCCTGAACGGCATGCACTTCGCCGCCGCGGTCCGGGACCGCTGGCCGCCCATCGAGCTCATCATCGTTTCGGGCAAGCGGCGCCCCCTTCCGGAGGAATTGCCGGCGCGGGGCGTGTTCTTCCAGAAGCCCTACAAACGCGACGAGGTCACCGCGACGATGCGAAGGATGATGGCTTGAGGGCCCAGCCTCTCAGTCGGCCGAGATCGGGTTCCGAGTGCGCTTGACGTGTGTGCATTCGCTTCCTCGAACCGGTGACCGGAAGGGGCGGCCGAGGTGCTGCCGGCCGGGTCCGCCCGTGAGGACTGCCCGGCCGCGCGCTGACTTACCGGAGCGTCGGGGACTCGCCCGGCTGCAGGTGTCGGTCGCCGCCGTCCGGCCCGCCGGGCGAGACGTGGTCGTTCAGGCGGCCCAGGTGCTCGAAGACGTGCTCGAAGGCGGCGGTGACGGCCTTCTCGAAGCTCCCGTCGCCCTTGCCCTGGGCATCCCGCAACGCGCCCAGCAACGCGCGGTGCTTCTCGGTATCCGTCGACATGGCGTTCCTTTCCGCCCGGGCCCGCCCCGGGGTCGAGGGGAAGCCGCGGTTGACGGCGGTAGTTCCTGAGGCCTCGACGGAGACTAGGAACGCCCGGAGCCTCGAATAGTTGGCTCCCTAACGGGCCTCCCTTTTCGCGCAGGCCCTACCCCCTCCCCAAGGATACCGAATGACCGTCCGCAAGCCGCTTCGCCTTGCCTTCGTCCTGGCCGGGACCACGTTGCTCGCCTCCCCGGCTCTCGCCGCCGACCAGCCGCAGCCGACCGTCAAGGACCGGTTCGACGCGGCGGTGTCGTCCGTGACCGGATCGCCCATGGCCGACCTCGACATCGACATGAAGCACGTCCTCGACGCGATGAAGAAGCTCGACCCGAAGCCGATCCCGAAGCTGTCGCCGGAAGAGGCACGCAAGCAGCCGACGCCCGCCGACGCCGTGAGGGAATACCTGAAAGAGCAGGGCAAGACCGCTGCGCCGTTGCCGGGGGTGGCCACGAAGGACACGGCCTACGAGACCGGGGGCGGCACGCAACCGGTCCGGATCTACACGCCCGAGGGCGCGCAAGGTCCCCTCCCGGTCGTGGTCTACTATCACGGCGGCGGCTTCGTCATCGCCGACATCGACACCTATGACGCCACCCCGCGCGCCATCGCCAAGGGCGCCAACGCCGTCGTGGTCGCGGTCGAGTACCGCCATGCGCCTGAGGCCAAGTTCCCGGCCCAGCAGGAGGACGCACTCGCGGCCTACAAGTGGGTGCTGGCGAACGCCAAGACCTTCGGGGGCGACCCGGCCAAGGTCGCGCTGCTCGGCGAGTCCGCCGGCGGCAACCTCGTGACGAACGTCGCCATCGCGGCCCGGGACCAGGGACTGGAGAAGCCCGACCACGTCGTGGCGGTCTACCCCATGGCCGGCACGAACCTCGATACGCCTTCCTACAAGGCCAACACCTCAACCAAGCCACTCAACAAGGACATGATGGCTTGGTTCTACGACCAGACGGTCCGCACCGACGCCGACCGCGCCGACCCACGCCTGGACATCGTCGGCAAGGCCGACCTCAAGGGATTGCCGCCGTTCACGGTGGTGACCGCGCAGATCGACCCGCTGCTGGACGATGGCAAGGCCCTGGCCGACAGGATCAAGGCGGCCGGCGGGCAGGCGACCTATCGCGAGTACCCGGGCGTCACGCACGAGTTCTTCGGGATGGGCAACGTGGTCTCCAAGGCCAAGCAGGCCGAGGACGCGGTCGTGGCCGACCTGAAGAAGGCGTTCGCGAACGAGGCGACTGGGACGACCGCCCCCCGTAACTGACCTGAGTACGGGAGCGGCCGTATCGCCGTTTCCCCGCTTTCCGGAGGCCGCCCCGATCAGTCGGGGCGGCCCTTTTCCTATGGATGTTCCCCTCAGCGTCCCTGGCCACGCCGGACGCATGCCGTCAACTCAGCTTCGAGGCGGGGCTGTCGGGCGCCCCTAGGCCCCCATGGTCATGACGGACCCTCCGTCGACCCGGAGGAACTCGCCGGTGATGAAGCTGGCTTGTTCGGAGCAGAGGAACGCCACGGCGGCGGCGACCTCCTCGGCCCGGCCACGGCGCTTGGCGACGATGCCCGGCCGTTCCTCGTCCAGCGTCTGCTTCACGGCCTCGTCGAAGGAGATGCGCTTTTCCTTCGACTTCTTCTCCATCTGGGCGTCGGTCATCGGCGTGGCGATGAAGGCCGGCCCGACCGCGTTAACCAACACGCCGTCCGGCCCGTAGGCCTTGGACAGGCCCTTCGCGAGGTTCAGGACGCCCGCCTTGGCGGCGGCGTAGGGCAACTCCTCGACGTAGGGCTGCACCGCGTCCTCGGACGAGAACAGCACGACGCGGCCCCAGCCCGCCTTTCGCATGTGCGGGATGAAGGCCCTGGCCGCGCGCACGCCGGCCATGAGGTCGGTCTGGATCGCCTCCAGCCAGTCGTCGTCGGTCAGTTCGAGGAAGTCCCCGGACGCGCCGGTGATGCCCGCGGCGCAGACCAGGATGGTCGGCTTGTCGTCGTAAGCCATGTTGGCGAAGGCGGCGAGCACCTCGATGCCCTTGGCCTCGCTGAGGTCGGCCTGGACGGCGCGGACCTGACCCAGCGCTGCCAGTTCCGCGGCGGTCGCCTCCAACTCGGGGCCTTCCTTATCGGTTAGGACGACGTGGACGCCCTCACGCAGGAGTTGTTCGGCGGTCGAGCGGCCCATGCCCGACTTAGCGCCCGTCACGACGGCGACCCGCCCTTTGATTCCGAGATCCATCTGTTTCGTTCCATTGGCGCCCAGGTCCCGCCAGATATGACGAGGACCTTGGATGCGTGAGTTGACGGGGATCGGCGCAGTCGCTCAGCTCGGGTGGAACACGACCTTCACGCAGCCGTCCTTCTTGTCGCGGAACGTCTTGTAGAGGTCCGGACCGTCGGCGAGGTTGGTGGAGCGGTGGGTGATCATCGACGTCATGTCGATCTTACCCTCCTGGATCAGCTTGGTCAGCGTCTCCAAGTAGCGCTTCACGTGGGTCTGCCCGCTTTTCATGGTCAGGCCCTTCTGGACGATCATGCCCATGTTGACCGGGATCGGGCCGCCGTAGACGCCCGGCACCGAGACGATGCCGCAGGGCCGCACCGCCTTGATCGCCTCCATCAGGGCATACGGGCGCTCGGTCGAGGTCAGCTTCTCCTGCAGCGTGTTGACGAGGCTGGCGACACCGTGGCCGGCGCTGGCCTCCATGCCGACGCAGTCGATGACGCCGTCAGCGCCCTCGCCCTTGCTGATCTCCTTGATCCGCTCGAACACGTCCTCCTTGGCGTAGTCGATGATGTCGGTGGCGCCGTACGTGCGGGCGAGCGCGAGGCGCTCCGGCACCGTGTCGATGGCGATGATGCGCTCGGCCCCCATGATCTTGGCCGACTGGATCGCGAACAGGCCGACCGGCCCCGCGCCCCAGACCGCGATGACTTCGCCGCCCTGGATCTCGCAGTGCTCGGCCCCCTGCCAGCCGGTGGGCAGGATGTCGGTGAGGAACAGCAGCGACTCGTCATCGACGCCCTCGGGGGCCAGCATCGGCGCCACGTCGGCCATCGGCACGCGGACGTACTCGGCCTGCCCTCCGGCATAGCCGCCGGTAAGGTGCGAGTACCCGAACAAGCCCGCGGTCGGGTAGCCGAACTGCGCCGCCGCCATCTCGCCGTTGCGGTTCGAGCGCTCGCAGACCGACCAGTTCCCGAGGCGGCACTGCCGGCATTCGCCGCAATTGATGTTGAAGGGGACGACGACGCGGTCGCCCTTCTTGAACTTGGTGAAGCCGGGGCCGACCTCGACGACCTCGCCCATGAACTCGTGGCCGAGCACGTCGCCGGCCTCCATGGTCGGCATCTGGCCGTCCATCAGGTGGAGGTCCGAGCCGCAGATGGCGCAGGACGTCACCTTGAGGATGATGTCGCGCGCGTCCTCGATCCGGGGATCCGGCACCGTGTCGCAGCGGATGTCGCCCTTGCCGTGCCAGCACAGTGCCTTCATCGAGGTTCTCCGGTCGGGGGCGAGGCCACATTCCCCCTTAAGAGGAACGCGCTCGCGAACGAGGCTTCCTTTGGGAAGTCAGCCTCATTCACGGGGGTTCCGTAGCGCCCGTCCACGTGCCGCGACGAGTGCGGCCCACGTTCGAACCCTCACTTTCGAAGCCGGGGCGAGGATCGCATTCTGGGGCGTGCGGCTCCACAGGGAATCGGGAGGAACCCTGCTCGTCGAGCTCCTGTTGGCCCGGGCAACCGGAGGATCCCATGTCCGCAGAGACGTCCAAGCCATTCGCCGTCGTGACAGGCGGCTCGAACGGCATCGGCTTCGAGCTCGCCCGCCAGCTCATCGGGAGCGGCCACGACGTGCTCATCGCCGCGCAGGACGAGGGACACCTTGCGGATGCGGCGCGGCGACTCTCGACGGAGGATGCCCAAGTCAGCACGCACGCCTCCGACCTGTCGTCGGAGGCCGGCGTCGACAGCCTCTTCGAGGCCATCCGCTCGGCGGGACGGCCCGTGGACGTGCTGTGCGTCAACGCCGGCTTCGGCCTGGGCGGTGCCTTCGTGGACACCGACCTGCGGCGCGAACTCGCGATGATCGACCTGAACGTGCGCGGCGCCGTCCAGCTTACCAAGCCCGTGGTCAAGGACATGGTCGCGCGCGGCAGCGGCAGGATCCTGTTCACGTCGTCCATCGCCGCCTCGATGCCCGACCCATTCGAGGCGGTCTACGGCGCCACCAAGATGTTCCTGCGCTGGTTCGGCGAGGCACTGCGAAGCGAACTGAAGGACACCGGGGTGACCGTCACCGTGCTCATGCCGGGGCCGACGGAGACCGATTTCTTCCGCCGGGCCGAGATGCTCGACACCAAGATCGGCGCCTCGAACGGCAAGGACGATACGGCAGCCGTGGCCAAGGCCGCTCTCGACGCATTGCATTCGGGAAGCGACAAGGTGGTCCCGGGGCTCAAAAACAAGGTCATGAGCGCCGTGACGGAGGCACTGCCGGACACGGCTGCGGCCGCGCTTCACCGCGGCCTGTCGAAGCCTGGCTCGGCGGGCTGAGCCTAGCAATCTGGGACGCCGCGGGCGCCCTCGGGCGACCGTCTCGATGGGTCCCGCGTCAGCCTACACCGATGAACCCGAGGATCTCCGCGGCCAACCCCTCCGCGTTCTCCTCGGGTATCCAGTGGTTCGACCGCTCGACCGTCCGGAACGTCACGTCCTTCGCGACCTCTTGCATCATCGCCTCGGTGAAGGGGGCGAAGGTGCTCTCCACGCCGGCCAGGGCCAGGACCGGCAGCCTGAGCTTGCCATCCCGTTCGACTTGGGCCCGGTTGTGGGCGTCGTCGGTCGGAAAGGCACGATAGAGCTCGAACCCGGCCCGCATGGCACCCGGGCGCGAGAAAGCGCGGACGTAGCGCTGTATGGCATCCGGTCCTATGGCCTCGGTATCGTAGGCGAGGTCCTGATAGAAGCGTTCCAGGTAAAGTTGCTCGCGCCCGGCGGTGAGGAGTTCCGGGACGTCCGGCGCGCGGTGGAACTGGAAGTGCCATAAGCGGTCCGTGTCGCCCAAGGCCGTCGTGTAGGCATCGGTCCCGGGAAGGGGCGCCTCCATCACCACGAGACGGTCGGTGCTGTCCGTGAAGCGCCGGGCGAAGGCGTAGGCGACCATCATGCCGATATCGTGCCCGACCACCGTCACCGGACCGGTCAGGCCCATGTGCTCGTAGAGCAGCGCGTGAAGGTCGCCCGCCATGGTGTGCTTGTCATAGCCGCCTAGCGGCTTCGACGAGCCGCCCGCGCCGCGGTAGTCCGGAACCACGACGCGGAGGCCCGCCCGCACGAGGAGCGGGGCGACCCGACGCCAGACGTAGGCGGTCTCCGGATACCCATGGACCAGCATGACCGTGCGCTCGCCCGCGCCGGCGGTGCCGTAGTGCACCCGTATGCCGGGCTCGATCTCGGCGGAATCCCACTCAACCGAGACCTCGTCCCACATCTCTCTCATCGGTACCTGTCCCGCATGATGCGGCACGGCCTACGAACCGCGCCGAAAGGTCGTGTGAGGGTCGTCCTGACCCACGCCCCGGTCAGGCGCTGCGGGCCTGGTCCGGATGGCGTCCTTCGGCGAACTCCTCGACGATCTTGGCGCAGAAAGCGGGCAGGTCCTTCGGGTTGCGGCTGGTGACGAGGCCCTTGTCGACCACCACCTCCGCGTCGACCCATTCCCCGCCCGCGTTGCGGATGTCGGTCTTCACCGTCGGGAACGAGGTCAGCTTGCGCCCCTTCACGACGTCGGCCTCGACCAGGGTCCAGGGCCCATGGCAGATGACGCCGACCGGCTTGGCCTGCCGGAAGAAGTCCCGCACGAACTCGACCACTGCCTCGCTGCCGCGGAGCTTGTCGGCCCCGACGCTGCCGCCGGGGATGACGAGACCGTCGAAGTCCGAGGCGGACACGCCGTCGATGGCCTTGTCGACCGGGTACTTGCCGGCCGGGTCGAGGTCGTTGTTGACCGTCTCGGCCTCGCCTGCCTCAAGCCCGACCACCGTGACCGTCGCGCCGGCGGCGAGCAGCGCCTCGCGGGGCTTGGTGAATTCCGGCTCCTCCGTCCCCCGGGGGGCGATGAGGATGGCGATGGTCTTTCCCTGAAGGGTCATGTGTCATTCCTCTCTGCGGGATGTGGGAAGGGGTAAGCTCAGGCCGGGATGCTCTCGGGCGTGGCGGTGTTCTCGGCGGTGACGCCGTTCTCCCGATGGCGGAAGTCGCTCAGCGCCCGGTAGACTTGGAGCCGCGCCCGCATGATCGACCCGAGGGGGCGGTGCGCCGAGAGGCTGTGCGCGGGGCGGAATGTCATCACCTCGTCGAAGTAGCGCACCCGCTCGGGGGAGTAGGCGTCCTGCCGGGGCAGACGGAGCGTCGCCACCGTGCGGTAGGGGCTGATCGCGACCGGCCAGTCGACCGAGGCATCCTCAATGGGCTGGCGCTCGGCATCCGCCCAGAGCTGCGCCTTCAATTCGAACACCACGTCGTCGTCGCGGAAGAACGCGACCGTGGCATGCCGGAAGCCGTCCTCGTCCACGTGCGGGTCGAGGCGCCATTCGGCGAGGTCCCGCTGCGCCTGCGTCGCCGGCACCGCACCGAGCTTGGCGACGTAATCGCCGAACCGCATCGGGGCCTGGCTGAAGTAGCTGTCGGCGAGCGGATGGCTGTAGGGATGGCCGAAGAAGTCCGCCATGGCGCTCTCGGTCCCGAAGGCGTGGAGCACCTTGTTGAGGGTGCGGGCGCCGGCCGAGACCGCGCTCTTCACGCCCTCCGGCATGCCGGTCGACTTGCCGATCACCGTGCCGTCCCGCAGGAAGCCCGCCGCCGTGCCCGACGGGAAGGTGGTGCCGGTGGCGAGCACGAAGTCCTGGGTCTCGACATCGTGCCCCGGAAGCTTCTCGCCGGGCACGCCGAACACCTTGATCGACATGCCCCGGTGGGTCGACACCCGGTCGCCCAGGGTCTCGCCGGGCCCCTGCGCGAAGCGCACGGCGACGGGGTGCGTGCCGGGCTTGGCGAACAGGCCCTGCGCGAGTTCCGGGGGCAGGTTCTCCGAAACGACCAGCTCCCCGACGACGCAGGCCGAGCTCTTGGCATGGCTCGCGCGGACCGCATGGTGCTCGCGCTTCTCGACCGTCTGCGACTGCTGGGTCATGCCCTGGATGATGCCGTCGATGGTCTCCTGTTCATCCGGCGCAGGCCGCTCGATGTCGGGAGCGTAGCGAAGGCTGGACATGGCGGTCTCTCCATTGCGGCCCGACCGCGGGAAGAGCCGAACGCATGACGTTCCTGGCCCGACCTCAGGCCGTGGGACTGCAAGTCCGCGAGGGTGCACCCCACGACTGGCAACCCGGCAACGCGACATTCCCGAGATCGTTCACGGGCGATCGAGTGGCCCGCAATCGGGAACGTCGCCCGTTCCACCCGGTTCTGTCCGGAGCCGAACAAAGGAGGCCCGACCTTGCACGCACTTGTCCGCTACAGCCCCGACGTCGAGACCGTTCAGCCCGACGAGGGCGAGACCATCGCCGGGCTGAACGAGACCTTCGACACGATCCTGGAGAGGGTCGCGAAGGACTCCGGGCACGCGGTGCGCTCGGTGCACGCCAAGGCCCACGGCATCCTGGAAGGGACCCTGACGGTCGAGGCGGGCATTCCGCCCGAGCTTGCCCAGGGCCTGTTCGCGACGCCGGGCGAGCACAAGGTCTTCATGCGCCTGTCCACCAATGCGGGCGACATCCTGCCGGACGCCGTCTCGCTGCCGCGTGGCCTGGCCTTGAAGGTCCTCGACGTGCCGGGCGAACGCCTACCGGACGCCGAGGGCACGACCCAGAACTTCATCATGGTCAACGGGCCCGTCTTCCAGGCCCCGAACGCGAAGAAGTTCCTGGGCAGCCTGAAGCTGCTCGCCGGCACCACGGACCGGGCCGAGGGACTGAAGGTCTTTGCCTCGACGGTGCTGAGAGGGGTCAACAAGGCGCTGCAAGCGGTAGGGGTCGAGAGCCCGACCATCGGCTCGCTCGGCGGCGCGCCGAACGTCGACCCGCTCGGCGAGACCTATTACAGCGTCACGCCGTTCCGGTACGGCGACTACATCGCCAAGTTCTCCATCGTACCAGTCTCGCCAGGCTTGACCGACCTGACCGGCAACGAGATCGACGCGTCCGGTCGCCCGAACGCCATCCGCGAGACGGTGCGGTCCGAGATGCGTGCCGTCGAGGGCGTGTGGGAGTTCCGGGTGCAGCTCTGCCGCGACCTCGAACGCCAGCCGGTCGAGGATCCCACAGTGGAGTGGAAGGAAGACGAGGCACCCTTCCGGAAGGTCGCGACGATCCGGGTCCGCCCCCAGGACAGTTGGGAGCCCGGGCGTGTCGACGCCGTCGACGAACGCATGCGGTTCAGCGTCTGGACCGGGTTGGAAGCCCACAGGCCGCTGGGCAACATCAACCGCGCCCGAAACGCGCCCTACAAGCACTCGGCGGAGTTCCGGCAGCGGTTCAACGGCTGCCCGATTCACGAGCCCACGGGGCGTTGAGCTCGCCTTGAGGAGCATGCGGGAAGGCGCATGGGGCAAGTCGCTCCCCGTCACCTTCCCGGGTGCCATTGTCGATCCGCGCCGGGACGTCGAAGGAACTCGATGGAAGCGAACAAGGACTTGGTCCGCCACTACTTCACGGCATTCAGGGACCGCGACGCGGCGTGGTGGGAACGCTTCATCGCCCCGGATTTTGTCCGCCACGACCCCGGCCTCGACTTCGAGGTCCGGGGGCCGGCGGGCGTCGCCAGGCTTGGCGAGGTGCTGCACGGGGCATTCTCGGACATCGAGATGCACGTCGCCGAGGTCATCACGGAGGGCGACAGGGTGCTGGCGCGGCTGCGCTTCACCGGCCGCCACACCGGCGATTTCCAGGGCAAGGCGGCCACGGGCAACACGGTCGACATCGCCGTCATGGATTACTTCCGGGTCTCGGACGGGCGGCTTGCCGAGCACTGGGCGCTCATGGACAACCTCACCCTGCTCAAGCAGATCGGCGCCGTCGAGACCTGAGGCGTCGCACCCCAGGCGAACGAGATACGAGGGCCCGGCGAGGTTGGTCCCGATACGACGGCCGGTGAAGGTATTTCCATGGTCCGGCGCCGGGTCAGGCGCGGCTTTCGGAAGGCGGCTTGGGCGGGGATGCTTCGGCCTCAGGTGGCGGCGGCAGATGAGGCGGCGGAACCCGCCCCGGGCTGGGCGGCGTCGGCAGGCCGAGATCCTCGGTCGGCGCGGGTAGCTCTTCGATGCGGTCCTTGTCTTCGGGCATGGTCACCTCCGTCGGCTTGCGACTACGCGCGGGACGGGCATCGGATGCTTATGGCCGACCGTCCCTGGCCCGTCTTCGATTGCGGCACGGCCGGGTGGAACCGGCCACGCCACTGCAACTTGGCCCCAGGACATGAGCGGTTGCGGGTTGGCCGGGCCATCGAGAGTAACGGATCTTGAGCGGTTCGGACCTGAAGTCGCTGTCGCGCGAGGAGCTTGAGGCGGAGATCCTGCGCCTCAGACACCGATTGGACGAGCCCGATCCGGATGCGTCCGGCCGGACCGTCCGGCAGCAGCGCCCTGATGCGGTGGGCCATCGCGATGCCGCCCATCCCCGGCATCACCACGTCGGAGAACACCGCGTCGAACCGGTCCGGATCGCGCTCGATCTCGGAGAGGCCCTCCTCGCCGTTCTTCGCCCAGACCGTGGAATGCCCGAGCTCCTCAAGGATCTGCGTGCAGGTCCGCCCGACATCGAGGTTGTCCTCGACGACGAGGATGCGCAGCGCCCGGCCGTCGGACGCCGCAGTCCCTTCGTCCGGCGCCTCCACGGCGGGGGCGTCGACCTGGGGCTGGTACAGGGTGAAGGCCGTCCCGCGGCCAGGGACGCTGGCGACGTCGACGTCGCCGCCGGACTGCTTGGCGAAGCCGATGACCTGGCTGAGTCCGAGGCCGGTCCCCTTTCCCACGTCCTTGGTCGTGAAGAACGGCTCGAAGATGTGGGGGAGCGTCGCCGGGGGGATGCCCGTACCTTGGTCGATCACCGAGACCGCGACGAACGGCCCGCGCGTGCCGGCGTGCCCGCGGATCTCGGGCAGGCCGCGGCGGCATTCGAGGCGCAGCGTCAGCGTGCCCTCGCCGTCCATCGCGTCCCGGGCGTTGACCGCCATGTTGATCAGCGCGGTGTCGAACTGGGTCGGGTCGGCAAAAACGTGGCAGGACGCCGTCGGGACCTCGACGACGACCCGGATGCGGGCACCCGTGACCGAAGACAGCATGTCCGCGGTCGAGGCGATGCGCGCGCCGACGTCGAACGTCTCCGGCATCAGAGACTGGCGGCGGGCGAAGGCGAGGAGTTGGCCCGTGAGCTTGGCGGCTCGGTCGACCGTATCGGAGACCGCGTCGATGTACCGTCGCCGCCGCTCCTCCGGCAGGTCGGGCTTGCGCAGCAGGTCCATCGACGAGCGGATGATGGTCAGCAGGTTGTTGAAGTCGTGGGCGACGCCGCCGGTCAACTGGCCGACAGCCTCCATCTTCTGGGCTTGGCGCAGGGCCTCCTCGGCCTTGGCGAGCTGTTCGAGGTCGCGCAGCCGCTGGGTCACGTCGGTCGCGTATTGGAAAGCGCCGATGCGTCGGCCGTCCGCGTCGCGCAGCGGGGTGAAGGCGAGTTCGTAGTAGGGCCGCTTGCGGTCGGGGTCGCCGAAATCCTCGACCAGCGTGAAGGCATCGCCCGTCAGCGCCCGGGACCAGACGGCGCGGGCCTGTGCCTGCTGGTCGGGGTCGTGCGAGAGCAGGCCGATTAGGTCGTCGCCGACTTGGGGCCGGATGCCGTAGATGGCCTCGAATTCGTCGGCGTAGGCCCGGTTGAGGGCGAGCAGCCGGAACTCCGGGTCGAGGGCGCAGACGAGGGCCTCGGTGATCTCGAAGACGTCCGCCCAGAGCTTGCGCTGGGCGAGCGCCTCCTCGATGCGGCGCTCCAGGTGCGCGTTGAGCTCGCGCAGGTCGCGCTCGGCGAGCTTGCGGTCGTGGATGTCCTCGACGACGCCGTACCAGGAGACGATGGCGCCGGTTCCGTCCCGGCGCGGCTGGGCGCGGGCGCGCATCCAGCGGTACTCGCCTGTCGAGCCCATGCGCAGGCGGTAATCGACGTCGACGGGGTCGCCCGAGGCAAGGCAGGCCGTGAAGACCGTGACCGTCGACGGGATGTCCTCGGGATGGACCGCCTTGATCCAGCCGGACCCGTAGGGCTCGCGCGGCCCCTGGCCTGTCAGGGTCAGCCACCGGTTCGAGAACGAGGTGATGTTTCCTTCCGGGTCGCAGGTCCAGGGCACCTGCGGGTTCAGCTCGACCGTGTGCCGGTAGTGGTCCTCGCTCTCCCGGAGCGCCGCCTCGCCGACGACGCGGGCGGTCGTCTCCGCAGTGACGCAGAACAGGCCCGCGATCCGACCGTCCTCGTCGAAGGCGGGCGAGTAAGTGAAGGACCACCAACCCCGCTCGGGTCTGCCGTCGCGCGAGAGGTCGAGCGGCATGTCGGTGACGGTGGTGCCCTCGCCGGCCAGCGTCGTGGCGACGAGCGGGCCGATCTCGTCCCAGATGCTGGCCCAGACCTCCCGGAAAGGACGTCCCAGCGCCGTGTCCCCGCGGTAGCCGAGGATCGGCCGGTACGCGTCGTTGAAGAAGCACAGGAGATCGGGCCCCCAAGCGAGAAACATCGCAGTGGGGCACGCGAGCATCTGCGCCAGCGTGCCCTTGAGCGCCGGCGACCAGGTTCCGGGCAGTCCGAGCGAGGTGCCCGCCCAGTCGCGCTTACGGATCTCGGCGCCGGTGACACCGCCGGCGGGGAGGAACTGGAACGGATCGATCACGCCGGGTCGGACCCAAACACCGCGGCGCGGCGGGCATCCCGGCAAGGGTTCGTTCCTCGGCGGCGGAAGTCGCCGCCTGGAGCGAGCGAGCGGAAAATCGACTGGAGTGGCCACATGCGGCGGCTATCGCCCGTGATGGTGGGCCGGGCAATCGGACGGCCTGTCACGCCTTGCCACCGGCAGTTGGTGCAGGTTCGTCGCCTTCTTGACCGCTCCAGCCCTGGTCCTGATCGGGCGGAGGCAGGTGCGGCGGGGGCAACCGACCGGGGCTGGGAGGCGTCGGCAGGCCGATGTCCTCGGTCACCGGCGGGACTTCGCCGGATTCGATGTCGCCTTCCATTGCCATGCCCTACGCTCGACAGCGAGGGACAACGCGGAAGGATCCGGAAGGTCGCCGGCCCAATCCTATACCGAGATGTCGAGACAGGAACGGCAAACGGCCAGACCGTTCGCACCGGGGACGCCGTCCGTGCCGCCACCGGTTGCACAACACCTCGCCGGTGCCGCAGCTTGCCTTCCATTTGGCTAAGAGCACGTGAAGCAGGGGCTGACTCGAACGACTGCCGGACCACGGCACGGCGCGTAAGACCTGACTTTATCAGCTACTTACAGTAGTCGGCCTCAGGATGTCCGACAGGCAGTCCCATCCGGGCCGAGATAGACTGATCGGCGCCTCAAGCCCCCATGGTCATGACCGAGCCACCGTCGACCCTAAGGAACTCGCCCGTGATGAAGCTGGCATGCTCCGAGCAGAGGAACGTGACCGCGGCTGCGACTTCCTCCGCGCGTCCGCGGCGCTTGGCGACGATGCCGGGACGCTCCTCGTCCAACGTGAGCTGGACCGCCTCGTCGAAAGAGATGCCCTTCTCCTTCGCCTTCTTCTCCATCTGAGCATCGGTCATCGGCGTGGCAATGAAGGCCGGCCCCACCGCGTTCACGAGTACGCCGTCCGGCCCGTAAGCCTTGGAAAGGCCCTTAGCGAGGTTCAGGACACCCGCCTTTGCCGCAGCATACGGCAGTTCCTCGACGTAGGGCTGCACGGCATCCTCGGAGGAGAACAGCACGACCCGGCCCCAGCCGGCCTTGCGCATGTGGGGGATGAACGCCCTAGTCGCGCGCACTCCAGCCATGAGATCAGTTTGAATTGCCTCAAGCCAGTCGTCATCGGTCAGTTCGAGGAAGTCCCCCGATGCACCAGTGATGCCTGCGGCGCAGACGAGGATGGTGGGCTTGTCGTCGAAGGCCATGTTGGCGAAGGCGGCGAGCACCTCGATCCCCTTGGCCGTGCTGAGATCCGCCTCGACGGGGCGAACCTGGCCCAGCACCGCAAGTTCGTTGGCCGTGGCCTGCAGCTCGGGGCCTTCCTTGTCGGTCAGGACGACGTGGACGCCCTCGCGCAGAAGGTGTTCGGCGGTCGAGCGGCCCATGCCCGACTTGGCTCCCGTCACGACCGCGACCCGTCCGCTGATGCCGAGATCCATTTATCCGGTTCCGTCAAATCTTGAGAGGTCCACCCAGGGGGCTGGCTGGACCGGTAGTTGAGAAGTCCGCCTTTTGACGGGAGTTCCGTTCCCTTAATCCTCCCCGGGGGAGCACAAGCTTGACGTTCGCGTGGGCCTGGACCGAACGACCACTTCAATCGGCGCAACGACCCCGCGTCGAACCGATGCACCCTGGACGATGCGGGGCCTCCGAACCTTGCAGGTCAGGCTCCGACTGGGGAACCTCCTCCACACTCCACTATTGCCGCCTCGACACAGTGGAGCATAGGCATGGCCACGAGCAGCACCCCGCGTACTCACCAGACCCGCAACAACACCAATTCTAACGCCAAGAGGGTTTCCATCGAAGCGCTGAATGCACGGCTGGCCGACGGCATCGACCTCGCCCTCGCGATCAAGCAGGCCCACTGGAACCTCAAGGGGCCGCAGTTCATCGGCATCCACCTGATGCTCGATGGTTTTCGTGCCGAGATCAGCGGCCTCAACGACAAGGTGGCCGAGCGGGCGGTGCAACTCGGTGGCACGGCACTGGGCACAGCGCAGGTCGTGGCAGGGTCGACCAAGCTCCCGGCCTACCCGATCGGCATCTATGCCATCGCCGACCATATCGCCGCACTGATCGACAGCTACGCCGCCTATGCCAACGCGGTGCGTGAGAACATCGACGAGACCGACGAGGCGGACGACCCCGATACCGCGGACTTATTCACCGAGGTCTCCCGCACCGTCGACAAGCAACTTTGGTTCCTCGAAGCCCACGTCCAGGAGCAGACGGGCCAGATGCGCGACGGCGACGCTCGCAACTGAGCAGTGGTCGCCCCTCCGTACCTGACCGTGCAGAGGGGCGCTCGTAAGAAGCGTGGCGCCAAGCCGGTATGCTTTCGGGCGAGGCTGTGTTCTCTGCGGTCACGCCATTCTCGTGTTGCCCAAAATCGCTCCGCGCTTGATAGGCCTGGAACAGTGCGCGCATCACCGAACCGAGTGGCCGGTGCTCCGCAAGGCTGTACGCCGGCCGGAGAGTCATCACCTAGTCGAAGTAGCGCACCCGCTTGGGTGAGTAGGCATCCTGTCGAAGAAGCCGAAGCGTCGCTACCGTCCGGTAAGGGCTGGCCGCGACCGGCCAGTTGATTGAGGCGTCCTCGATAGGCTGGCGTTCGGAATCCGCCCAGAGCTGTGCATTCAGATCGTAGACCACCTCGTTGTCGTGGAAAACCGCCGCGGCCACATGGCGGAAACCGTCCTCGTCGCCGTGCGGGCCGAGCCGCCATTCTGCTATAGCCAGTTGCGCCTTCGAAGCTGGGATCGCTCCGAGCTTGGCGGCGTAGTCGCCAAACCGCATCGGGGCTTAGCTGAAGTAAATGTCGGCGAGCGGGGGCGCTGTAGGGTGGACAGCGGAAAGGACTACTAGGCCTTTGTGCAAAAACTGGAGGAACCGTTCCCTAAGAATCAATTGCATCTGAGCGGTCGGGCCACCGAAAAACATTCTCTTCAACCCCGTAAGCCTCGGGATGACATGCCTCAGGACTCGATGATCGACCGAATCTTAGTAGCCAGTCCATCGACGGGGAAGGGTTTTGTGATCATCTGCATGCCGGGATCGAGGTGCCCGTTCCCAAAGGACGCGTTCTCGGCGTAGCCCGTCATGAAGAGAACCTTCAGGTCCGGCCGGGTCGTCCGTGCCTGGTCCGCTAGCTGGCGGCCGTTCAGTCCGGGCAACCCGACGTCGGTGACCAAGAGGTCGATGCGCACGTCGGACTGGAGGATGCGCAGGCCGGCCAGCCCGTCGGGCGCCTCCCGCGTCGCGTAGCCGAGCTCGCCGAGGACCTCCACGACAAGGGTGCGAACGGTGTCGTCGTCCTCGACCACGAGGACCGTCTCGCCATGTTCCGCGCGCGGCGTCTCGACGGCGGCGGTGCCATCCTCCTCCGCCTCGCCGAAGTAGCGTGGCAGGTAGAGCTTCACCGACGTGCCCTGCCCGGCTTCGGAGTAGATCTTGACGTTGCCCTCGGACTGCTTGGCGAACCCGTAGATCATCGACAGGCCGAGGCCGGTACCCTGGCCGATGGGCTTTGTGGTGAAGAACGGGTCAAACGCCTTGGCGATGACGTCGGGCGGCATGCCGGTGCCGGAATCGGTCACGCAAACGCAGACGTACTGGCCCGCCCGCACTCCGATCTCGCGGGCGACGTAGGCGTCGTCCAGGAACGCGTTGGCCGTCTCGATGGTCAGCCTGCCACCGTCCGGCATCGCGTCCCGGGCATTGATGGCGAGGTTGAGAATGGCGTTTTCCAGCTGGTTCGGATCGCAAAGCGTCAGCCAGAGGCCGCCCGCGACGACGACCTCCAGCCGGATGCGCTCGCCGAGGGTCCTGCGCAGCAGGTCGTCCATCGAGCCGACCAACCGGTTCATGTCGACGGGCTTGGCCTCAAGCGGCTGCCGGCGCGAGAAGGCGAGCAGACGGTGCGTGAGCGCGGCGGCGCGCTGGGCGGAGGCCATTGCGAGGCCGGCGTAACGCGTGAGGTTCTCCGTCCGCCCCTCGTTAATGCGCGTCTGCATGAGGTCGAGCGAGCCGACGATCCCGGTCAGCAAGTTGTTGAAGTCGTGCGCTATGCCCCCCGTGAGCTGGCCGACCGCCTCCATCTTCTGGGATTGGCGCAGTTGCTCCTCGGCCTGCTCGCGCTCGGCGATGGCCTCGCGGACGCGGGCCTCAAGGGTGTCGTTCAACTCGCGGAGCGCGACCTCGGAGGCCTTGATCGCCGTGATGTCGTAGACCACCCCGACGTGCCGAAGCTCCGCGGAGGCATCATCGCGCACGGCTTCGCCGCGCCGGGCCAGCCAGCGGTGTTCGTCCGTACCGGCCAGCCTGACCTGCATTTCGCCGTAGGGCAGCTCGCCGGGTGTACGCAGGTCGGCGTCGAGCAGGGAATTTCCCTGGACCACGAGCGCGTTGACGGCGCTGACCGCAAGCGTTTCCGTCGGCATGATGCCGAGGAGGTTGCAGAACTGGGACGAAACCTCGACCGTCGCGAAGCTCGGCACGTACTCGAACGTTCCGATGCGCCCGGCGGTCTGTGCGATGCGCAGCCGCTCCTCGACCCGCTTCTGCTCCGTGATCTCTACGAGGGCGCCGGTGAACCGGACGGGGGTTCCGTCCGTGCCGTACACGCAGCGGCCACGGGCGTGGACCCAATGGATACCGCCGTCGGGCGCCTGCAACCGATACTCCCGGTCGAAGACCTCGGCTCCGTTGAGGATGCCGCTGACAGCGATCTTGACCCGCGTTCGGTCTCCCCCGTGGATGCGATTGAAGAAGGCGCTGACCGGGACGCCGTCGAGCCCTCCGTTCCGTTCGATCCCGTTGAGCAGGGCGAAGCGGTCGTCGACGTGCAGGCGCTTGCCCGGTATATCCCAGTCCCAGGTGCCGGCCACGCCGGCGGCCGTCAGCGTGATCTTCAATTGCTTCTGGGCGTCGACGAGCCGTCGCTCGACGCCGACAAGTCGCTCCCGGGCCGCATCGCCGTTGCGGGCACCGCTCACGTCGACCTGCGAGGCGAAAAAATTCGTGATCTCGCCGCGCTCGTCGAACACCGGGCTGAGGTAGAGCTCGTTCCAGAACGTTCCGCCGTCTTTGCGATAGTTCAGGAGCGCGACCTGGACTTCGCGCCGCTCCGCCACCGCAGCCCGCACCTGGGCAATGGCGGCGGGGTCCGTCTCAGGGCCCTGAAGGAAGCGGCAGTTCTGTCCGACGATTTCGTCGGCCTCGTAGCCGGTCAAGGCGAGGAACGCGCGATTGGCGAAGACGATGGGATTGTCGGGCAGGCGCGGGTCGGTGACGACCATCGGCTGCCGGGTGCGCTCAAGCGCCACGACGAAGGTACCGGCGTTCCGGCGCATCGCCTCGGTCGCGTCGCGGACGGTGGGCGGCGCGGTGCGCCGTGCCCCGTCTAGGTCGAACCGCTCCGTCACGCCTCGGTCTCGCCGATCGCGCGCTCGACGAAGTCGTCGATCAGCACCCTCAGGTTCTCCAACGCGGGCAGGTCCATCAGCATGGCGATGTAGCCGCGGATGTCGCGCTCGCGCACGGAGAAGTTGATGTAGAGGAACAGCACCAGCGCATCCCCGGCCGAGCCCGACACGGGTTGGAAGATGCGCTGGCCGTCGCCGCGCATCACCTCGGGCAGCGACATGTTGAGCGTACGCTGCAGCAGGTTCGCCATGGTGGCCAGGCAGCCGTTGAGGATGACGTTGCCGGTTTCGGTAAGCGCCTCGTCCTCCATCTCGGCGGCTTCATCCGCGGAGAGATCCTCGCCGGTGACGGCCCTTACGAGCTCGCGCCCGTTCTCCTGCGGGAAGATCAGCAGGGCACGGCCGGCGAAGGCGCCGGTGAAGTCCTGGTGCACGACGACGAGCTCGGAGGCCTCACGCTCGCCGATCATGCGCGCGGCCTGCGCCTGGGAGACGATCTCGACGGACGGCACGGACAGGATCACCTGCACGCCAATCATCTTGCGAAGGCTCGCTGCGGCCCGGCTGACGCCGATGTTTACGAGCTCGGTGAAGGCGTCGCGCTGGAGCTCGCTGAGGTCGACGGTCGCCGCCGTCACGATGCGGCCCTGCGCAGCCTGAGCGCGGCGCCGGACAGGAAGCCGGACAGCGTCTCCTCGGTCAGCGGCTTCGGCAGAAAGGTGGCGTCGACGCTACGGGCGCGCGCGATGATCTCGTCCTGGATGTTGGCCGAGACCACCGCGATGGGCATGCCGGGCTTCATCGCACGCAACTCGGCGGCGAGTTCGAGACCGTCCCGGCCGGGCATGTTGAAGTCGAGCAGGGCCAGGTCGACCTGCCGCTCCCCGACCAGGGCGAGGGCGGCGTCGGCGTTGGCGGCCTCGGCCACCTCCCAATCCGGCTTAAGTTGTCTGAAGAGCTTCGCGACCACGAGGCGGGCGAGCTTGCTGTCGTCGACGATGAGGGCTGTGGTCGTCATCGGTATGGTCGCGGGACTTGAAGGTTCGGGGCGTCCGCCGTGCGGGCCGATCACGGCCTATATGCGGCAGGATAGCGTCACCGGCAAAGAGGATGGAGGCTAATTGTCCCTGGACGTCGGGGTGTTCAGCCAACGGGCCACGAACGGGTCGCCGCACGTGCCGAGAATGGTCGGCCGCAACCGCAGGACCACCTGGTAGACCGCGGTGTGCATGCGCGTGCAGGCGCCCCAATCGACCGTCGCGGCCGGGTCTTCCAGAAGCAGCCCGGCCAGCGTCTCCGCATCCTCGACCGGGCAGACGCCTTCCAGGCGTACGATGCCCCTCGCTCCTGCCTCGGCTATGCGGTTCACGGCCATCGCTCGCCTCCGTGCGTCCCGTGGTTCGGTGTAGAAGGGTCGGCCAGCATGGAAGCGGGGTCAAGGATAAGCAGCACCCGCCCGTCGCCGAGCATGGCCGTGCCCGCCACGCCGGGCACGGTCCCAACCAGACCGACCGGCGGACGCACGACCGTGTCGAGGCGATCCTCGATGCCGTCGACCTCCAAGGCGACACGCTCCCCCCCGATGTGCACGACGAGCAGCAGGGCGTCGCTCCGCTGCCCGGACATGGACGGGATCGGTTCGGCGAGCAGGTCCGCGAGCGGGACGACGGGCAGCGTCCGGCCACGGTGGACCGTCGCGGTCCCACCGGCGACCGAATGGACGTCGGCCCGGGGACGCCGCACGACCTCCTCGATGGCGTCCATCGCCACGCCGTATGTTGCCCCGCCTCCGGCGACCACCATCACGCGGACGAGGGCCACGCTCCGCGGCAGGTGGAGGCTGACCGTGGTGCCGTTGCCCACCTGGCTGTCGACGCCCACCCGGCCGCCCATGCGCTCCGCCGCGGCTCGCACCGCATCCATGCCGACGCCCCGGCCGGACAGGGCCCCGACGTTTTCCGCGGTCGAGAAGCCGGGCTCGAAGATCAGGTCGGTCACCGCGGCGTCGTCCAGCGCCGCCACCGCCTCGGCCGAGCGCAGGCCGCGCTCGACCGCACGGCGGCGGATGAAGGCCGGGTCGAGGCCGCGCCCGTCGTCGCTGACGGAGACCACGATGCCGTCGCCGTCCTGGCCGGCGCGGATGCGGACGCGCCCGGCCGCGGGCTTCCCGGACCGGCGGCGGGTCTCCACATCCTCAAGGCCGTGGTCCACGGCGTTGCGCACCACGTGCAGGAGCGGCTCGAACAGGTTGTCGACGATGGCCTTGTCCGCCTCCGTGTCCTCGCCGCGCACGTCGAGCTCGACCTCTTTGCCGAGGCCGCGCGCTGCCTCGCGGACCGGCCGAGCGAAGCGCCGGAATACCTGCGACAGCGGCGTGAGCCGGAGCGAGACCGCGCCGCGATGGAGTGCGGTCGCGAGGCGGCCGATGGTGGCGTCAGCCTCGCGGATCCCCCGTGCGAGGGACGCGGCGTCCTCGCCGGCCTCGGCCCGGGCCGCAAGATGGCCGAGTGCGTTGCGAGCCACGACGAGTTCGCCGACGCCGGCGACGAGCGCGTCGACCCGGACGGCGTCGACCCTCAGCGACCGTACCGCGTCGGCGCCCGGCGACGGATCCTGCCGCATGGCGTCCCCGGCCTCCTCCCCGCCGGGCGGGGGAACCGAGGCTTTGGAGATCGCTTGCGGCGGCTCCGACAGGATGGACGAAATCGCCGCGGCGACGGCGTTCGCGTCGCGACCGGCCACCTCCTCGCAGAGCTCGGCGTCCCGATCCCGCCCCACCGAGCGCAGCGCGTTAGCCGCAGCCCGCGCGCACGACTCGACTCGTCCGCCCTCGATAGAGGCGTCGGTCTGAGCGGAGAGCACTCGGACCTGCTCGGCCATCACGGCGGCGAGGACCGGATCAACGACCCCTCCCGACGCCTCGGAAGGCCCCGCCCCGGGCGCGGGACCGATGGCGGCAGGTACCTCGACCAGTGCGACCTGGTCGCCCACGAGCCTGAATACAGCCTCCACGTCGCCGCGCGGCGCGGACGCCAGCAGCATTACGACCAGGTTGCAGGCGTAGACGTCTATCTCCTCCTCCGGCGGCCACGGAGCCACCGGCTCGACCTTCACGGCCCGGAGGCCCGGGACCTTGCGCACCAGCCCCAGCGGATCGTCCCCGGAGAAGAAGCAATCCGCACGGGGCTCGTAGCGGACCGCAATCGCCGCCGCCCCCGCGGCATCCGAGGTCGCGACGAGGCGGTCCACCCACCGGGGTAGCGCGACCGCTTCCGTCGCCGGGGCCGCTCGATCCCGCGAGACGAGTGACCGATACCGCTCGGACAAGGCGGCGGCCTCGGATGCGGCGGCATCGGGCAGGCGCTCCGTCGCCTCGACGGCATCGGCCCAGCGCGCGGTTGCATCCAACGTTTCAAGAGACAGATCGACCAGGGCGGCGTCGACGGCCAGCGTCCCGGCCCGCGCCGCCGACAGGCCGTCCTCGGCCGCGTGCAGGACGGCGAACCATGCCGGGTAGTCGAACAGCCCGACCGAGCCCTTGAGCGTGTGGAAGGCGCGGAAGACCCGGTTCACCGCTTCCGCGTCGCCCGGTGACGCCTCCAGGGCCAAGAGGTCGTCCGTCGCGGACTGTACGAGTTCCCGCGTCTCGACCAGGAACTGTTCGAGGAGCTCGTTCACGTCTGCCGTCCCGCCGGGATGCCGGCGAGCGCACGGGAGTGTGCGACAAGCACGTCCTCCGACAGCGGCTTCACCAGGTAGAAGTTGGCGCCCGCCGCGCGCGCGGCCTCGCGGTCGCCGTCGCCGGCCTCGGTGCTGGTCATCAGGGCGGGGATCGAGCGGATCGGCGGCTCTCGCCCGCGCAGCGCCCGCAGGAAGCTGAACCCGTCCATCTTCGGCATGTTCACGTCCACGACCAAGAGGTCGTAGGTCGCGCTGAGGACCCGCTCCAGCGCCTCGACGCCGTTAAGCGCCTCGTCGACAGCGAAGCCCGCGCGCTCCAGGGCGCCGCGGTAGTACATCCGCACGAGGCCGGCGTCGTCGACCACGAGCACGCGCGGCGGGGCGAGGGAGCCGGGTTCTGTCTCAGACACGCTCGCCCTCCCGCGGCCGTCGGTAGACGATGGCGTCATCGTAGCGGCAGACCCTGAACAACGGGGAAATGCGGCTCATGCTCTCGGTGTGGCCGAGGCAGACGAAGCCGCCGGGGACGAGCGCATCGTAGATGTGGTCCGCCGCAAGCCGCCGGGAGGCGTCGTCGAAGTAGATCAGGACGTTGCGACAGAACACGACGTCGAACCGACCCTGGCCGGCCATGTCGGCCGCATCCGTCAGGTTGCAGGGCGTGAACCGGACCGAATCCCGCAGGTCGGCGAGGATGCGCCAGGCCGGCCCGAGGCGCGTCTCCTCAGGGGTGAAGTAGCGCGCGACAAGGTTTGGGTTGAGCCGCATCAGGGCACGCTCCCCGTACAGGCCGTCCTCGGCTGCCCCAAGCGCGCGGGTGTCGATATCCGACCCGACGATCTCGATGTCGTAGCGGTCGACCTCCGGCCAGTTCTCCAAGAGCCAGAGCGCCACCGAGTACGGCTCCTCGCCGGTCGAGCACGGCATCGACCAGATCCGGACGGCCGAACCCGCCGGCCTGCCGGCGACCACTTCCGGCAGCAGCGAGGCCGTCAGGCAGCGGAGCTGATGATCCTCGCGGTAGAAATAGGTCTCGTTGATGGTGAAGGCGTTGATGAGGTGCTCGATCTCGCAGTTGGCCTCGGAGCGCAGGCGGGCGAGGTAGACCGCGAACGACCGGGACGCGGTGGCCTGCATGCGCTCCGCCAAGCGCCGGTCGACGAAGTAGCGCTTGGCCGGCGTGAACAGGATGCCGGTGCGCCGGTAGAAGAACTCGCAGAAGCGCGCGAAGTCGGCGTCGGAGACCGGCGATGGGGTGTCCGCCACGCGCTCAACGCCCCGATCCGATGCGGGCCAGCACGGTGTCGATCGCCATGGAGAGGAACGCCTCGTCCGCGAAACGTGCCTTCGCCGCCGTCAGGGCCGGCACCGCCTCCGGCGAGCCGACCTCGGCCAGGACCTCGACCGCGGCCCCGCAGACGTTCGGATGGGTCTCGCCCTCCAGGAACCGAGCCAGCAGGTCGTTCGCCGTTCCAGTAGGCTGCGTCCGGGCGATTTCCGTCGCAAGAAGCCTGACGTCCGCGTCCGGATCGGCGAGCAGGTCGGGGAGGACCGACAGCGCGGGGCCCGGCATGGCCTGCAGCGTCTCTATGCAGGCGTTGCGAAGGCCGGCATCCTCCGAGCGGAGATGGCCGGCCAGCGCCGCGGCGGCCGCGTCGTTGGCAATGGCGAGGAACCTGGCGAGGATGGCCTCGCGGCTCCGCAAGTTCTTTTCCCTGCCGAGGGCGGCGGCGAGGTCCCGGGGGTCCTCGGAGGCCGCGCCGACCGCCTTCGCGGCGGGAATGGGGTCGCGTCGGACAAGCGGCATCAAGGTACCATTTCGAGGAGCGCTCCGGCGATGTCGTCGAGGGGCGTAACGACGCTGGCGCCGCCGGCCCGGACCAGCTCTCCCGGCATGCCCCAGACCACCGCCGTCTCCTCGCTCTCGGCGATGGTTCGCCCGCCGCGTCGGCGCATTTCGGACATGGTCACGGCCCCGTCCCGGCCCATGCCGGTCATCAGCACGCCGACGAGGCGCGCCGGATCGACCAAGTCGAGGGCGCTCGCGACGAGGCGGTCGACGCTTGGATGCCACAGGTAATCCGCGTGCGCCGGGACGGGTTGCACGACCAGCCCGGACGGTCGCCGAGCAAGCGTCACGTCCGCGTCCCCCTTGCCGACGTAGACGTTGCCCGGGGCGAGCGGCATCGGCCGTGCGGCCTCCTGCACGCGGAGGGCGCAGAGGCCGTCGAGCCGTCGGGCCAAGGGACCGGTGAAGCTGCCCGGCATGTGCTGGGCGACGACGACCGGCCAAGGGAAGTCGGCAGGCAGCCCGGAGAGCAGCGCGTCAAGGGCGGGCGGCCCCCCGGTCGACGTCCCGACCAGGACGATGCCATCGACCGCCCCGGGGACGGGGGCGGGCCCGGGACTTGGCGATGGCGGCCGTACAATTTGGCGGCCCTTCACGCGCGGACGCTCGGCCCGACCGCCCTCGAAGCTCGTAGTCCTCGCCCGGACGCGATCCGCGAGGCGCAGGGTGGGGCGTAGTCGGGCACGGGCAGCCGCCCGGACCTTCGACACGATCAACGGGCCCAGGCGATCCATCTCCAGCGAGACCGCGCCCCCGGGTTTGGCCACGAAATCGATGGCACCCCGGTCCAGCGCGTCGAGGGTGACCTCCGCGCCGTCCGCCGTGAGGGACGACACCATCACCGTCGGCGTCGGCCTATCCAGCATGATCCGGTCGAGGCAGGCGAGACCGTCGAGGCCCGGCATGTTGACGTCGAGCGTGACGACGTCAGGTAGGAACCGACCGAGCTCGGCCAGCGCCTCGTCGCCGTCCCGGGCGAAGGCGACCTCGAAATCTCCCTCGGCCGCGAACACGCTGCCGAGGAGCTTGCGCATCAGGGCCGAGTCGTCGACCACCAGCAAGCGGATCATGCCGCGCCGTTCGCCTTCGTCCCCCGGCCGTCGGGTCGCCTCGCCACCGCGCGGATCGCCTGTTCCGTGCCCGCAAGGAGGGCCCGCGCGTCGACGATGGGTAGAAGCTCGCCGTTCTCCAGGGTGGCGACGCGGTCAACCGCCGCACCGGCTTCCCCCGAGAGGTCCGGTGTGGGACGAACGGCGGTCGCCGGGAGGCGCAGCAGGCGCGAGACGCCGTCCACCAGCAGACCGGCCGCCGTTCCCCCGCCGTCGAGCACGACGATGCGTCGCCTGGCGTCGGGCTCGCCAGGCGGCAGCCCGAAGCGTCTGCGCTGGTCGATGACGGCCAGAACCGTACCGCGGACGTCGACGGCCCCGGCGACGAGGTCCGGGGAGCGCGGCAGCCGCGTCATGGTTTTCGGGACACGAAGGACCTCGCGAACCGCGGACACCGGCAGCCCGTAGCTCTCCCCTGCCAGGTGAAAGACCACGAACTGCTCCGTCGATGCATCCGCGTCGGGGGCGTTTGGATCCTCGACGTCGGCGGCTCGCTCGGACGTGGCGGTCACGGTCGCACCCTTCAGAAGCAGGTCCACGGAGAGGACCGAGACCAACCTAACGCCGGCGTCGATCCGGCAGATGGCCTCGACGGCGGTCGCCCCACCGCGACGCAGGGCCGCCGGGACGGGCTCGACCGCCTCCGGCGCCAGCCGCATGATCGGCCCGAGCGCATCGACGACCAAGCCGACCTGCGCACTTGCGGCGCGGGCCACGACCACACGTGCCTCGGCGGCCGGCGTGAACCCACCGTAACCCAGCAGGGCGGCGAGGCCCAAAAGCGGCAGCACGCCGTCGCGCAGCGCGACCACCCCCAGCGAACCCTCACCGGCCCCGGGTACCGGAACGATCTCCGAGGGCAGGCCCATCACCTCCGCGACGTGCTCCAGAGGCAACGCGTAGGTTCGGCCGCCCGCCACGAAGGAGACCAGGGAGATGCGCTCGGCCTGCCCGGCCCCGACGTCGGGCGACGCCTGTCGCGAAACCTGTCCCGGTGCGCGAACCCGGCGGGGGAACGCTCCGGCGACCAAGGCCGGCAGATCGATCAGGCGGGCCGCGCCGGCGTCGGACGAGAGCGTCAGTCGTCGGGTCCCCGCGGGGTCGCCTTCCCCGGCTTCCACCCTTCCACCGGCGAACGCGACGACACGGTCCACCAGCAGGCCGACCGGTTCGCCCGCGTCCGCTACCACTACGCGTGACGGCTCGGTGCCGGGCTCCCTGTCGGGGGTCACGATCCGGCGCAGGTCGAGCACGGGCAGCGCGGCGCCGCGTAGGTTCGCCAACCCCGACAGGGCGGCCGGCGCCCCGGGCACGCGAGTCAGCGGCGGCGGTCGCAGCAGTTCCCGGACGGCGCCCGCGTCGAGGGCGTAGTCGTCTGCCCCGAGGCAGAAGACGAGGTAGCGCCCGTCGCCCTGGCTGGCGGCTCCCGTCCCGGCCTCACGCATCCGAGGCCTGCAGCTCGTCGGCCAACGAGGCGATCTCCTCGATGCTCGCCGCGAGATCCTCGGCGCCGCGCGATTGTTCGCGCGCCGCGGTCGCCGCCTCGCTGGAGGCGCGGTCGGCCTGCTCGGCCGCGGCCGCGATCTGCTGCGAGCCCCTCAGCGCCTCGCGGGCGGCGACGACGATGGCGTCGGCCCCCGCGGTGACCTCGGCGTTCCCCGCCTCCAGACCCGCGATGTCGGCCTCGACGCCACCCAGGCCGGCGACGAGGGCGCGGTTGCGCTGCACCTCCGTCTCGCCCGCGGCGATGACCTGCTCCAGGGCGCGCCGAACCGCGGCGACGCCGTCCTGGATGTCGCGCACGGTGTCGCGGATGCGGTCGGCGTTCGCCGCCGCGTCGCGGGCGAGCGCACGGATGTCGTTCGAGACGACCGCGAAGCCCCGCCCGCCCTCGCCGGCGCGGGCGGCCTCGATGGCGCCGCTGACCGCGAGCATGTTCACCTGCACGGCCACCAGCGCGATGGTGCCGACGATCTTCTCGATCCGGCGGTTGCTGGTCTCCAACTCGCCGATGCGGCCGAGGCAGGCGCGGGTGTCGTCGAGCGCCCGTTCCACGCCGTCCGCGAGACTGCCGACCGCGGCGCGCCCCTCCTGCAGCGAGGCGGCGATGGCGGCGACCCGTTCGCCGGCGCTCGTCGCACTCGCCTTCGAGGCGGTGGCGCTCCGCTCGACCTGGCCCATCGCGGCGCTGGACTGCTGCGCGGCGGCGCTCTGGATGCCGGTGCCGCGGCTGATCTGGTCGATGGCGGCGAGGATCTGCCCGGCCGCGCCCGACAGTTCCTGTACGGTGGCGGACAGCTCCTCCGCCGCCGACCCCACCTCCGCGGCGCCGACCCCAGCCGAGCCGCCGCCGGTCAGGTCTTCGGCGAGGCCGGCCAGCGCCTGCGCCGTCGTCTGGGCCTGGTCAAGGGACTGCGCCTGCTGCGCCACCGCCTGCTGAGCCTGGCCCGCCGCCGCGGCCTGCTGCTCGGCGGCGGTCGCGATCTGCTCCGCCCCGCGCTGCGCCTCGCGGATCGCGGTCTCCGCCTCGACGGAGGCGGCGAGGATGGCCTGCGCGCCTTCCGCGACCATGCCGAGGTCCGCGCGCGCGCCGTCCAGCCTGTCGGTTACGCGACCGCCGGCCTCGGCCTCCGCCGCCGCCTTTCGGGCCGCCGCGCGGATGGTCTCGCCGATGCCCCGGACCTCCGTCCGGATGGCGTCGGCCAAGGTCCGGACCTCGGCAGCGCTGCTCTCGGATGTCTCGGCCAGAGCCCGCACCTCGTCGGCGACGACCGCGAAGCCGCGTCCGTGCTCACCGGCCCGGGCCGCCTCGATGGCGGCGTTCAGGGCCAGGAGGTTGGTCTGGTCCGAGACGTTTTCGACCGTTCCGGTAATCTCGCCGATGCTCGCCGCGCCGCGGTCGAGTTCCTCGATGAGCGCGACCGTCGCCGCCTGCCGTTCGGAGTTGGTCCGGACCGCCGAGACCGAAGCCGTAATCTGCACGCCGGCCTCGGCGAGCAGCGTCTGGAACGCGGTGGTGGCCTGCCGCGAGGCGTCGGCGCGCTCGCGGGCTTCGGACAGGCGTCCGACGATGCCGGTGATGGCGGTCAGGGATTCCTGCGCCGCGCCCGCGGCCTCCTCCGCGCCGGCGGAGATCTGCTCCATCGCCCGGCGCAACTCCTCGGCGGCGGAGGACGCCTCCGTCACGCCGGCCGCGAGTTCCTCGGTCGCGGCCGCGAGCCGTTCGGCGGCCTTCTCCCGCCGGGCACGGGAACGCTCGCGCGACCGTGCCGCCGTGGGTACTTGCCGCGAGGGTGGCGACGTGACCTCGGCTTCGGTCGCCTCGACGGGCACCGCCTGCGATACGAGCCGCGTCGTCTTCACCAGCGCCATGGACCGGTCACCCGCGTTCGACCGTCCTTCCTGCCGGATGCCGCTCAGGGGATGGTTCGGAAATGATGCCACGCTTCTTAAGCGAGCACCGACTTCGGTCAAGCAGCGAGCCGGGTGGATCAATCACGATTGCCGCCGGGCGGACTTCGTCGGGTATCGAAATCTCGGTCACCGACACCGGCCTCGGCATGTCGCCCGGTCGAGTGGACGACCTGTTCCGGCTGGACAGGCGCGTCACCACGCATGGTACCGCCGGCGGACGCGGTAGCGGACTGGGTTTGCTGCTTTGCCGGGATCGCGTGGAGCGTCAGGACGACCGCCTCGAAGTGCGAAGCGCTTTGGGGCGCGGCACGACCTTCAGCTTCGTGTTGCCGGCGACCGATGACACCCGTTCCGATGCACGGACCATGTCCGGGTCGCTGCGCGACAGAGAGGTCAGTCCGGCAGGCGGCAACGTCGCCCGAGGCAACTCGGAAGCTCCGTATGCCGGGTGCAACCGTGGGACGGTCGGTCAGTTCTAGTGTTTTCGGGAATGCCTGGACGCGCCGGATCCGGTCGCGGGATCCAGGTGGTGGAACGGCGGTCGGGAGTACGTTTCGGTGTCGCGTCGAGACGAGAACGGTTCAGTCGGGATCAACCTGCAACTTCTACAGGCTGCGGTCGAGGCGACCGGAGAGGCCATCCTGATAACGACCGCGGACCTCGACGAACCCGGACCGGCCATCCTCTACGCCAACCCGGCCTTCACCCGCCTGACCGGGTATGAGTCGCACGAGGTGGTCGGACGCTCGCCGCGGTTCCTTCAAGGCCAGGAAACAGAGCGTCCGCCGTTGGACGCGGCACGCGCGTCGCTAACCGCCGGGGAGGCCTTCCAGGGCGAGGCTCTCAACTACCGAAAGGACGGGTCGACCTACAGGGTCGAGTGGCTGATCACGCCCGTGCGGGCTGCGGACGGAGGCATCACCAACTGGGTCTCGGCGCAGCGCGACATCACCGAACGTCGGGCGTTCGAGGACCGGCAGGCGCTGATGGTGCGCGAGCTCCATCACCGGGTGAAGAATACCTTGGCGACCGTCCAGGCCGTCCTGAACGCGACCATGCGTTCGTCGGTGTCGATGGTCGAGTTCTCGCGGGCCTTCACCGGGCGGATCGTGTCGCTCGCCAGGACGCACGCCCTCATCACGGAGGACATGGCGCAGGTCGCCTCGTTCGAGGGGCTGTTGCGGGCCGAGCTCGACCCGTATGACGACGGCGGACGCATCGCGCTCGACGGGCCGAACTTGAGGCTGCCCTCCGAACTCGCGGTTCCGGTCAGCATGGCCCTGCACGAGCTGACCACAAATGCCCTGCGGCACGGCGCGTTGGGTCATCCGAACGGGCGGGTCGTGGTGACGTGGAGCGTCGAGGATGGCGCGACCGGGCCGTCACTATTCTGGACCTGGAATGAGCACGACGGTCCGCCGCCGACGCTGCCGACGCGCGAGGGGTTCGGCACGCGTCTCCTGAACAAGATCCTCACGGCGCAGACGGCGGCGGAAGTCGATGTGGCCTTCGACGCCGACGGTTTGCGGATCAGCGTGCGCATACCACTCCGTCAAAGCTGAGGCCGGCGGAGGGGGACATACTGGCACGAGGGCTTCTGACCCCGCACACGCAGGACGCTGCGGTCGCGCGATTGGGCATGAGAAGGAACCGTGTCGCCGTCCCGCGATTGGCCCTGACGCACGTGCCAGCTCCCTCGCTTCTCCGGTGGGAAGCCGCGCGACGCGTGACAGTCATCACCCACCCTCAAACTTGGTTCTGGCGTCCCTAGTCTGGTCCGGACGCCTGTCCGGAGCATCGCGCATGGAATACGGTCTGGCGACGGCGGTGCTATGCATTGTGGGCGGTGGCATCGCTGCCCAGGTGCTCGCCGCGTGCCTGCGCATCCCCGCCATCGTGCTGCTGCTCGCGCTCGGGTTCCTCGTCGGCCCCGTGCTCAGCCTGCTGCACCCGACCCGCGACTTCGGTGAGAACCTGCGTCCGCTGATCGGGCTGGCTGTCGCCATCGTGGTGTTCGAGGGTGGCCTCGCCCTCGACTTCCGCGAACTCAGGGCCTCGGGAGAGGGCGTGCTCCGCCTCACCGCCTTCGCGCTGCCGGTCAACTTCGTCCTGGGCACCCTAGCGGCCCATCTCATCGGCGGCATGATGTGGGGGCCCGCCTCGGTGTTCGGCGCCATCCTCGTCGTGACGGGCCCGACGGTGATCCTGCCCCTGTTGCGCCACGCGCGCCTTGAGCGACGCTCGGCGGCGTTCCTGAAGTGGGAGGCCATCGTCAACGACCCGGTAGGGGCCATCCTCACGGCTGTCGTCATCGAGATCCTCGTCGGCGTGCCACATGGCGCGGACGAGACCCCGGCGGTCGCCCTGGCGCTCCACCTCGCCGAGGGGATGGTCGTGGCAGGCGGGCTCGGCGTCGGCTTCGCCCTCGCGGTCGCCTGGGCGTTCCGGCGCGATCTCGTCCCGGAAACGCTCAAGACGCCCGTGCTGCTCGCCCTCGCCCTCGTCGCCTACGTCGTCCCGAACCTGCTCATGCACGAGGCCGGGCTGATCGGCGCCACCGTGTTCGGCATCGCCCTGGCCAACCGGCACGTGCCGGGCCTCGCGGAGTTGCGACGGTTCAAGGAAGCTCTCGTCGTCCTGCTCGTGTCATGCCTGTTCGTCGTGCTGACCGCCGACCTCGACCTCGGCGTCCTCGGCAAGCTGTCCCTGCCCATCCTCGGCCTCACGGCCGCCATCCTGTTCGCGGTCCGCCCGGCCGCCATCTGGCTCGCGACGCTGGGCAGCGACCTGTCGCGGGGGGAGCGCCTGTTCGTAGGCTGGATAGGCCCCCGCGGCATCGTCGCGGCCGCGGTCGCCGGCCTGGCCGGGCCCCGCCTGAGCGAGGCGGGCTATGCCGGCGGCGACCTGATCCAGCCCACCGTGTTCGCGGTCATCGTTGCCACCGTCATCCTCCATGGCTTCTCGCTGGGCCCGCTGGCCCGGCGGCTGGGCCTGTCGACCGCGACCGAGACCCAAAGGCTCGCGGTCGTCGGCGCGTCCCCATGGGCGAGCGACATGGTCATAGCGCTGCATCGCGCGGGGGTACCGGTCGTGCTGGTGGACACCTTCCCGGGAACCCTCCAGGCCGCCCGTGACGCGGGGGTGCCGACCCTGCAGGCCGAGCTCCTGTCAAGGCATGCCGAAGAAGGGCTCGCCGACCATCCCCCGGACCACCTGCTCGCGGCGACCCGGGACGAGCTTTACAACGCGCTGGTGTGCACAAGGCTGGCCCCTGAGATCGGGCGCGAGCGGGTCTACCAACTGGCGCTGTCGGCGGACCATCTCCTGCACGAAGATACTGGCGTGAGCCGGGACGCCCGCGGCAAGGTGTTCGGTGACGGCAAGGCCGACTTCGATGCCCTCGCCGGGCGGCACGAGGCCGGTTGGCGGTTCGAGGTCGTCCCCGCGAACGCGGAGGCGCAGCCCGACGTGGTTGCCCTGCTGAACATCCGGACGGACGGATCGGTCGAATTCCTGTCGCCCGACAACGAGCGTGCCGCCCTCGGCGAAGGGGACCGCATGCTCACCCTGTCCCCGCCGAACGTCCCTACCATTGACGTCGGGGAAGAACCGGCACCGGTATACGCCTGACGACGGGCCTTCGAACGATATTCGGGCTAGACGGGTTCGCCCTCGGACCGAATGGTCTTTCCTGTGAGCCACCCCTTGTCGAACCCGGCTCAATAGGTCAGCGTCGCCCGTAGGCCGACCACTGTGGCGTTCTTGATCCTGCGCCCGAGCTCGTCGCGTGGATCCGGGACGTTGCCGCCTGGGTGGAAGACGTACTGCAGGTTCGGCTGCACCGTGACGCCCGGGCCGAGAACCGCCTGGTACGTCGCCTCGACCAGGGCCTCGAACCGGCGCCGGGGCATCGCGATGCCCGTCTCCAGGATCGTGTCGCGGTCCGCGCCGCGGGCCGAGGGCGAGATGCGCGCGTAGGACACGGCGACGCCCGCGGTATCGTCCGACCGCCCGGGCAGCAGGCCGCGGTAGCCGATGCCGGCGTCGAGGTAGAGGTCGACCAAGTTGCGGTCGCCGGGCGAAGCCATGGCGCGGACGAAGGCGCTGGCGCCCTCGTCGTCCTTGCCGGGCTCGCGGTACACGGTCTGGTCGATCATCGCGTACAGGCCGTCGTCGCCGCGGAACCGGCGTGGGGTGCCCGTGGTCGCGGGATCGGCGAGCGAGTGGCCGGTGTCGTCGACCCGGAGCGAGTCGAACCGCCCGAAATGGTGCCAGCCCCCGAACGTCACCGTCCCGGGCTCGTCCAGGACCTGACCGGTCCGGGCCCGTTCCTGGACGTTGTAGGCGTAGGCGACCTCGGCGATCAGGAAAGCCGGGTCGGACATGCGGAAGTTCGTTCCGGTGCGGTTCCGCCGCTGCGGGTCCGGGTCGTTCCACGCCTGCGCCGGTCCGGCCGGGTCTCCGTCGAACAGCCCGACCTGGAACGAGAGGTTCGGGGTCGGGAGGTACTTGGCGCGGACCGCCGGGGCGCCGAACGGGTAGGCCGGGCCGCCGCTCGGAAGGTTGGTCCCGGTGAGGGTCGGCCAACCGAACGTCGAGTTGATGAACAGCGTCGCGGTCTGGCTGACCAGGAACTCGGTGTCGGCCGCGACTTGCCCCAGCTTGATGGTGAGCTGGCCGTCGAGGAGCTGCTGCTCGACCCACAGTTCGTACAGGCGCGTCGACGGCAGCGCCTCCAGTTCGCTCACCACCGCGAGGTCGTTGACGGCCGCGCGCGTCAGCCCGGCGCCGTTGATCTGGAAGGCTTCGGCCCGGAACGCCAAACCTTTCCATCCCGCGAGGCGGTCGAGGTCGGCGTCGAGCTGCATGTCGAGGCGACCGATGACGGTGGCGGTCCGGCGCGTACCGCCGCTGGTGTCCCCGAGGATGTCGGCGATGGCGTTGAAGCTGAGGACGACCCCGCGGTCGGACAGGTACCGGCGCAGGCCCGTCGGGTCCGCCGCGTCGCCCAGAACCGCCTGGATCGAGGTCGTCGCCACGGCCGACGGCTTGCCGGACACCTCCGGCTGGGCCACCGACGTGCGCGGGTCACCGCCCGCGCCGGTGTTGGTCGTCTGCGCAACGGCAACCAACGGGACGCAGCCGAGGATCAGGGCGGTAACCCGGATCAGGGATGCCCGCGCATTCACGTCCAGGGCACTCCCACGCGATCGGCGAATGGACGTGTTCGCGGGGCTGAACGGGCTGGCCTCAACCCGATGACTATGTAGCGCTGGAATGTCGGATGGGCCGGCCATGCCGCTTGTTGGTCGCCCTGGATTCGGGTGTGGGCCGCACCATACCGGAGATACGGAGACGCGTGAAACACTCAGGCTAAGGCGCAGTTCGTGGTCGCTCGTTCGCCGAGCCCGAATGGAAACACCCGATGAAGCCGTCGAACCAGCACGAGGATGGTCCCGGGGCAACCTCGCCCCCTGCCGGTCGTGAGTGGCCGGGAACACCGGGGGAACCTCTTTGGGCGATGGCGTTCGATGCCGAGGGGCGGGGGCGGACCATTACGGTGTCGGAGGCGACGGCGGACCTCGACGCGTTCGGCGGCGGCTTCGTCTGGCTGCACTACGATCTGGATGCTACTGACCTCGTTCGGCCTTCGCGTGAAGGCAAGCTCGGCCCTGCCCGGCTCGCCGAGGCGGTGTTCGCACCCGACGAGCACCAGCGCGTCACGGTCGAGGGCGACCACATCGCCGGTGTCGTCGCCGACCTCGCCAGGCCCGGCGCGAAGCCGGTCCCTGCCGGCAGGCTCCACTTCGTCATGGGGCCACGCAGCCTCGTCAGCGGCCGACGTGGACCGGCGGAGAGCCCGGACGCGACGCGGGAAGCGGTCGGTCGGGGTGACACCGCCGCCTCACCCGTCCTGCTGCTGGAGATCCTGGTCGGTCACGTCGTCTCGGCGATGGCATTGACTGGGCAGCGTCTCTCGGATGCCCTCGACGGGATCGAGGACCACGTCCTCGACGGGCGCCCTCGTGACGACCGTCGCCGCCTCGGGCCGGTGCGGCGCAACGCGGTGCGGCTGCATCGGCAGATCACCGGTCTCGCCGCGGTGTTCCACCGCCTGGAGACGGACGGGGCAACGGCGGACGTGCACGGGCCGGCGATGGCCGCAGCGGCCCGCCTGGCGCAACGGCTCGACGCTCTCGACCGCGACATGAGCCTGCAGGCGGAGCGTGCCCGGCTGCTTCAGGAGGAGGTATCCGAGCGGACGGCCGAGGAGGCGAACCGTCAGCTCTACACGCTGTCGGTCCTCTCGGCCCTGTTCCTGCCCCCGACCTTCATCACCGGGCTGTTCGGGATGAACGTCAAGGGCCTGCCCTTCACCGATGCCCCCCACGGGTTCGGTGTCGTCTCCGTGCTCGCCGCGGTGTCGGCCGTGGCGGCCTACGCCGTCATCCGGGGCCTCGGGATACGCGGTCCCAGACGGTGACCATGATCCGCCGGACATCCGGTCCCGTTCACCGCGGCTGGGGGTCCCGGAGCGCAAGGTCGAGCTGGCCGCTCTCCGTGTCGCGGCCGCTGCGGTGGTCTAGGTGGCGCAGCACCGGCGTGACGGTGATCCCGTGCATGACGATGGAGACCAGCACCGCCAGTCCGACCGTCGCCCAGATAAGGTCCGGCGCCTCGAAGGAAGCATGCCCGAACGCGTACGCGACGTAGTACATCGTGCCCAGGCCGCGGATGCCGAAGAAGGAGATCACGGCCCGTTCCTCGGTCGGCAGCCCTGAACCGGCCAGTCCGACCCACCCGCACAAGGGACGGACGATGAGCAGGGCGAGGACCACGAAGACGGCCGCGGGCCAAGTCAGGCCCCCCAGGAGCCCCCCACCGGTCAGCGCGAAGCCGAATCCCACGAGGAGGACCATCATCAGCAGGCGTTCGAGTTCCTCCGCGTAGTCGTGCATCTTGCGATGGTAGTCGTGGCCGCTGTTCGATGCCCGCAAGGCCAACGCCGCTGCGAAGACCCCGACGAACCCGTAGCCGTCGACCGCCTGGACGATGCCGTAGGCGAGGCAGGTCACACCGAGCGCCACGAAACCGTCGCCGGTTCGCGAGAGCTTGGAGACGTTGGGCAGGTGGAAGGTCAGCCATCCCAGCGCCCGGCCGACCAGCGCACCCAGGACCGCCCCGACCGCGACCTTCCACGCGACGTCGACGGCCAGCCAATGCCCGAGGGACAGGCCACCGCTGGCAAGGGCGATGGCGAGGTTGACGAAAGGGAAGGCGAGGCCGTCGTTCAACCCGGCCTCGGAGGTGAGCGCGAACCGCATCTCGTCCTCCTGCCCCTCCGAGGGATGCCCGACCTGAACGTCGGAGGCGAGCACCGGATCGGTCGGTGCGAGCGACGCGCCGAGCAGCAGGGACGCCGCCGCCCCGAGCCCGAGGAGGGTGGACGCCAGGACGGCAAGGGCCGCGATGGTCAGCGGCATGGCTATGCCGAGCATCCGCCACGTCGTCGCCCAGCGCTTCCAGCCGATCAGCCGGTCGATCTTCAGCCCGGCGCCCATCAACGAGATGACGACGACGGCCTCGGTCGCGTGCTCGACCAAGCGAATGTGCTCGGCCGGGTGTCGCGCCAGCCCGGCGAAAGGTGGGACGAGGGACAGCGCCGCGCCCGCCACGACACAGCAGATGGGGAGGGACAGCGGCAGCGCCCGCAGGACCATCGGCAACCACGCCGTGAGCAGGACGAGTGCGCCGAAACCGGCGACGACGAAGACGTGAGGTTCCATCGCTTGGCGAACCGGTGCTGGGCGGAACCGTTCCGCGGCGGTCCGTTGTCACCATGAGTGTACGGTCTGCCCCGGCATTCCCCGGATCGGCGCGACCGGGACCGCATCGCGCCGCCGACATGGCGGGAGGCGCTTCCGGAACCGCCTCGTTATCAATTCCCCTGGCGAGGAGGGCGTATTCGGAACGGTGCGGGGGGCTCCGGCGCGGTCGCACAAGGTCGGGCGACGTCCCTGTGCATGACCGGAAGCATGGTGGTGATCCGCGCAACTCGTGGCCTCGACCGACGTTCGCCAATTGACGTTCCCGGTACCCTCCCGGGGCAATCAATCGGACGATGACCATGCAGGACGAACGCACCCATCTCGACATTCACGACCGATCCAGCCGCGAGACCTACGCACGACAGTTCGGGGTCAGCGAGGACCAGTTGCGCAAGGCCGTGCGGCTCGTCGGAAGCCGTATCAGCACGCTGCGAGGCCACCTCAAGCGCCCCGCTTGAACGCGGTCCTCGGTATGCCCCTGGGGCGGCGGGAGGATCGGCCCACGTGGCCGGCCCCTCCGCGCATGGTACGCCTCCGACCATCTCGGGTGGCTCACACCGGATGTTGCGGCGACGCCACGCCCCTGCGCATCGTTTGACCGGTGCGGAACGGCTGACTTTGGTGACCTGTTACCCGGGCCATGGAACACTACCGGTCCACCCTGGGCACCGCCGCCATCGCCGCCATCGGCCTTCTCGTGGCCGCCCGCGTGCTGCATCCAGGCAACTTCGAGGAGCTGCCCCGTGCCGCGCGACCGGTCCCGGCGCAGTCCGGGGCAGCGTCGACTCCCGTCACAGCGAGGGTCGACCCGCCCTTCGGCCTGTACATGCGCCCGAGTGCCCTGTCGTCGGAGATGGCGGTGTTGGCCCCGCGGCTGACTGCGCCGCTACCAGCCGGAATGACGATGATGCCGATCCTGCCGGCGTCGATGGCGAACGCCTTCGGTCAATCCCGGTACACCGAGGCGCGACGACAGCCCAGGGCCGCCGAGCGGATGGTCCACGGGAAGCCGGCAACGGTGGCGCGCGCGAGGACGGCACAGACCTCGTCGAGGGACGCTCGGTCGACACAGGTCGAGACGCAGGAAGTACCGGGCCGTGAGCTCGCGCGTGATGACGAGGGCTGACCTCCGATCCGCCTAACCTAATAAACCCAGGAGAGGACGTATGAAAACTCTGCTCGCCGCCGGCCTCGTCGCCGGCCTGTTCCCCGCCGTGCCTGCCCTGGCGCAGAGCATCGACATCGGTCCCGGCGGCATCCGGGTCGACCCGCGCTCGCCGCGCGAGCGCGAGTACGACGCCATCCGCCGGGAGGAGCGCCGGGATGAACTTCGCGAGGAGCGGCGCGACGCCATCCGGGACGACATCCGCCGGGAGGAGCGCCGCCGCGACTTCGAGGATGGCGTGCCGCCCCGTGGCCGGTACTGAGGAACACGGCTGCCGATGGTCTCGGAATGGCGGCGGGCAAGGTCCCGCCGCAAGCGGAAGGGCGATTCGACGATGCGAACGAACTTGGTCCTCCTAGCCACGCTGGGAGTGATGGTGGCCGGTCCGGCCGGCGCCCAACAGGTCACCACGGGTGGCGCTGGCAATACCGGCGTCACCGCGCCCGCCACCGTCGGCGGCGTCGGTCCCGGCGCCCGGGACCTTGGGCCTAGTCCGATCACACGGGGCAACGAGGCCAACCCCAGCAACTCGTCGGTGCCCGGCACGACGCCGGACGTGAACATCGGCGGCACCCCGACAGGTGGACCACCCGGCACCGGCGGCACCTCCGGCGGCCCTTCCCTCGACGGACGGTGACCGGCGGTCGCTTCCAAACCCGATCAAGGATCAGAGCATGAACCTCGTCACCATCCTCCTCATCGTGCTGATCGTGCTAGCGCTCGGCGGCGGCGGTTACGGCTACTACGGTGGCGGCTACAACGGCATCGGCGGCATCGGCCTGGGCGGCATCCTGATCATCGTCCTGGTCGTGCTGCTGGTGACCGGGCGGCTCTGAGGGCGGTGCCACCCGTCGGACGGATGAACGAGCTCCTCAGTTCCAGGTCAGCCGTCCAGGAGCATTCTCCAAGCCATCCGGACCGACATGGTCGGGCCGCGGGCCTTTGGAGTTGCAGTCATGATGGGCTTGAAGGTGATGGGCCTCGCCGGTTTGATCGGAGCAGGTTTCGCCTCCTCGGCGGCCGTTGCCGCCCCGGTCGGATACGGGTTCGGGCCGCCCGAGCGTGAGGCATTCGTCGAGCGGGTCGCCGGCGGCTGCGGTCCCGGCTTCCACCCCAACCCCTGGGGGCGCTGCCGCCCGAACGATTGGGGCCGGGGAGGCTGGGGCGGACCGCGGGGCGATTACGGATACGGCTACCGCGGCCCGGACCACGGTGGGTATGGCGGCTACGGCCGTGGCCCTAACGGCTACGATGGCCCGCGGCGGTTCTACGGCGGATACTAAGCCGCGCGCTTCCGGGGCGGCCTCTGAGCGTCCCTGGCCGATCTGACGTCAACCCATCGTCGGCAGCGAGGGGCAAGGGAACGACGAGGCCGCACGGTCTCAGCCGCATCGTCCGACCTCGGGTTTCCCAACTAATGTTCGCGATGTCGCCCAGGCGTGGTAGCGGCACACGTGGCAGTCCAAGGGAAGAGCCGCCAAAGGTCGTTCGGTCAGTCGGCACGGACATGCCCCCGTCACCGCAACGGCGGCAGGGGCTCAACCCTGACGCCTACGGCTTGGCCTTGAGAGCGACGAACGGATTGGTCTCCGTCGCCGACCCGTTCTTCGCGTAGCACGCCTCCAACCGGTCCAGCCCCGCGGCGCTCTTGTCGAGCGCCACCCTGATGGTCGCGCCCTCACCCTTCACGTCCAGGGCGTCGGCGAGCTTCAGCGACTTGAGGAACCGCTCATCCTTGACCGGCAGCGACACGGCGTTGCCGGACGCGGCGACGGTCGCCTGCAGGACCGAGGATCCGGCGGCCAGCTCGACCGGGTAACTCTTGCCGCGACCGAGCTTCCACTTCGGCGAGCTCATCGTCAGATCGAGCCCGGCAGCGTCGCGGGCAAACTCGACCTCGACGCCGTCGTCGGTGGTTCTGGTCATCGTGCAGCGCTCGAATTTCTGCCCTTTCGAGACCGCCTCGACCTTCCACGGTCCGATGGCGACCGTTCCCTCGGGCGTCTGTGCGACCGCGGAGACGGACATGACCGACAGGATGAGGGCGGCGAAGGCAAGGCGCATGCGGGTCTCCTGAGTGCGCGGACGGGATCAGGTCACGAAACGCCCCGGGGTTCCCGGCGGGTGTCGATGCTTCGGACGAGGAAGGGGGAACACGACGGTGCCGTGTCGCCGTCGTGACCCGTTCCTTTTCATGTCGCTTCCACCACGCGGCCGACTTCATACGGGTTCCGCGATCCCGGGGCCTTTCGCTGCCAGGGCCCATGCGTAGCTGCGGACCGCATCCGCCGTGCGCCGCGCGCGTTGACGTCCGCTCCCGCCTCGGGGGCGAACAGGGGGGACAAACCATGCAATCGGATACGCCACGCCCTGGGGACGACCCGTTGCCGCCCATCGGCGATCCGCCCCCCGACCCGGCACCTCCGGAGGGCGAGCCGCCGAACGAGCCGCCGGTGCCCCAGCCGCCGGGTCCGATCAACGTGCGATAGTCTTGCAAGCTGGACGCCGCCGGGAACCGTGCATCCCGGCGGCCGGTGCCGGACGATCCGGGATCGGGGCGGAAGGTCCGTCGGAGCACGGCGGTTCGGGTCCCTAGGCGGTTCGCGCTCGCGCAACCTCCGCGAGGCATCCGTGTTGTCGACCGCACCAGCGGAACGCGCCGCCGCCACGAGGCAGCCTGGCGTCGGCGAGCGCACCGGCCCCCCGCCAGCGAGGCGTCCATGACCGATCCGACGCCGCTGCCATCCGAAGTCGGGAACGCTCGTCGCCTCGACGCCCTGCACGACTATGCCATCCTCGACACGCCGCCAGAACAGGGGTTCGACGACATCGTCGAGCTGGCGCGCCTGACCTGCGCGGTTCCCGTGTCCCTCGTCAGCCTCGTTGCGGGCGACCGGCAGTGGTTCAAGGCCCGCTCGGGCTTCGACCCCTGCGAGACCACGTTGGACAAGTCGGTCTGCGCGCATGCCCTGGCCGAGCCAGACCTCCTGGTCATTCCGGACCTGACGCAGGACCCGCGGACGCGCGACAACCCGCTCGTCACCGGCGAGCCGCACCTGCGCTTCTACGCTGGGGCCCCCTTGCAGGCACCGGGAGGGGAGCGCCTCGGCAGCCTATGCGTGATCGATCTCGAACCGCGTCCGGCCGGGCTGACCGAGGCTCACGCCACGGCGCTCCGGGCGCTGGCCGGTCAGGTCATGACCCAGATGGACCTGCGTCGAGCCATGGTCGAGCGCGAGCGCGTCCTCGCAGGCCAGGCGGCGCTGATCGCGCAGCAGAACGCGCTGATCTCCACGCAGGCGGCCATCACCAGGGCGAACGGTGACCGGGACATCATCCTCGACGTCCTCGTGGCCGGTGTGATGAAGGCGGTGCCCCAGGCCGAGGGCGGCGTCATCGAGATGCGCGAGGGTGACGAACTCGTCTACCGCTCGACACGCGGGACGCTCGCGGACCATGCGGGCCTCCGGGTACCCGTCGATGGCAGCCTATCGGGCCATTGCCTCAAGACCTCCAAGCCGGTGCTTTGTCCGGACGTCACCTTGGACCCCCGTGTCAGGCAGGAGCTCGTCCCGATGCTCGCCCTGCGGTCGGCCGTGTGCGTGCCCATCGCCCGAGGGAACGAGACCATCGGCGTCCTGAAGCTCCAGTCGAGCCGACCCGGCGCCTTCACGGGCCGGGAGCTGCGCGTCGCCGTCCTTTTCGCCGGGACCGTCCCAGCTGGCTTGGCCGAGGCCGGCGAGGCCGAGGCGCGGCGCGGCATCCGTACCGGCGAGGCGACCCTGCGCACCGTGATGGAGACGCTCCCTGTCGGCGTCCTGATCGCGCAGGCCCCTTCCGGCCGTATCATAGGGCACAATGCGCGCGCCGCCGCCATCCTCGGGCACGGGCTGGCCCCGGCGCAGCCCGGCGAGGGGCCGGCCCGCTGGGTCGGGTTTCACCCGGACGGGCGCCCCGTTGCCCTGGGCGAGTGGCCGCTCCTGCGGGTGACCCGGGACGGCGAGCGCCGGGCTGAACTGGAGGTCGACTACCAACGGGGCGACGGCACGCGTGCTTGGGTCAATTTCACCGCCGCCCCGATGTTCGACCACGATGGCCGCCAGATGGGTGGCGTAGTGGTCGTCACCGATATCGACGGGCGTAAGCGGGACGAGCTCGACCTCGCCGCCGCCAAGAAGGTCGCCGAGGAGGCCAACAGGGCCAAGAGCGAGTTCCTGGCGAACATGAGCCACGAGCTGCGCACCCCGCTCTCGGCGGTCATCGGCTATTCCGAGATGCTGCAGGAGGAGATGGAGGATCTCGGCCAGGAGGACCTGCTGCCCGACATGCGCAAGATCGAGGCGAACGCGCGCCACCTGCTCGGACTCATCAACGACGTCCTCGACCTCTCGAAGATCGAGGCGGAGCGGATGGAGACCTACGTCGAGGACTTCGCGGTCGAGACAGTGGTCCGCGACGTCGCCTCGACGGTGGAGGCTCTCGTCGCCCGCAAGGGCAACACGCTGACCCTCGACCTCGGCACCGACCTCGGCGAGGCGCGCACCGACGTGACCAAGCTGCGCCAGTGTCTGATCAACCTCCTAAGCAACGCGGCAAAGTTCACCGAGGACGGGCAGGTTAGGCTGTCGGCGGCGCGGGACGAACGAGATGGAGGAGCCTGGCTGACGTTCGCGGTCTCCGACACTGGCATCGGCATGTCCCCGGAACAGCAGTCGCGGCTGTTCGAGCGCTTCACCCAGGCCGACGCATCGACCACGCGCAGGTTCGGCGGCACGGGCCTCGGCCTGTCCATCACCCGGGCGTTCGCGGGAATGCTGGGCGGAGACATCGCGGTGGCAAGCGAACCGGGGCGGGGCACGACCTTCACGGTCTCGGTGCCGACGTGCATCACCGGCACGAACGATGAGGTCCCCTCTGCAATCGACGATGCGGGTCCCATCACCGTGGATGCGGCCGGCGACGGTGTCGTCCTCGTTGTGGATGACGACGCGGCGACGCGGGAACTCCTGGCCCGCTTCCTGGAACGGGACGGATACCGGGTTGCGGTGGCGGCGGATGGCAAGGAAGGCTTGGACAAGGCCCGGAGCCTCGTGCCGCGCGTCATCCTCCTCGACGTGACGATGCCTCAGATAGATGGGTGGGCGGTCCTGCGCACCATCCGGCGCGATGCGGCCCTGCAGGAGACGCCCGTCGTCATGGTGACGGTCCTCGACGAGCAGAGCCGCGCCTACGCGCTGGGCGCCACCGACTACCTGCAGAAGCCGGTGGATTGGAACGAACTCCACACGGTGATGGACCGGTTCCGCCCACGGACCGTCGCCCCGGAGCGAGGGCCGCCTAGTCGATGATCTCGACAACCCGGCGTGTGCGCGGGTCCACTAGCACCGGATGGTCGTTCACGACGGTGTAGTTGTAGCGCGGCAGGGCGAACTCGGGGGGCACGTCGTAGTAGACGACACCGTCATCAGGCAGCACGGTTCCGACCTTAAGGGTGCCCGGATAGGCGAAGGACGGACGCCGCTCGCCCGTGGCGTAGATGCGGAAGCGCTCACGCCGGTCGATGCCGAGGATGCCATTGGCCGTGCCCACCGCCGCACCGACCGCACCGCCCACGACGGCGCCCAGCGGCACGGCGATCATCTCGCCGCGGTTCGCTCCTTCCTGCGCGCCGCGTTCCAGCCCTTGGGCCTGGGCCGCCGCCGCCCATGCCACCATCGCCGCCGCAACCACTAGTCGCACCTTGCCTGCCATCTTCCATTCCCCCCTGATGCCGGTAGGCCCGGCGTCCTCGTTGCCCGCCGGTCGAGGGCTCAGCGGCTGCCGGTCATGGCCCGCACGGGTGCACCGGCCAGGTCGACCGTCGAACCGACCGTGTCCCGCAGGCCGGAGCCGACGTTGGACAGGTGCTCGCCGTAGGTCTCGCGCGTCTGCGGGTCGACGATGGCCACCGGGGCCGCGACCGCCAGAGCCGCACCGGTCGCGACCGTGGAGGCGGCCCCGGCCGCCGTGCTCACCAGCCGGTCGCCGATGCCGACCTGCCCGTCGGAGATCGGCTGGCCGTCCGCGAGGCGCTTTCCCAAAAGGGCGACAACGTCACCGGAGGCGAACTTGCCGTGGTTCAGCGGGTCGTCGCCCTTCACGGACGAGAGGTTCAGGACACCGATGTTCTGGCGCTCCAGCTCGGACCTGTAGGGCTCGACGGACGGGTCGATGGCGCCCAGCCGCACGCTGTCCCCCCAGACGAGCCGCGACACCGCCAAGGCCTGATCGTCGCCCGACACCATCAGCGTCAGGCGCGGCCGGTCCGGACCCATGTCGCGGAACGCCTCGCGGGCTAGGTCCATGTCGACGTCCGGGGCAGCGAGGATGACGTTGCGGATCTTGGGCGCCACGCGCCGGTCGCGGATGGCCATCTGGCGCAGGCTCTCCAGCGTCAGCCAGTTGCCCATCGAGTGTGCGAGCACCGTGACCTCTCCGACGTTCGGATCCTTGGCCAGATCCCGCAGCAGCGTCTCCAGGCCGTTGCGCGAGAAGTTGGTGCTCTCCCGGTCGTAGCCGTAGGCCAGTACGCTGCCCTTGGACGGCCACGTGAACAGCACGGGCGCGACCTCGGCCCCGGAATCGTGGACGATCTGCGCGAAGCGGAAGACGGCGTCCTCGAACTTGTTGTTGAAGCCGTGCACGAAGACCAGCACGTGGCGCTTGACCCCGCGTCGGACGGCCCGGCCGGTCCAGGCCGCGACCTTCGAGCGGTCGACCGGATCGGCGCGCAGGGCGACGAAATCGGTGGCCGGGTTCCCGGGGAGCGACTTCGGCCACTGCACGGAGCCGGGCTGGCGTGTGGCGTCGGGCGGGATGGAGACGGCGAGGTCGGTATAGGTGACGGCGTCGCCACGCTCGCCGGAGAACAGCACGCCGCGGTCGCTGGCCGACTTGCGGGTCGTCGCCACCAGCATGTCGACCAGCGAGGTGCCGGGGGCCGTTTCGACGGCGGCGACCGGAAGCAGCACTCCGGTGGGGCGACCGGCGCAACCGGCCAGGAGCGAGAGGGCTGCGGCGGCTACGATGCCCCGGATTGCCCCACGTGGCCCCACAAACGTCCCGTACACCGGCGTCCCCCGACAAACCTCGACAAGGCAGGGCGGGATAATGGTTTATCAATTCCTACCCGGGACCCGGATGCCACCCGATTGCGGCGGACCCGGGTCCGGTCATTGTCGCCAGGTCCCACGCCCGGCGCCCGGTCGATGGTCTCACTGGGTTTCGTTTAAGGGGCGGTCTCGTCTCGGAAGATTGCGAACCGACCGCTCATGCGGCGTCCCGGTCAGGCTGGCTCGTGTGGCCGGCAGACCGGAGGCATGCTTCGACCGCCTCGCGTAGCGACGACACGTAGGCATCCGCGCCGACCTCGCGCCCCACGGCCGCGTCGGTGAGAACCTTCTCGCCCACCGGCCACAGGCCGACCAGGATCGGCACGCCTGGCGCCCGCCGCCGCAACCGCTCCAGCAGGTAGCGCAGGTGCGAGGGATTGCCGGTGATGTCGAGGTAGGAGACGCAGACCATCGCCACGTCCTTCATGTCAAGATCGCGGATGCCCTCGCGCGAGGCGGCTTGGTACGGGGCGACCCGGGCCCCCAGGCCGTGCTTGCGCAGCAGTTGCGCCAGCATCGCGGACGACGCCTCGTCGAGGGGGCCGCGGCCGGCGAGGCAGAGGACCGGCGTCTCCCCGCGCCAGCCATCCGGGAGCTCCTCGCGAGGCGCCGCCTGGCCGGGCACGGCCTCGGTCTTGGCGTGCGTCCTCTCGGCCAGCGTCGGGGTGTCGGCCGGGTTCACGGCCTTCGCGTCCTGGCTCGGCTCGCCGTCTTCGTGGTCCTCGAAGTCCTCGACGAGGGAACGCGACGAGGAGCGGATGTTCTCAAGCTGCGCCGGTGTTACGACCCCTCGGGCGTAGTCGTTGGCGGCGAGCTGCAGGCCCTTGAGTGCCACCTCGTCGTAGTACGAGGAGAGCGAGCGCTCCTTCAGCATCCCCTCGGCGATCTCGCGGACCTCGTCCGGGTCGCCGGCGAGCATGCGCTGGTAGAAGTTCTCCACCGGCGTCAGCGGCGGCCGGTCGCCCAGCAGGACGTCGAGGAACTCCAAACTGTCGACGTGGCGGCCGAGCACGACGAGGCAGACCGTGAACGGGGTGGCCAGGATCAGGCCGATGGGCCCCCACAGGAACCCCCAGAACAGGGTCGAGACGATGACCGCGAAGGGCGAGAGGCCGGTGGAGTGGCCGTAGAGGAGCGGCTCGACCACCTGCCCGAAGACGGGCTCGGCGATCAGGAACAGCGCCGCGGTGGCGATGACCATCGACCAGCCCGGGTCGACCGCGGCCGCGAGCGCCACTGGAAAAACGCCCGAGACGATGGCGCCGATATAAGGGATGAAGCGCATGATGGCCGAGAGCACGCCCCACAGCAGCGGGTTGGGCACGTCGATGAACCAGAGGCCGATGCCGATCAGCACGCCGAAGGCGGCGTTCATGCCGAGCTGGGCTAGGAAGTAGGTCCCGAGCCGGCCCGCGGCGTCGTCCATCGCCACGGTCGTGCGGTGCAGGTCGCTCGACCCGAACAGGCGGATCATGCGGTTCCGCAGGTCCTCGCGCTGCAGGAGCAGGAACACCACCACGACGAGCACGATGCCCACCGTGGTCAGCGGCTCGACGACCGGGCCGAGCACCTTCTCGGCCAGGGCCAACGGCGAGAGCTCGGGCTCCTGGACGCGGACGAGTTGCGCCTTGGGCGTCTCGCCCGCGGGACCCGTCTCGGCGGACGTACCGGCGGCGTCGGCCTTCTGCGTCGCGTCCTGGACCTGGTGGCTGAACTTGGCGATGACCCGGTTGGCCTCGCCGAGCCAGCCCTGCTGCAGGCCGGCGAACTTCTTCTGCACGGTGGACTGGTATTGCGGCAGGTTGCCGGCGAGCCCCGCGACCTGGGTGCCGATGACCGCCCCGATGCCGCCGAGCACCGCTAGGGCGAGCAGCACGGCGACGATGACGGAGGGCACCCGACCAAGCCTTAGGCGTCGCAGCAGGTTGACCACCGGCCCCAGGACGAAGCTGAGGAGCACCGCCAGAACGAGGGGGACAAATACCTCGCGCCCGAAGTAGAGCGCCGCGACCAGCACGACGCCGACCGCGAGGGTCAGGAGGCCGCGCAGCCCGGGCACGAGCGGCGGGGGCACCTGGGCGGGCTGCTTCGGGGCACCCGCAATGTCTGTCGGCATACGCTGGACTCCTTGCCGCGGGATGTCGCGCGGCATGCCCCTCCCAACGTCGTCGTCCCTGTTTCGTCCCCTCAAATCCTCGAACGGGTGCGTCGCCACCGAATGACGGGTGCCCCACGCGTATCGGGGAACGACGGCCTGGCGGACATCTTGCCTGGGCTGAGGTTTCCGATCTGGGGATCCGTTCATGCGCATCCGTTGCGGCTACACCCTCTCCCTCGACACGTTCGCCCCGACTTCGATGGTGCTGCTGCTCAACGTCCGGCCCGAGCGGCAATCCGACCTGCGCAGCCGCGAGGACATCGCGTTCGATCCGCCGGTCGAGGCCAGGCGGTTCCGCGACCCGTTCGGCAACGTCGCCACGCGCATCCTCGTCCCGGGCGGCCGCATCATCATGTCGACGGACTTCGAGATCGAGGACCACGGCCGGCCCGACGACCACGCGCCGGACGCCCGCGAGATCCCAGTCCACGACTTGCCGGACGAGGCGCTGCCCTTCCTGCTGGGCTCGCGCTACTGCGACACCGACAAGCTCTCGCAGACAGCCTGGAACCTGTTCGGCGGGGTGGCCCCCGGCTGGAACCGTGTCCAGGCCATCGTCGACTACGCGCACGGTCGGCTGCGCTTCGACTATATGCAGGCGGACGCCACCCGCAGCGCCTTCGACGGCCACGGCCAGCAGGTCGGCGTCTGTCGGGACTTCGCCCATCTGGCAATCACGCTCTGCCGGTGCATGAACATCCCGGCGCGCTACGCCACCGGCTACCTCGGCGACATCGGAGTGCCGAAGGACCCCGCGCCGATGGACTTCTCCGCTTGGTTCGAGGTGTACCTCGACGGGCCGGCGGGACCGCGCTGGTACACGTTTGACGCCCGGCACAATCACCCGCGCATCGGTCGCATCGTCATGGCCTACGGTCGCGACGCCACGGACTGCGCGATCACGACGAGCTTCGGACCCTCGCCCCTCGCCGGCTTCACGGTCGTCACGGACGAGGTGGTCGAGGGGACCTGACGGCGAGGAAGGTGTTCCGCGGGAGGCATCGAAGCGAGCGCCTTCCCGTGTCGGGTCGCGGACCATGGCCGCCTGGCCCGCGCGGCGGCGAAAGGTTGGGATGTGCCGGCTTGGCGGCCGGGTTGGCCGGAATGCCGGGAACGCAGCACCGCGCTATGGGCGATTGCGTTCGCGCGGGGGCCTTTCGGTATCGCGGCGACGGCCTCGGCCTGTGTCATCGTCAGCAGGGATCAGGCTCCTGCCCGGGCGTTGTCGGATGCGACCGTCCAACCGGAGCCGTTATGCTGAACCCGTTCTATGCCGCGTTCCTGCTCGCCGTGGAGGCGCAAAAGGTCATCGACTTGCGGCTGGTGCGGATCGCCTGGGGCGGCGCCGAGGTCCAGGCGGAGATGGTCTCGATGGTTGGCGAGAAGGTGGTAGCGGCCATGGAGGCCACCAACACCCTGATGGCGGGCGGCAGCCAAGGTGACGTCATCGCCCGCTACCGGGAGCTCGTCGCGGATAACACCCACCGCCTGATGGCCTGATTTAGCTTAAGGGTCGACCGAGGCCTTCACCTCAGCCGACCTAGAGGCGTATCGGCCCTTGTCTTGCGGCTTGATGTAGTGGTTGTAGGAGCCCCGTAGGTTCATCATCTGCTAGGCGTACGCGGCCATGTCCGCTTCCAGGGCGCGCCCAGGTGCACGTGAACGACTGCGTTGGGTCGGTAGCAGGCCGTCCGCTCCGGGTGGAGGCTGTGTGAGAACGCATTTGTGGTCTGGAAGGACCTGACAGCGCGTTGCGCAAAGAGGCCGGGCTTTCAGCCCCGGATGGCTGCGATGAGCGGACCGGCACCGAGGATCGCGATCACGCGCTTCATGTTGTAGGCGAGAATCTGCAGGCTCATCTCACTGGCCACGTTCTTCAGCCCCCGGGTCAGGAAGTGGGTCGCTCCCATCCAGGCTTTGAGGGTGCCGAAGACGTGCTCGACCGTCTGGCGGCGCTCACGCATCGCGTTCGGGTTCTCGTCGCGCCGGCGTTGGACGGCTTCCAGCACGTGCTCGTGTTCCCAACGCGTGACGCGCCGCTGCTCGGCGGGCGTACAAAGGTTTTTGATCGGGCAAGCCGGACAGGCCGACGTCCAGTAGCGTCGCAGGGTCATCCCGTTCTCGACCCCCTCGAAGCGGTAGGTCAGCGTCTGGTCTCCCGGACAGCGGTATGTGTCGTCGCTCGCTTGGTAGACGAAGTCCTGCTTGCCGAAGCGGCCCTCGGCCTTCGCACCGGATGTCATCGGCTTTGGCAGCGTGACCGCGATCCCCGCCCGGTCGCAGGCCAGGATCTCCTCACCCGAGAAGTAGCCGCGATCCGCCAGGACCTGGATGGTTTCCTGGTCGATGGCGCTCTGCGCCTGGCCTGCCATGTTGGCGAGTTGGGTGCGGTCGTGGCCGACGTTGGTGACCTCATGGGCGACGATGAGGTGATGCTTCGTGTCCACCGCTGCCTGAACGTTGTAGCCAACGAGCCCGGTGCCCTTGCCGTTCGTCGCCATGGCCCGCGCATCGGGGTCGGTCAGCGAGATCTGTCGGTCCGGCGCGGCCTCGACGAGTGTCTCCATCGCCTGCAGCGCGCGCAGCCGATCTCGGAGTGCGGCGAGCCGCTCCTTCAGGCGCGGGGTTCGAAGCTCCGTCACCTCGGCCTCCTGACGGTCGGCGGTATCGAGGGCCGCGAGGTAGCGCACGATGCTCGCCTCGACCTGCTCGATGCGCCTGCGGACCGCGGCCGGAGTGAAGTTTCGGTCGCGCGTGTTCACGGCCTTGAACCGACTGCCGTCAACGGCCACGATGCCCCCGGCCAGAAGACCGACCTGTCGGCAGAGCATTACGAAGTGCCGACAGGTCGCGCGAAGCGCGTCCCCGTTCTGAAGTCGGGTGCAAGGCGTCCGACCAGCCACATCAGCTCGACATTGCGGCAGGCCTCCCGCTCCAAGCGCCGGCTCGACGGGATCTGGTTGAGATATCCGTACAGGTAGAGCTTCAACAGCGTCGCGGGATGATAGCCCGGTCGGCCGGTCGCGGCGGGCCTCACGCCGGCAAAGCCAAGGGCCGTGAGATCGAGCTCATCGACAAACACATCGACGACGCGGGTCGGGTTATCCTGGGCAACGTAATCCTCCAGACAGGCAGGAAGCAACGTGACCTGATCGCGGTCTGCTGCTTGGACAAAGCGTGCCATATTTCATCTCCCACCTTGGGAGAAAGAATATCAAAATAGGCACGAACCTCGAACAAGAAGATCGCCTATGCACATCGTTCGCATATACGACGCGACTGACAACATGCTTGATTTCGACCTGCGCCATATCCTTGCAGCGCTTGGAGCACAGGCCACCGAATGCTCATGGATGGTGAGCGGTGTCGCAGCATACGACGAGGCTTTCGATGCGACGGGCGAACAGGCTGGAGGTCTCGAAGAGCTTGCCGCCTCCGGGAGACGGATTAAGGGAGATCGTCTGCGAGACCTTGCCAACGGAACCCAGCAGGTCATCTGGGGCGAGTTTCAGGCTTACGCGGATGCCAGCGCTACGGCGCCCGTATTTATTCTGCGCGCCATCGACAGCAGCTTCTACGAGGTTGCCACCAACGACCCGCATGTCCTGCAGAACCTCAGGGCGACCTTCCGCGATGTCAGGTCAGCCTGATCACCAGACGCTCTTTTCACACAGCCTCGGTGGATTTCCGCCGGTTCGCTTTCGGGCGGCGAGGCATCAAAGCTGACGTAAGCTACTCAGCCAGTGGCGCACTGACGTGCATAAAGCCCTCTTGAATCCTCGCCATGACATCACTTCGATCCATGTCGTGGCCGAGCTTCACTGCCGAAGCAAACCCCTCGGCGTTGGTATCACTGGAGTTGACCCGTTTTGGTGGATCGGTGGAACGCTTGCGGATCAGGGGTCGGCGAACGCGCTCGGTGGGGCACGTCGAGCCGCCGAGTTGACCAAGCGGTTGCTCGCATTCTCGCGGCTGCAGCCCCTGCAGCCACAGCCGACCGACGTGAACCGGTGCGTCTGCGACATATCCGAGATGCTCCGGCGCTCGCTTGGCGAAGGCATTGCGGTCGAGACGGTTCTGGGGGCGGCCTGTGGCCGGCGTTGGTCGACCGGCCGCAGCTCGAGAGCGCGATCCTCAACCTGGCCGTGAATGCCCGCGGTGCCATGGCGGGCCAGGGCCACCTCACCATCGAGACGGCGAATGCCATGCTCGATCAGGCCTACGCTGACGACCATGTCGAGGTAAAGCCCGGCCAGTATGTGGCGGTGTCGATCACCGACACGGGCGTCGGCATGGGCCAGGAGGTGATGGCCAAGGCCTTCGACCCGTTCTTCACCACGAAGAGCGTGGGGCAGGGGACGGGGCTGGGCCTGAGCCAGGTGCACGGCTTCGCCAAGCAGTCCAATGGGCACGTGAAGCTATACAGCGAGCCCGGGATTAGTACGACGGTGAGGCTCTACCTGCCGCGTAGCCGGGTCACTCCGGAAACCGCTCAGGTCGCCGCCGCGCGCCTCTCGCCGGATCTCGCCGGGCAGAAGGTTCTCGTGGTCGAGGATGAGGCCGGTGTGCGCAGCTTCGCCCTGAGCGCGTTGCGCGAGCTAGGGTGCCAAGCCATCGGCGCCGACGGACCTGAGAGGGCGCGCCGCATACTCGCCGAGCATCCCGACGTCACGATCGTGCTGACTGACGTCGTGATGCCCGGAGAAACCGGACGTGCGCTCGTCGACAGCATCCGGGACACGCATCCCGACCTCATCGTGCTGTACATGACGGGTTACACGCGCAACGCCATCGTCCACAACGGGATGCTAGATCCCGGCGTGCGCCTGCTCAGCAAGCCCTTTACCGTGTCCGATTTCGGTCGGGAGCTGCAGGCGGCTTTGGAAGAGAGGCGGCGCGCTCACGTCTCGCCCTAGGCTACACCTCGGAGCCGTCGATTGGGGGCTAACTTTAGGCCCTGCCACCTGGCGTTCATGTCGATTTGGCGTACGTTGCCCTTAGCCGAGGAAGGACGACATGGGCTTGCTCGCTTTCATCCTGATCGGTGGCCCGTGGGTGGCAGCAACGGCCTGGCTCTGGCACCGCGCTGGCGGCGTCGAGGCATGGCGGAGCGTGGTCCACGGCAAAGTGCCCAACGGACAGTAATGGGTTCCGCGTCCGCCGTGAGCCTCTAACGCTTCTGACAGGGATGGCTCCCTAAACCTGACCCGTGGGATCGTCGCCGGTGTGGCCAGGTGGCTTACGCTGTCGACTGCGCCGCAAGCCGGGGCGAGCAAATGACTGCATCGGTTATCCCCCTACCGTTGAAGGGATCTGCGCTTCGAAGTTTCGACGACACGGCTGCCGAGATGCTGGCTGGAGGCCGGGTAACAACCCTCACAGCCGCGAGGATCATCCTGCTCCTGGAAGACATCCAGGCGAAGCGGTCTGAGCTGATTGCGGTGATCGACGACCTTCAATCACGCCCGCCCAGCGGGAACGCACAGGTCGACAGGATTAACGCGGACCTGCGCGTGGAGGCCGTCAAAGGTCTCGGCCACATTGATCAGATGATCCGGCTTCTCGGTGTCTTGCAGGTCGACACTGCGATCAAGGACCCGCCGGGTTGACCAAGAACAACCCATCAGCGGTCGCGGTGCCAACATCGAGCTACCTGGATCGAGTGCCTTAATCGATTGTTAACCATGCCCCTTAAGAAATCGTTAGGAGTTGAAATTTCGGCAGGCAATCAAGCTGGATACAATTTTCTGGGTATCAGTCATCGTTGCGATCTTATGCGGCATCTTTATCTTTTGCCTTGAGCAATATGAGGAATGGATCCACGAAAACCAAGCCACCGATGAAATAGTCAGTTACGACCGCGCTTGACGGCGGAGTTAAACCCCAACTTCACCTTCACATTCGAGGACGGCTGTTTCGCCAGTAGCTTGCCGATGACCAGGATGTGTGGCCGCGCACAAAACCCGGCGAACGATCGGCAGAGTATGCCGTTGAGAGGTCACAGCCGGCCAAGCACAGCCGCCGCGATCAAGACCGCCGCACCGACGATCTTCCTCACGCGACCCGACTGACCGGATGGCTTCCTTGTGAAGTCAAACGAATTTGCATGGAGATCGTCATGAAGCTGCATCTGCTCGCCGCTGCCACCCTGGTTGCCGTCGCCACCCCCGCTCTGGCGCAGGGCATCGACAGCAAGCACAGCCCCTACCCGGCTTCCGCTTACTCAGGCTACGCCGGCAACGCCTCGGTGGTCCTGCCGGAGATCTCGGTGACCCACTACCGCGCGGCCCCGGCCTATCGGTACTCGGGCCAGCATGCAGGTGGCCCGGCCGATGCCCTGGCCCGCTGACGAGCCGACACGGCTGCGTCTCACCTGAAGCTAGGTGTGACGCAGCCTCAGGCATCGCGGGAGCCTAAGCCATGGTGTGGAAGCGCACCTGAGCAGGCGTCGGGCGCCACTTATGCACGTAACGAAGTCCCGACAGCGGTTGTGCACTGCACTGTGCGGGCTTAGGTGGAGATCGTGAAATCGCGATGGCGTCGCGGTTTTGCAGCCCTTCCCAAGGGCGTTTCCTCTCAAGACTTCGGGCCGCTCCAAAAGGGCGGCCTTTTTTCTGTTTGCATACCTGCTACAGTAACGCTTCCCCCTGCTGATGTGCCCGAGGTGTTCGCGACACCACACGGCGCTGTTGCGGGCGGACGCGCGATGATAGGTAGTGCGGACCAGTTCTCCGCACCTGACCCGTGAAGCCTCGGACGGGCGGTCGCCTGAGGGTCGGCGCAGTGCGGGGGAACTGGACACCGCGGAGCGCTGGCCCACGGCCATCATAGCTGCCGACGCAAGTCTCAATGGGCGCGGGCGCCTGGTTGGACCGAAGTCATGTTTCGAGCCAGCAGCACACCAGCAACCACTAGTGCCTGCCTCAGCACCGGCAGCATCTCCTTCGCGCCGTCCTGTTCGACAAGTCCGTGCGCGATCAGCAGGTGGTCCGCCACGGCTTCAAGGGTCGAGCCGGGTGGCGTCGTCGGGCTCATGGGGGGCGGGACGAAGTGGTTGAGGGCGCCGTAGGAACTGAGCGGTTCGGAGCCGCTGGGGGTGATCTCGGTCAGGGAGCCCAAATAGCCCAGGAAGGTGCGATCCGGTGGTCCGTAAGAGGGGACTGCGCCAATCATCACCCAGGCGTAGCTGCCATCGGCCCGACGCAGGCGAGTGCGGAGGCTGTACTCGCTCTGCTGGTCACGGGCGCCGCGCAGGAACGTGACTGCGGTCTCGTAGTCGTCGGGGTGCATGCACTTAAACCAGCCGTGTTCGACGGCCTCAGCGGCGGCTTGGCCTGTAAACGTGGTCCACTCGGGGCTGACGTAGGTCACGCCCCCATCCGCCTTCGCGACAAAAATCATCTCCAACGCTCCATGGGTCAGAGCCCCGCATTTGCGTCAGGAGCCGATCGCCGATCGGAGAGGACTACCGCGTAGTCCCTACTTATGTCGAACTTTAACTTGCATTAGCTCCTGGGTACGGCCAAGGGTTGTCACCGTTGCGTGGTACAATTTTCTCCTGGCGCCTCTCAAATGGAAAAATTCAACCCGCCAGCGCAGGTGTTGCTCTGCCGCGTCGCGGACGCACTTGGCATACCGGTAGATAGCTTCCTGACAGATCCGTTGCCCGAGGAGATGGCGCTGACCACGGAGCAATGCCTGCGCCTGTGGTCTGAAATTAAAACAGACGAGGGGCGCCAGCAGGCCTTAGAGGCTTTGAGGGCTATCGCAGAACAGGAACGGGCGTAGCGTTCTATTGGTGAAGATTGCTCACCGCATCTGGCGGAGCACCTGCTTCAGTGGAGTCACGGTCGGATCGGGGCGCTTTGCGCATCGAGTTTGATTTCGGCCACCTGCTTTTGCATCGTACAGAGCTTCGTCCGCCAGTTGATAGAGATCGGCGAGCACATAGGCTTCTTCGGTTCCTGAAACGGCAACCGCGAGCCCAATACTGACCGTCACCGCTCCAGCGCCTATGCCGGCGGAACCGATGCTCAGGGCCGATACCTCAGCATGGACCTTCTCCGCGATGCGAGCGGCCCCGGCTCGGTCAGTGTCCGGCAGCATGAGAGCGAATTCTTCGCCGCCAACGCGGCAGACGAGGTCCGCCGGGCGGTGCACGCTAGCTGAGAGGCACTGCGCCAAGCCTCGTAGCACCTCGTCCCCTACTTGGTGGCCATACCGATCGTTAAAACGCTTGAAGTGGTCGGCGTCGACGATCAGCAAAGACAGCGGCTGACCGCTCCGATGTGCTTGCGCCCAGACTGTAGACCCGACCTCGTCGAAGGCCCGGCGGTTCGGCAGGCCAGTCAGGGCATCAGTCAATGACAGCCGCTCAAGTTCCGCCTGTATGGCTTCACGGCGTCGTAACTCGCGGCCGAATAGCAAGGAAAGCGCGATCGTGAGCCCACATAGCACGAGCACGATGGTGCCAATGACGAGCGCCTTCACCCGCCACTCGGCCTCGATTTCGGCCGTTGAGAGAGCGACGTTCAGGATTAGGGGTAAGTCGCCGACCTGGCTGAAGCGGTAGTGCCGCTCGACGCCGTCTCGGACGGAGGTGTGAACGAAGCTGCCGCTGCGCTCGCGTGTGAAGCCCTGGAATGTAGGGGCACCGGCGATATTCACCCCGATATCCGCCTCTGCGAAGGGGTGGCGCATGATCCGCGTGCCGTCGCGAAGGTACAGGTTAATTGCGCCGTCGCGCCCGAGGTCGATCTGGCTGAATAGGTTCGTAAAGTAGGACAGCTTCACGCTGCCGAGGACGACACCGCCGAAAGTGCCATCAGGCTTGTTGATGCGGCGACTGAACGGAAGCATTCGCTCGCCGGTCAGGCGTGAGACGATCGGCCGGCCGATATAAAGGCCCAGCCCAGCGCGCGCTCTGTGGAGCTGAAAATACTCACGGTCGATATAGTTGCCCTTGCGCGGAGGGACCGCATCAATGTCGGCGACAATGTCGCCGTGCTCATCAATGACGATCATCACGCCCATGTCACGGGCGGTAGCAGCGCGGTCGAACAGGATTAACTGACGCAGGTCCGGTGCCATCCCGGACAGACCTGGCGTTTTGAGATTGTCGACGGCCGATTGGATCGAGAGGTCGTACATCTCGACGTTACGGGCAATATCGCGTTCCAGAACCTGCACGAGGTTCTTTGAAGTCTGCTCGGCTCGGTCCCACGCGTCCCGACGCATATCAAGGAGCATCAGGCCGGACACCATCAGCATGCCGACCGGAGCTAGAACGCCGAGCGTGATCCAAGTGCGGGCGGGACGGAACGGGCGTGCCAGTCGCTGCAGCGGAGGCATCTGATACCTCGCGATCAAACCCACAGCGGCGATGGTAGCGGGGCAAGCCTTAAGCAGCCCTTTCCGACTCGCGGAAACCGCGATCGAAGCCTGCAACATGCACGTTCTGGTCGAGGCGCGAACCCTGTTCAAGGTTTTGAAGCGGGGCTTTGAAATCAACGTCGCTTTTCAAGGCGCCTATTTTGCAGCTGCATGCGCGCTTTACAGCTCGCACTTCCTAGAGGCTGTTATGAACCTGTGGCGAGTTGAGCGGCCTGTCTGAGCATGAGGCAGACGAAAGCGACGAGGTGCAGGTCTGCCAGGGTGCTGGCATAGCGCTCGTAATCTTTGACGAGCCTGCGGAAGCGGGTCGCCCAGGCAAAAGAGCGCTCCACGACCCAACGGCGCGGGAGCAGCACGAAGCCGCGCTTAGCCTCGGGCAGCTTCACCACCTCCAGTGCAATGCCATGCTCGCGGGCTGCCGTGGCCGGCTTCTCACCGGTATAGCCCTGATCGACGAAGGCGACCTCGACGCTCTCACCGGTCGCCGCCTGCACGGCCTTGGCGAGCCGGCCCACCTGGGCCCGATCATCGGCATCGGCGGGCGTGACGTGCAGCGCCAGGAGATGGCCGAGGGTGTCCACCGCCATGTGCAGCTTCGAGCCCTTCTTGCGCTTGGCCCCATCGTAGCCGGCCCGCTCGCCGCTCTCGGGCGAGGAGCGCAAGGTCCGGCTGTCGAGCACAGCCGCCGTCGGTTCCGGCGCACGACCCGCAGCCAGACGCAGCACCGCGCGCAGATCCTCGGCCAGTTGCTCGAAGCAGCCGGCCGATAGCCAGCGCTGGGCCTGCTGATACACGGCAAACCAAGGCGGCAGATCATGCGGCATCAGCCGCCACGGGCAGCCGCTCCTGACGACGTAGCGCAGCCCGTTGAACACCTCCCGCAACGCATGCTCGCGCTGACCGGCATCCTCGTGCAGCAGCGTCAGGTAGGGCGCGACCAGCGCCCACTCCTCATCGGAAACGTCGGACGGATACGGCTGGCGGGCAGGGCTCATCCCCACCCATCTGAGCATCAGACCCACCCAGGTCCATAACAGCCTCTAGGACGGGTTGAGAGCTGAGGTTAGGGGCGCCTCACCGTGATGACGCGGTGAGATCATAGATGGCTACCTCGACGCCCACGTAGCCAAGCTGCTTGCACCAACTTGGTCTACGGCCACGGGATCGAAGGCATCTTCTGGCGGTGCGTCCAGACCAAGCCGCGATAGGAGCTTGTCAGCGTCGCGACACCTGGTCGATCGCCTAGGAAGGCATCCACAGCCTGAACAGAACGGCTGACCGCGGCTTCGATGCTCGAGGCGTCAAGCACGGCGCTGTGGGTGTCGACCCCGCCTTCTGGGCGCATGCGGGCGATCCGTAGATAGTACCGCATGACCGAAGTCCGTGTTCACAGACGAGTCACCGGCATATGGGGTCGTGACCTCGTAATCGCGAAACGCGGTAGTGCCATGACAGCGAGTCTTCAGACGTAGGGCCCGCCGAACAGATCCCCGAGCGCCTTCCTGCGGAACAACGTGCGCCAGCGTCGCCGCTGATGCTCTGGCCGGTCGTGGATCATGTGGCAACGCTGGCAGAAGGCCGCGAGGTTGGCGTCCGCGTTATTCGAGGTGTCGTGATCCCGATGGGCGGCGGCCAGGACCACGCGGGTCTGGCGCGCCCGCCTGAGGATGTCAGCTTCTACCGCAACCCGGATCCGCCTGCCCCAGCCATCACGCCACCGGCTGGCTTCCGCATCCCACCAGCGCCCGTCGCCGAGGTGGTAGACGATGCGCCCGTGCGGTCGCCCGCAGCCCTCGCAGCAGCCTTTCGCCCTCCCGAACCGTATGACGGCCGAGAGCTGCGCCCAGTCGATGGGGTAGAAGAAGCGGTGCTGGGGGCGGATCGGCATCGTGGCGGCACTCTGCCACTCGGCGTCAAGAAAGCGTAGCGGTATTCTCTGCAGGATCTGTCAGGCAGACGCGCCGTACGCTTACCATCGCGCACTTAGTGCTGCCGCAACCAGTACACCCAGCGTTGCGCCAAGCTGAGCACCAGTTAGGGCGCCAACCCAATTCCAGTTGAAGCCAATTGCGAACCCAATCGCACCAAGCACGAAGGCAATGCACAAAAGCAGGATAAACACCACTGTGCCTCGCGCGTTGGTGTGTGATTAAATCAGCATACACTCACGGAATTGTAAATACATTTGGGACATGGCAATGATATTTTGATTTCAATCCTTTTGCAACCTGAGATACCTTCGAGGAATGCCGATAAGAGAGGCGCTGACAACAATATAAGGGTTGTTTATGGCATAATATTCTGTTAACGTTGACGCGAGGCACTTATTCCCAGTCATCCGTCATCTATCTTGAGAGGTCGGATCATGGAGCCGCGGGCTGTTCTTCCTGTCTCCGTCGCTGCCGGTACGACGCAAGACATTGCCGAGATAGCCGAACGAGTCGCAGACCAATTTACCGAACAGATTAGCCTGGCAGCCGAAGCTTTGGTGCCTACAGTTTGTATGGTCCCACAAGACAGACGGTTGGCTTGGGCGTTCAAACGCGGGCTCGATGTTGGCGTGGCGGTCACGGCGTTGTTCCTACTCCTACCGCTGCTGATCCTGATCGCCGCGCTCGTCTACGCCGGCGATCGCAAAGCGCCGATCTTCCGCCACATGCGGGTGGGGCGGGACGGACGCCGCTTCGGCTGCCTGAAGTTCCGCTCCATGGTGACGGACGGCGACGCCGTGTTGGTGACGCATCTGGCCGCCAATCCTCAGGCCCGCGCCGAGTGGGCGGCCACCCACAAGCTCAGCGACGACCCGCGCGTGACCGCGATCGGCTACGTACTGCGCAAGACATCGCTGGACGAGCTGCCGCAGCTCTGGAATGTGCTGCGCGGTGAGATGAGCTTGGTCGGTCCGCGCCCGATCGTGCCTGCCGAAGTCGCCCGCTACGGGCGGGCCTTCCCGACCTGTTTCGCCATGGCGCCGGGTGTGACCGGGCTGTGGCAGGTCTCGGGCCGCTCCGACACGACCTATGCCGAGCGCGTGGCCCTGGATCTGGACTACGCCACCCGTTGGACCCTGCACCGAGATCTCGCCATCATGCTCCGCACCGTACCCGCCGTCCTCGCGCAACGCGGAAGCAAGTGAGCGCTTGAGTTTCGAGGCGCACCAGCGGGCGAACTGATGCCGCCCCGGCGCTCTGAGGATCCCAATGCGATTGCCCCCGTCAGGATCGAGGTCATCTCGCGACGAGGTCTGAGCCAGGTCGAGGCCGGCCGGTACGTCGGGGTCAGCATGCCAACGTTCGACATGCTCGTGAGCGAAGGGCAGATACCCCAGCCTTTCCGGGTTGGCCGTCGGGTCATCTGGGATCTGCGCAAGTTGGATGCCGCCTTTGACGTGCTGAGCGGCCCGGAGGAGGGCCCCGGCTGGGAGGACTGGGACGACCCAAAGAAGCGGATCATCCCTTTGTAGCCACCGGCAGAGCTACCGTTGTCGCCCGGCGCCCGCGCCGCTACACGCCCATGCTTGAGGATGACGCCGGGGCCTGGATGAGCGATGTTGTGGCCGCTCTCCTGCTGGCCTTGGCGGCCGAGAACGCCGAGCTGCGGGAGGAACTGGCCTCGGCCCAGGACATGCTCGTGGAAACCGCGATCGACGCCGGCAACATGCACGCCCTAGTCAAGGCCATGCGGACCGAGCGGGATGCGTGGCAAGAGGAAGCCGAGCAGTTGCGGGCGCAGGCGATGCGCAGGGCCTGACGCCTCGACACGCGCCCCGCCGACCGCCATCTTGAGCTTATGCCCGCACAGCACGGCCAGACCTACGATCCGCAGGAGGAGTCAGCGTTCCGGGGCGGGTAGTTCAGGGCTTCACACGACCGTAATCCGACGGTGTCTCATGCATCAACGTAACTGCCTCGATGCGTCCGACGTGCGCATCCTCATGGCTGCGGGACGCGCAGAGGCTGAACGGCGCAGCCTTCCGGTGACGTTCGCGATTGTCGATGAGGCAGGCGTATTACTCGCCCTTGAACGCCTCGACGGCGCGCGGCTTCACACGCCGGAGGCGGCTTGGTTGAAGGCTCGGACGGCCGCGATCACGCGCACGTCGACCCAGGATCTTCAGGGAGCGATCCAGGCGAACGCGGCGCTTCTCGCCTTTCCAGATCGCCTACCTCTGACGGGTGGATTGCCGCTGCTGGTCGGCGACGAGATCGTGGGCGGCGTCGGTTCGTCCGGTGGCGAGCCCGAGGACGATCTAGCCGTGTGTCACGCCGTGTACGAGGCGCTCCGACGGCTGCCCCTCCCTGGCTAAGCGTCTGCGGCCGGGCTGGACGCACGCAACGTCGCCCACGTCATCATCAGATGACCCAACCGCATCAGCCGATGGGGTGCCGAGACCCCGCCGTAGCTCGGCCGTTTGTGTCTTGCGTCGATCCGGTATGGATAGGGGGCCTCTCATACGGAGGCGCACCTATGTCGGACGAGAACGAGACCCCCGAGCCCACCTCGAGACGCCCAGGTTGGACACCCGCGGCCCGGAAGTCCCGCAAGGGCATGTCGAAGCGGCTGAAGCACAGCCTCGATGCCCACGCCGAGACCGAGGGCGAGCGCCGTCAGAACCGCCTGAAGACCGGCACGCCGAAGCGGGACGATGTCGGCAGGGCGGTGCTGCACGCGGTGCTGCGAGCCATGGATCGGAACCCGCATCTGGAGGGCCCCAGGAGATACGGCGCTACACGATCGCCCTGCTCGGCCAAGCGCTCTTCAACAAGGAGGAGGCCGAGCGGGTGATCGCCGACATGATCGTCCGAGCCGACCACGACTTCGAGGAGTCGATCTACGGCCGCGCTTTCCGGGCGTGGCTCGATGGCGGGTGCCGGGGGCCTCGTCCCGAACGAAAGGGCGATGACAAAGGCAAAGTGCGGTCGATCCCGCGGCGGCCGGACGGCACGATGCCCTGGACGAACACGACGCCTCGTCCGCCGGGCTCGAGGCGCCGGAAGCAATCATCGGATGATGCTGCCTGAGCGGTCATCGGCTGGCTTCTACTAACGGGGGGCCGAGGTGAATTCTGGGTGCGCCGGGGTCCTCACCCGACCGCCCAGAACAGCGGGAGCGCACCGGCCAGGAACAGAGCCGACGAGAGGAGCACGGCGAGGCGCTCGCGATGGTGCAGGACGAAGGCGTGAGGGCTGGCGAACATGGCAAGGCCGGATCGGGAGTGAGGTCAGCACGCTCGCTCCTGAACCTTGACGGATCGGGGGCGCTTCGCGCTGTCCACAGGTGATGGCCGATCCCTGTCGCTACCGAGCCACATCCTTCTGGATGTGCTTGGGCGCACCTCACGGAGGCAGCGTCGGGCGTAGCCCTTCCTCAAGGCCGCTATCGCCCCTCTGCGGCCCGATCCAGCGGCGCAGTGACCTCACGGGTTGCTGCGCCGTTGTCGTTCTGGGTCCTTGCCCGAGAAGGCGGAAGCACCAGGAACGGCGTGACAGTCGACGCTGGCGCAAAAGGCGCGGGCCGAGCCCTCAGGGGGCCGGCCCGCTTGCCGTTCGGTTTCGCCTGTCAGAAGCCGTAGCGACGCCGCAACATAGCTGACCGCCGTCGGCGGCTGCCATCCGTAGCGACCGCCTTGCGCCGTTAACGCTTCCTCAAGAATGTCGCTTCTGCAGGGCTAGCGATGTCAGCACGAATGGAATGCCTCTCCGTGCCGGTCACGGTCACGACAGAGCGCCCATCCTTCGCGAACCGCTTGTCGGCCTGCGAAGCCCACTCGTCAGCAGACGGGAGGGGAAGCCCGAGCTGGCGGGCGAGCGAGACGAGGTCCTTCAAACGGCCGGTCTGGGTCTTGCGCCGCAGGTTGAGCCGATGGGTCTCCACAGTGCGAACACTCAATGCCAGGCGCCGGGCGACCTCCTTGTTGCTGAATCCGGCGCAAAGGAAGCAAAGGACGTCAATTTCACGGGGCGACAAACCGAAGTTGCAGCTCTGGCCCGATTTCATGACGCCTGGCTGCTCCCGGGGAACGAGGCAAGCCGCTCCCTCCACAAGCGCGAGAAGCGCCACTCTCAGTTCCTGCTGCGAATGTGGGCGCCCAACGAACGCGTCAGCACCCGCGTCCAACAGAGCTTTGGAGTGGCTAGCGGTCAGCGCGTCAAAGATCAGTAGGATGCGCAGGTCCTGCCGACGCTTCCTTAGGCCGGCAACGCGCTCAATCCCGCCCGCAAGCTTGTCCGCGCTAAGACAGATCACGGCGACCCTGGGCTCATCAGCGGCGTTCTCCAAGGCGGTCTCGCCTAGCAAGCTGATCCCTGGCAAGTGCTCCAGAGCAGCGCGCGCAGTTGCGCTCAGGTCTTGCGGTTCATCCAGGATCAGGACGCCAACGGTCGTACTCATAAACTCGCACCTTTTGCCTCCGGGTTCGATGTACCGAACCGGGATCAGAAGCGGACTTGCGAGGAATTTTTAGGTGCTTGTGGCGATCAATCATATATGCGCTGGATATTATCCAAATGTGATTTCAGGTAAATTTTCCAGATAATTATAATATACTAAAATTTACAGAATTGAAATCTTAGGCGCGTCCTTATGTCTGGATATAAACCGATTTAGATCCAAATAAAGTCTATGACTGTGACACAGATTGTAATTGGCTATGGCTCAAGAACACCACTCAACGCGCGGTTGAATGTCGCGGTATGGGTGGCCGATCAGTGTTTTCCGTTCCGCCGAGCCTGATCCGTCTCCTCAGCCGCGACTGCTTCAACGGCGGCAATGACGTTCTCCAGTTCGGCGACCTGACGGATCGCGCTCTGCGCCGGCAGGCCATCATGCTCGGCCATAGCCAGGATGAGGGTGCGCTGGTGCGCCTTGAGGCGTTCGAGGAGGGCATCGAGCTTGTCGGACATGGGCAGGCTGTAGCTGCAAGATGCCGGCTGGGCCAATACCAGCGCCTCGACACCCGCGGTGACGTTCGCCATCCTAGAAATATGCTCGAGCAGCAGGATTAGATCTACGACCCGCAGAAGAGGCCGGCCTTACAGAAAGGCTTGGCTAGGCATGCTCGATCTCTCGCCCTCGGCCACCTCTCAGGCGCGCGCTGGGCGCTGGTCCTTTTCACGCTCGCGAGCTGCAATGCGGTCGCCGGGCCGGCCAAGGCGCCTGAAGCTGCGCTGCCTCAAGACGCTGCTCGCCTCGACCAGGCCGCACGGATGATCGTCCGCGTGACCCTCATCGGCCAGAACTGCGCACCGTTCTACGCTGTCGATCAGGCCCAACTGCAGGAGATCGGAACCACGCTTTTCTCCCAGTCGCTCGACCGCTTCGGTCAGGACCGGCTGCTGAAGGCCATGAATGTTGCCGAGACCGAAGACACAGCGGCGCTCCGCGAGAGCGGTGCCGCGTTCTGGTGTCCTCTCCAGCGGGCCTACCTGAACAGCCTGAGGATGCGAGGCTTGATCGGGGGACAGCGGTAAGGGCCAGATCCAGGTCCCGACAGACGAGCTGACGCTTTGTGCGGCCGGATCAGCTCCGCGCCCGCACCCCGTGCTGTTGCAGCATCGTGAAGAACTTCGACGGGTCGTACACCCGAGCACGCAGGCGAGCGCACATGACAGTTTACGGGTAGCGGCTGAAACAGACCCCCAAAATCCCCCAAACCCCCATGTGGCTGAGCCGCAGGCGCGAAGCGCCATGTCAGGCCCGCTGCATCTCCGTGTCGGTGCTCGACGGCAGGAGTTCAACCCGACAGGCGTAGGCGATGCCACTCAGCAGGATCAGGAGCACGAAGGCGGGGAGCGGCATCAGAGCCGGATCGCCGGCGAGCAGGTGGCTGCCGACCGCACCGGCCATGAGCACCGCGAGCAATCCCGCTCCGAGGGCGACGCACCCGCGGGCCCAGAGCAGCACCGCCCCAAACAGCTGCAGGGTGCCGACCACGTACATGAACCAAAGCGGGTAGCCGAAGCGGGCGAAACCCTCGACCTCGAACGGCACAGCGGCGAACTTCATGCCGGCCGCTGCCAGGAACACCACCGTCAGCAGGCCGCGCAGTACCGTGCCGCCGACGCGTCGCCGATCCCAGACTCTCGTCATCGCTTTCCCCTCTTCCTCGCTGCTGCGGATCAGCTTGGGCGGTTCACACGAAGTGAGCCGGTAGCGCCGCAGTCTGCGCGACCTGAAGGAGGGCGAGGACCAAGCCCGACATCATCGACCAAGCCACGATGTGGTCGGTCACGGTCATGCCCCGGGTCATCATCTTGGTGGCCATCGTTCGTCCCCTTGTCTGTGCAGCCGTGGGTCGGCTGTCCTGGGGCGGCCTTATGGTTAAGCTCGGTTGCGCCGATATTGCTTCGATTGTTGCGTGTGGCGGTGCCAAATCAGTTTGTCGGCCGCGCCTTGGCGCCTCTCCGTGCCGAAAACTTTATTCACGGTCAGCCAGCCACCCTCACCCGTTGAGCCTGAAAGGAGACACCATGTCGAACGTCATCACCCTGCCGCCCCCCGCGAAGGCCGACGCCTCGACAGCGCGCTATCAGGAGGTTGCCGTGTACGGGCACGCCGGCCCTCTCACCGTCACCCTGGCCCGCCGTGAGGATGCCGCCGGCTGGCTGCATGTCCTGCTGCTCGGATCCGCTGTCGGTCTGGAGATCATCGCCAGCCTGCCGGACGATGAGAAGGGCCGCGCTGTCGCCGACTTCGTGGGCCCTGCCGTGCTGCGCACCGCGGAGCTGACCGAGACGGAGTTCGCTGCAGGGCCGACTCGGGGGGCCTGCTGATGTTCGAGTCAGCTTACGTTTCCACATCAGCAGGATCGTCCCACCGGATACGGCGAGGACGCGCCATGGGTGCGGCCGCGGCAATGCCGATCCGAGTTGCGGCAGCCACAACCGCTATGATGAGGCAGATGAAGAACAGCTGGTCGAGCATAGCACCGCCCTCAGATGTAGGCTCGGGCGACGAGATGGCGGCGTGCCGAGCGCTGGCGCGCGCGTGCGTTGTGCAATCGCCGCATCTGCTCCTGGAGAATTTCGTCCTCATGCGGAGGCCGAATTGTTATCGCTGTGGGCTGCGGAACGCTCAAACGGTCCTCGCGCTGCGGATAGATTGGTTTCATGGCCGCCCTCCTCCGTAGTAATTACGGAGAAGCTTAGCCATTCGTTAACCAATTGCAACCCGGCGGCGTGGATAAGCGCTGAAGCCGTCGACAGCCGATTGCGTCCTGCCCTTCCTGTGGGTGCCATAACCCTTGTGACGAGGCCGATCACGAGTTGTAGCTCGCCTTCACACGAAGTGCGGCGGCAGGATCATGAACTGCGCGTGCACGATCAGGCTGAACGCCATGGCAGCCGTCACGACGGCGTCGACGAGGCGGTTCGTCAGGGTGATCGGCTTGGTCATCGTGGCCTCGTCAGCTCGGCTGTTCCGAGGCCGCCTTATGGCCAAGCTAGATGTCTCGAGGATTGCTCCGATTGTTGCGTCGAGGAGCGAGAGCCGGAAGGGCTTCGCGAGGTGCCCTCCCAGCCGGTTCAATTCACGCGAAGTGCGCCGGCAGGCTCAGAGCCTACGCGTAGGTCACCAGCGCGATCGCGCCAGCCATCAGGGTAGCGGCTATGGTGATGCGGTTCGTCCAGGTCATTGTCGACTCCATCAGGTTCGCGATTGTCGTCGCGGTGTTACCCTGATGTATGCTCAAGCTTACGGGCTCGGCGTGCTCTGGAGCACCCGCAAAGACGGAGCTGTCCAGGAGTCGTGACCGCTGCAGTCGCCTTCGTGGCCTGTGCTGCTGTCAGGGCACGGAGCGCCTATCGAAAACGTCTGGAAGGGCCCCTCGCCTCTATGCCCTACGTCAACAGTGCCGTTCAGCTCTGTCTGATAGCACTCGCGTCCTTCGTCGTTGCGAAAATACTGCCATAAATGTTCGTCAGTATAGGAAGTAGACCTAGGATTAAATCTTTAGCGGAACCCAATCTTCGGCTTCATATCAATCTCAATCGCCCTCAGTGCATTCTCGAATGCTTTGTCTTCAGTCAAGAAAGACCGGTCAGAGCGCTCAATCAGTTTGCCGCTTCTCCGAAGGGTCCATCCAAACTGGCCTTCCGGCTTCTTTAGCGGTTCCACGGTGATTGAATAGGGGTGCGGCACATCGAGCGTCATCGCCGAGCTATGCCGCCTTCACGTCTCGGCCGCAACCATGATGTTCAGCGACGAGGATCAATCCTGTGAGGTCGTGCCGAGCACCGCAAATGATGGCGACAGCGGCGCCAGGTTTGGCTCTTCACCTGGGAATGTTTGCCCGAATTCGCGGCAACTTCAGCAGCCGGCCGCATGGTCAGCATGACGCGGATGGCTGTGATCCAGGAGAGTCACAGGACGATCATGCAGGAAGCCCGCCGTAGAGTCGCGATGCAGACGGATCCCGATTTCGGAGACGCCGTCATAGGCGCATTCAAGCTAGTCGAAGACGCCTATGCACGGGGCGTCATCTCGCCGAAGCGTCGAGGTGAACTGCTTGAACTGCTGGCAAACGATGGGGCAGGTCTGTTCGAGGTACGTGAGTACGAGAAGCCTCGTCCCGATCCCACGGTAATGAGCATCGGCGTGTTCTTGGAACCAACCGCAGCCTTCCTGAACGAGCTTGGATTGTCAGGGCTAGAGACGACCTCGCTTGAGCAAGCCAGCTCTGACACCGACGTGAAGCGCTAGAGGCAAGCACGCCGGGACGGATGCCCCGGCGCGGCAGTGTTTCTTAGCGACAGATGCGGCGCGGGCCGACCGGGGTACGGCGCACGACGCAATACGGGCCAGGCCGGAAGCCACGGGCGATCGGGCGGCAGCGGCCGAGGGGGCCACGAGCGAAGCCGGGACCACAGCCCACAGCTACGGTGGTGACGTGGGCAGCGCCCGCGAGGGTTCCGGCACCGATCGGCGCAAGAGGTGCAGCGCTAGCTGCGGATGCGAAGCCGAGACCGCCAACGAGAGCGGCTGTGGCAGCGAGCATCTTCAGGTGCGTCATGGTCATCCCCCACGAGGTCAAGCGCATGCGCCGCCCCGCAGGCCTTGTCGTAGCGAAGCCGGAGCCTGTAAGTTGCTGTTTTCTGATCGCCCGGTTGTCATAAGGAACCGATTGTATCAGCCTAGGTCAACAAGCGCCTGAGAGAGAACACGTGTCCAAATTGATCTTCGTCAATCTGCCGGTCGAGAACCTTGACCGATCCATCGCCTTTTACGAGGCTATTGGCGCCCGAAAGAACCCGCAATTCTCCGACGACACCGGTGCTTGCATGGTTCTATCCGATGTCATTCACGTGATGATCCTGACCCACGACAAATTTAAGCGCTTCGCGATCCGGCCGATCCCGGATGTGCGGGCAACCGGGAACGAGGTGCTGCTCTGCCTATCTGCCGATAGCAAGACCGAGGTCGACGCCCTCGTGACTGCTGCCGCGAGTGCCGGCGGACGCGCCGACGTCAACGCGCCTGACGACCACGGCTTCATGTACGGCCGCTCCTTTGAGGATCCGGACGGCCACGTTTGGGAGACGATGTGGATGGACATGGCGGGTTTCCAGGCGGCGCAGGGTTAGGTCGGCAGCAGCACATCTTGAGAGCGCGTCGATGTCCGCCGGCGCCTCGCCCCGGCTGAGCCGAGCCGCGTCGCCCGGCTTGGGGCCTCGTCCTGAGCGACCGAGTAGGTAGCGTCGCTCAGCGTTCCGGCGTCGTGCCGGCACGCGTCGTCAACCTACACGACCTTCACTCCGTCAGGCTTGTCCACTCCGGAGCATCGCCGGCAGATGCCGGGGTACCCGGCACCGACGCCAAGCCGAGTGGCCGCTTTTCGGTAGTGGCTCAACGTCGGTTCGCCACCCCGAGCTGAAGTTGTCAGGTGGCCGACGAGTGTCCGCTTCCGGGAAGCGCGGATGGCGGTCGGAACGGCTGGGTTGGGTCGGATGCGGAATGACCGGATGGGGTGGTTTCCCGCCGGTCTGCTTCCAGACGATGGACGCATCGAAGCGGACACCGCCGATCCGCCCGCTCACGGCCCATAGCAGGCCTTGGGAACGTTCGCTCTCAGGCTCTTGGTGAAGCAGGTTTGGACGACGGCAATAGGCCGAAAAGAGACCGTTTGCTCCAGGAAATCGTCGAGGCGAAACGATCATCCATGGGCGATGAGTTCGACTTCTCTTCGCTCATGTCACATCTGCCGACCCCGTCTCGTCTTTGTGGATGACGCGCGTTTCGTGATCCTGACGTGCCAGGTGCGCGCGCGTCCCGTGGAAGGGATGACGATGAATACTGTAGTACCTGCCAATGCCGGACGAACCGATCCGGGATACGCTGGCTCTTCGCGTGTACGAGGTGAGGAGTTGGTGCCATCGCGCTACATGGTGCGGGTCGGTGAGATCGATGTGCTGGTCGTCAGCGATGGAGTGCTGCCGCTCCCGACCAAGATGTTGGGACATAACGTCGATACGGCCGAAAGGGCGGCTTGGCTCAACGACATGTTCCTGCCGTCGGACGCGTTCGACTGGTCGCTGAACGTGGTTGTGGTCCGCAGTGGCGGCCAGACCATCCTCATCGACGCCGGCTTGGGGCTGGACCCGAACCTGAACCTGCCGCGGGCCGGACAACTGGTCAGGCGACTGGAAGCCGCTGGCATTGATCTCGCGGCTGTGACCGACGTGGTGCTCACCCACATGCATATGGACCATGTCGGCGGGCTCCTTGTCGACGGAGTGAAGGAGCGGCTGCGCTCGGATCTGCGGATCCACGTGGCGGCTGCCGAGGTCAAATTCTGGGAAGCGCCCGACTTCACGCAGGTCGACATGCCAGAGGGGTTTCCTGATGCGCTCAGAGCGGCCGCTAAGCGGTTCGCGCAGGAGTACCGCAACCAGTTGCAGCTGTTCGACGAAGAGCACGAGGTCGCCCCGGGCGTGATGGTCCAGCGCACCGGCGGCCACACGCCCGGGCACAGCGTGGTCCGCCTGTCATCCGGCGGCGATCGGCTGACATTCGCCGGCGATGCCGTGTTCACGGTCGGGTTCGAGCATCCCGACTGGCACAACGGCTTCGAACACGATCCCAAGGAGGCGGCTCGCGTTCGCGTTCGGCTTCTGCGGGAACTGGCGGCGACCGGCGAGCAGTTGATCGCCACGCACCTGCCGTTCCCGTCCGTCGGCCGGGTTGCGGTTGATGGCGACGCTTTTCGGTGGGTTCCCGTGTTCTGGGACTTCTGAGTGCACGGAGCCCGTGCTGGCCCGGTCGTCCGTTGAACCCGGGAGTTCGTGCACGGGTGCCTCATCGACAATCGTTCATCCTCGGGATCGATATCGGTCCTGAGGATGCGCTTCCGTGGGATCGTGCACCGTCCCGGCAGGTTTGAACCGGGAAGACGTTTTCCACGTTGCCCCGGTCCCGAGCATCCCACAAGGTCAAGCCGTCGCTAGGCTCAAGTCGGGCGCATTGATCTTCCACGTCAATGTCACACTGCGAGGGGCGCTCCTCGTCATGACCGCGACCGTCCCGACGGGACTGAAGTTGAGACGGAGCGTCACATGAAGATCGTCGTCATCGGCGGCACTGGGCTGATCGGCTCGCAGGTCGTCGCCAACCTGAGGAGCGCCAACCTGAGGAGCGCCGGCCACGAGGTGCTCGCGGCCTCGCCCAATACCGGAGTGAACGCTGTCACGGGCGAGGGCCTCGCAGATGCGTTGAAGGGCGCCAGCGTCGTCGTCGACGTCGCCAACGCGCCCTCCTTTGCCGACGACGCGGCGATGGACTTCTTTGTCCGCGCCGGACGGAACCTCGCGGCGGCAGAGAAGGCTGCGGGCGTCACGCACCACGTGGCGCTCTCGGTGGTCGGGACCGAGCTCCTGCTCGACAGCGGCTACTTCCGCGCGAAGCTTGCCCAAGAGGAACTGATCGCTTCGGCGGGCGTGCCCTGGACGCTGGTCCGCGCCACGCAGTTCTTCGAGTTCGTCGGCGCGATTGCGGGAGCGGCTATCATCGACGGCGTTGCCCGGGTGACCTCCGCCTCAATCCAGCCGATCGCATCGGCCGATGTAGCCGAGAAGGTCGCTGAGGCCGCGCTCGCACCACCTCGCAACGGCATGATCGAGATCGCCGGTCCTGAGCGGCTGCCGATGGTCGAGCTGGTGAAGCGCCAGTTCGACGGCATCGGCGAATCGCGTGAAGTCATCACGGACGACACCGCCCACTATTTTGGAGTGCTCCTCGAAGATCGCTGGTTGACACCCAATGGTGACGCTTGGCTGTCAAAGCGGCGCTACAGGGACTGGCTGGCTGCGCAACCGAAGCGCGTGGCCTGAGGTATGCTGCCGATGGATGCGGCCTACGTCTCGGCGCTTTCCGCGCTTGCGGGTTCCAGCATCGGCGCGATGGCCTCCTTCGCGACCACATGGCTGACGCAACACAGCCAGGAGCGCGCAACTCTGCTGGTGCAGGACCGCGCGCGACGGGAAGCCCTCTACGGCGAGTTCATTCGGGAGGCGTCGACCTTGTTCGGCGACGCCTTCCAGCATGACCTTAAAGATCCGGCCAAACTGGTGAACCTGTATGCCATCGTGAACAAGATCCGGCTCTTCGGCGGGCCGGAAACGCTCGAAGAGGCGGAGCGTGTCATGCAACGCATCGGCGAGACTTACTTCGCCCCGCATAAGAGTATCTCGTCCTTCGCGGACATCCACCACGCCGGCGACCTCGATCCACTCTGTACCTTTTCCAGGGTATGCCGCAGGGAGCTCGCAATCGCCCGGCGGTGAGACTCATTGGGGCATCTGCTCTCCCGCTGCCCCTCCGAACAGCCTTGCCATACGTTCGAGCTTGTCCGGGTTGCGTGTGAAGTAGATTCCGACGATCAGGCCGCCCTGGATATCGAGGGCCACGGTCTGGAGGGTCCCGCCCGGCTCCAGGCTGAAATAGCCCGGCAGGCCATCGATCCAGAGGTCCTGCAGCTTCTGGGCATGCTGGATCCACGACTTCCGCGCAGCTCCCTCAAACATACGCATGACCTTGTCGATGCCGATGATAGGCCGCGGGAATGCGTGTACCTTCCCGCCACCATCGGAATGCACGATGACGGCTTCCGCGAGCATGCTGCGAAGCTCCGCGACGTCGCCTGTCGCCGACGCCGCGAAGAAGGCTTTAGCGATGCGTGTCCCCTCCTCCCTGTCGACGGGGAAGCGCGGACGTGCCGACTGCACGTGCCTCCTCGCTCTGGCTGCGAGCTGACGGACAGCTGGCGGCTCACGCTGAAGTGTCGCCGCGATCTCCCCGAGCGGAACCGCGAAAACGTCGTGCAAGAGGAACGCGGCCCGCTCCAAAGGCGAGAGCCGCTCCAAGGCGAGCATCAGCGTAAGTGTCAGGTCATCGCCAGAGGCCTCGTCCGGAGCCATGGCGACGGGCTCGGGCAACCAAGTTCCAAAGTATGTCTCTCGCCGTGCGCGGGCGGACTTCATGATGTCCAGGCAGAGCCGCGTCACCGTGCGCGACAGGAAGGCACCGGCCGACGATACACCAGCATGGTCGACGTACTGCCAGCGAAGCCAGGCGTCCTGCACGACATCCTCGGCCTCGCCGAATGAACCGAGCATGCGGTATGCGAGCCGGACGAGCCGCGTCCGCTCCTGTTCGAAGATGAGGGTCGGATCATCAATGGTCGGCATGGCGAAACGACCAAACGCTGAGGGTGACCGCAATAAGCGCAGGAAGTGTCACCGCGGGGAAGTCGCGGGGCAGAACCTCCGGCCCGCAAATGCCCACTGCAACCTCCCAGAAATGGAACAGCGCATGCCCTGAGAGCCAGATCGCAGCCATGCTCCAAAGCAGAACACGCGAACCGGGCCTCGCCGCCCCGTAGAGAAATCCCGTACCGATCAGCACGAAGATCAGGCCGATATCGCGCAAGAAATGCTGATTGAATGGGCCTGTCGAGGTCACGCCTGGCACCGCGAAGTACCAAGTCTCAGGCGAGGCGAGCATGAAGATACCGTTGCCGGCTAGTCCTACGCCGAGCAGGCTAGCCAAAACTGGAATAAATTGGCTCATCGCACTCTCCCCTCGTGATCGGTCCACGAGGGTGACGACGCACGAAGGCCGGATGTGACATCGGTTGGAAAGAATCTCGAGGCTGTCGTCAAAGCCTCGGCCTTGCACAGCCCATCTCGCCAAACTCGTGTCGACTGCCGCTGACCGCTCGAACGTCCGATTTCAGCCCCACAGCGAGAAACCGCCTCTCACCCCGAGCCGAAGTTGGCGGACCGCTGACGAACGACCGCTTTGGAGAAGCGCCGACGACGGTCCGAGCGGCTGGATTGGGTCGCCAGCGGAACGTCCGCATATGCCAGCTCTCCGCACCTTCGGTTCGGGTCTCTTATCGCCTCGTCGGCATGGGCCGACGAGGAGATAGGCGATGGGACACTCAGCACACGATCCCGCCCCGAAAGGGCGACCGGCCTGGAACGCTGGCCGCAAACTCGGCGCCAAGCGCGCCCTCAAGCCTCAGCAGGTTTGGGCCATCCGGTTCTGGCTCGACCGCGAACGGCGCACACGCGACCGGGCTATGTTCGACCTCGCCATCGATAGCAAGCTGCGTGGCTGCGACATCGTCAAGCTCAAGATCAGCGATCTCGTCAGCGGTGGCCGCGTCCGCAGCCGGGCCATCGTCATCCAGCGCAAGACTGGCCGGCCGGTACAGTTCGAATTGCTCGAACCCGCACGAACCAGCATTCTGGCATGGCTGGAAGCCAGGAGTGGAACGCTCGACGACTATGCCTTCCCGAGCCGGCTCGACGGCGTCACGCACATCAGCACCCGGCAGTATGCACGCTTGGTCGATGAGTGGGTCACGGGCATCGGGTTGCGTAGCGAGGACTATGGCACCCACTCCCTCCGCCGCACGAAGGCGTCTCTGATCTACAAGCGGACCGGCAACCTGCGGGCGGTCCAGATCCTGCTCGGCCATACCAAGATCGAGAGCACGGTCAGGTACCTCGGTGTGGACGTCGAGGATGCTCTGATCCTGGCCGAAGGAACTGAGATTTGAGCGTCTGGCTCCTCGACGTCAGTGTCGAAGGGTTTCAGAACCAGCCCGACAGCAGTGCGCCCATACCCGCCGTTGAAGCGTGCTGCCTGCGTCGCGGCAAGCAGACAGTGTCGGCATCAACTTAAACTGTCGTTTTCCGTTATGAAGCGATCGATACTGGTGCCGGAGAACATTGTATGCCCTGAAAGTCGATGGTGCCATAGCACTGATGGGTAAGTTCGGAACGGAAATCAGCGATCCCGTAAGATCGTCGGAGCGACGACACGGCGTATTCTATGAGATCAGCCGGCCGGCCAGAAACTGGTTGTGCCGCCGGGATCATGCTAACCTGTAGGAATGTCTGAGGCTCTCGAGATCGCTCATGGCACGTTCGGTCGCGTGGCGCTCCTCGACATGGACCGGAGCCTTGTCCGGCACGCGCATCCGCACTGTCACGTTCTTCTAAAGGTTGAAGGGGACGACACCGAGTTCCTCGTCGGAGACCGTGTCGTCGCGCTGACCGACGAACAGGCCGTGCTCGTCAATGCCTGGGAAACGCACGCTTATCTCCATGATCCGCGCCGCGCCAAGGCGATGATCCTAGCCCTCTATATCGAGCCGGACTGGCTGAGGGCCTTCCGGCGCAATTGGGCGGCGAGCGGGGCGCCTGGCTTCTTTGGAAAGCCCTTGGGCGGCGTGACCCCGACGATCCGCCGCTTCGCGCACGACCTCGCTGCGGAGATGGTCTACGCGCCGCACTCCTCGCACATTCAGGATCAGTTGCTGTCGGGCCTGATGATCGCGGTAATCGAGCGGTTCACCGCGTGGCGTGAGGAGGCCGAGTCGCTCCGCGCCGCCGCCGGGCGCAACGCCAGCGATTGGCGCATCCGGCGGACTATCGCGCGAGTGCGCGCCGAGCCCGGTGCCACGTTGGGGATCGAGGCCCTGGCCCAAGAGGCGGGCCTTTCCCGAGCGCAATTCTATCGCCTGTTCGAGCAATCCACCGGAGCTCCGCCCCACGTCTTCCTCAACGCGATCCGCATCGAGCAGGCCGTCGAGTCGATCGTGGGCAGCGAGGAATCCCTGGCGGCGATCGGCACGCGCCTCGGCTTCGCCGCGCCTGCCCATTTCTCGCGCTTCTTCCGAGATCACGTCAGCGTGCCCCCGAGCGTATTCCGCAGCATCGTCCGGCGGAGCGGCCAACCCGCCGTCTGAAGCCAAAGGCCCTCCGCCACGTCGAAAATGAGACGTTTGGGTAAGTCGCGAGACGCCTCGGCATCGTGGCGCCCGCCCGGATCCGTCACTCTGCCCGCGACAAGGACCCCATCGAGAGGTCCGGCGGAGGAAGCGGCTTGGGCATCGTGTCAACGAGCTATGTCGGACGGTCCGTAGAGCGCGTCGAGGACGCCGCCCTGCTCTCCGGGCTCGGCCGCTACATCGACGATCTCGGCACGCGGCCCGGCACGCTGCACGCGTCGATCCTGCGCTCGCCCCACGCCCATGCGGACATCCTCGCCATCGACGTCCAGGCGGCCAAGGCGCTGCCCGGCGTCACCGCCGTGGTCACGGGCCGTGACCTTGATGCCGTCACCACCGGTCTCGTCCCGGCCCTGCGGGCGGCCGTCGATGCCCGCGCCATCGCAGTGGACCGGGTGCGCTATGTCGGCGAGCCGGTGGCTATCGTCGTCGCCCGCGACCGCTACCTCGCGGAGGACGGCTGCGACCTGATCGAGGTTCAGTACCGGGTCCGCCCGGCGGTGGTCGACCCGCTGGCGGCCCTCGCCCCCGACAGCGAGATGCTGCACGAGGGTGTCGGCGCGAATCTCGTGAGCGACCGGCGTTTCCGCTACGGTGACCCCGAGGTCGCCTTCACAGATAGCCCGCACAGCCTGTCCGTGACCGTGCGCTACCCGCGCAACACCGGCTCGCCGATGGAGACCTACGGCGTCGTCGCTTCCTACGACCCCACCGACGACTCCTACGACGTGCTCGCGAACTTCCAGGGGCCGTTCAGCATTCACGCGGTCGTGGCCCGGGCGCTCAAGGTGCCGGGCAACCGCCTGCGCCTGCGCACGCCCCCGGATTCCGGCGGCAGCTTTGGGGTGAAACAGGGCGTCGCCCCCTACGCGGTCCTGATCGCCGCCACGGCCCGCCTCGTGGGAGGGCCGGTGAAGTGGATCGAGGACCGGCTGGAGCACCTCTCGGCCTCCGTCTCCGCCACGAACCGGGTCACGACCCTCCGGGCCGCCTTCGAGGCGGACGGGCGCGTCACCGCTCTCGATTGGGATCAGGTCGAGGATTGCGGCGCCTACCTGCGGGCGCCCGAACCCGCCACGCTCTACCGGATGCACGGCAACCTCACCGGCGCCTACGCGATCCGCAACGTCGCCGTACGCAACCGGGTGGTGCTCACCAACAAGACCCCGACCGGCCTCGTGCGCGGCTTTGGCGGGCCGCAGGTCTACTATCCGCTCGAACGGCTGATGCAGCGAATCGCCGTGACACTGGGCCTCGATCCCTTCGCGGTGATCCGGGCAAACCTAATCCCGGCCGACGCCTTTCCCTACCGCACCGCGACAGGCGCTCTCTACGATTCCGGCGATTACCAGCGCGCCCTCGACGAAGCCGCCCGGGATGGCGGGCTCGTCGAGTTGAAGCGGCGACGGGACGCCGCCCGCGCCGAGGGCCGCCTCTATGGGATCGGCCTGACGGCGGCGGTCGAGCCCAGCGTCTCCAACATGGGCTACATCACCACCGTCCTGACGGCGGAGGAGCGCACCAAGGCCGGGCCGAAGAACGGCGCGCAATCGACCGCCACCATCACCCTCGATCCGGTCGGCTCGGTGACGGTGCAGGTCGCTTCGGTGCCGCAGGGCCAAGGGCACCGGACAGTGCTGGCCCAGGTGGTGGCCGACGTCCTCGGCCTCCCGATGGAGCAGGTCCGGGTCACGGCCGACCTCGACACCGCCAAGGACGCATGGTCCATTGCCTCCGGCAACTATGCGAGCCGCTTCGCCGCCGCCGTGGCGGGGGTCGCGCACCTCGCCGCCACCCGCCTGCGCGACAGGCTCGCGCGGATCGCGGCGGCGCAGCTGAACCTACGTCCAGAGGACCTGCTCTTCGCGGGTGGGCGCATCGCCTCGCGATTGAACCCGGATGCAGGCCTGCCCTTCGCGCGGGTGGCCGCCACGAGCCACTGGTCGCCGGGCCTCGTGCCCGAGGATCTCGGCGCGGTGATCCGCGAGACGGTGTTCTGGACGCCCCCGGAGCTGACCGCTCCGGACGCGGAGGACCATATCAATTCCTCCCTCTGCCACGGCTTCATCTTCGACATCTGCGGCCTGGAGATCGACCGGGTCACAGGGAAAATCACCATCGACCGCTACGTCTCGATGCACGATTGCGGGCGCGTACTGCACCCGGGCATGGTCGAGGGCCAGGTGCGCGGCGGCTTCGCGCAGGCGCTCGGCGCGGCGGTCTACGAGGAACTCGCCTACGGCGACGACGGCGCCTTCCTGTCCGGCACCTTCGCCGATTACCTCCTGCCCACCGCGACCGAGGTGCCGGACCTGCGCATCCTGCACGTCGAGAGCCCGTCTCCCTTCACGCCGCTCGGCGCGAAGGGGGTCGGTGAGGGAAACTGCATGTCGACGCCGGTCTGCCTCGCCAACGCGGTGGCCGACGCCCTCGACCTCGAGGCCATCGACTTGCCCCTGACGCCTGCCAAGCTCGCCGCCCTCGCGGCAGGGGGCGACGAGCCGGCGCCGCCGGCCGGTCGAGCCGCGAAGGCCGCCGCGAAGGCGGGCGACCGGACCCTGCGCGGCGACGGCGCGGCCACCGTCACTGCCCCGCCGGAGACGGTCTGGGCGATGCTCCTCGACCCGGACGTGCTCGCCTCCGTCATTCCCGGTTCGCATGGGGTGCGGAAGCTCTCCGACACAAGGTTCCAGGCCGACGTCACCCTCGGCGTCGGTCCGGTGAAGGGTCGCTACAAGGCCGAGGTGATCCTCTCCGATCTCGATGAGCCCCGGGCGGTGACGCTCACCGGAACGGTGACGGGCGGCCTCGGCAGCGGCGGCGGCACCGGCCGTCTGACCCTGGAGCCCGACGGCTCGGGGGGCACGCGGATTGCCTACGTCTACGAGGCGGCGGTGGGCGGCAAGGTCGCGGCGGTGGGCGGACGCCTCCTCGACGGGGCCGCGCGGGTGATCATCGGCGGGTTCTTCACGGCCCTCGCCCGGCGAGCCGGCGGGTCCGGCAAGCGCGGGCTCCGCCTCCGGGCCGCCCTGCGATGGCTCCTCGCGCGTCTGGGGGTGTCCGCATGAAACCCGCGCCCTTCGCCTATCTGCGCGCCACGTCCGTGGACGACGCCCTCGAAGCCCTGCGCCAGCACGGCCCCGAGGCCCGGATCATCGCGGGCGGCCAGTCCCTGATGCCGATGCTCAACATGCGGCTGACGAAGCCCGCCGTGCTCGTCGACGTGATGCGCATCCCCGCTCTCAAGGAGCCCCGCCTCGACAAGGGGGCCCTCGTCATCCCGGCGGGCGTGCGGCAGGCGATCCTGCTCGACCGGCCGGGGCTCGCCCGGGACCTGCCGCTGCTGGCCGCCGCCCTGCCATGGGTCGGGCACATCCAGACCCGGGCACGGGGGACACTGTGTGGCTCCGTCGCCCATGCCGACCCGAGCGCGGAGATTCCCCTCTGCCTCGTGGCGCTCCAGGGCGAGGTGCATCTGCGCAACCGGCGAAAGGTCCGGCGCGTCGCGGCGGAGACCTTCTTCGCTGGCATGATGGTCACTGACCGGGCCGACGACGAGATGATCGAGGCCATCGCCTATCCGCTGCGGCGGGAGGGCACCGGCACGGCCTTCGCTGAGATCGGGCGGCGACACGGCGACTACGCGATCGTCGCCTGCGCCGCCGTGGTGGACGGCACCCAGATGCGGCTCGCTGTCGGCGGCGTCGCCGACCGGCCCACAGCCCGCGACTTCCCCCACCTCGACGGCTCGGCGCTCGACGATGCCCTCAACGCCTTCGCCTGGGACCTCGGCGCGGGGGACGACCTCCACGCCACCGCCCGCTACCGCCGCGACCTCGTGCGCAGCCTCGGCCGCCGGGTGCTGGAACAAGCCGCCAAGGTCGCCCGCGGCGACACCCATCAGGAGGCCGTGCCATGCCACAGCTAGACGCGCAGGGCCGTCACACCGTCGCCTTCACCCTCAACGGGCGCGAGACCGCGGTCGAAGTCGAGACCCGCACCTTGCTGACCGACGCCCTGCGCCACGGGCTTGGGGCCACGGGCACGCATGTCGGCTGCGAGCACGGCGTCTGCGGCGCCTGCACAGTGTCCATCGAAGGCGTGCCCGCCCGGGCCTGCCTGACCCTCGCGGTGGGGGTCGAGGGCTGTGCCGTGCGGACCGTCGAGGGTCTGGCTCCGGAGCCCGGCCGCCTCGGGGTGCTGCAGGTGGCCTTCCGGCGGCGGCACGCCCTGCAATGCGGCTTCTGCACCGCCGGCATCCTGATGTCACTCGACGCCTATCTCGCGCTCCGGCCGAACCCGTCACGACGAGAGATCACGGAAGTAATTGGGGGCCATCTCTGCCGCTGTACCGGCTACGCGCCGATCATCGAGGCCGCCCTGGAGGCGGCTGCGGAACTCAGGGGCGACATCCCGGCCCCATCATCCCCGGAGGCCGCCCATGCTTGATCTCGGCACCAGCTTCCTCGCGAGCGTCTCCCGCGATCCCTGGGCCCTGGCCCTCGTCGACGGAAAGACCCGGCTGACCTACGCGGAGTGGTTCGGGGTCATTTCCGCGACCGTGGCCGGGCTCGACCGGCTCGGGCTGAAGCCCGGCGACCACCTCGTCACGGTCCTTCAGAACCGGCACGAGGCGGCGACCCTGCACTGGGCCTGCCAGTTCTTGGGAATCGTGATCACGCCAATCAACTGGCGGGCCAAGGCCGAGGAGATCGATTTCGCGATCGAGAACGCGGAAGCCTGCGCCATCGCCTACGAACCGGTCTCGGCCGCGAGCCTGCGTGAGAGCGCGGCATCGCAGCGGATCCCGCGCATTGCCGTCGGCACGCCACCCGGCCCCGGCGAGATAGCCTTCGCCGACCTTGCGGCCACCGAAGGCTCGCCGGCGACGCCCCGGGCCGACGCGGAGGCGATCTCGCTGATGCTCTACACCTCCGGCACGACCGCCAAGCCCAAGGGGGTCCCACGGCGACACCGGGCGGAGCGGGCGGCGGCCGTGGCCCACGTGGCGCAAAATCTCTACGGGCGCGGCGAGCGCACGCTCGGCGTGATGCCGCTCTATCACACGATGGGGGTGCGCTCGCTCCTCGCCATGTCGCTGATCGGTGGGACTTTCGTCTGCCTTCCCCGGTTCGATGTGGCGGGGGCGCTGCGGCTGATCGCGGCCGAGCGGATCACCAACCTCTACCTCGTGCCGACCCTCTACCACGACCTCGTGCACCACCGGGATTTCCAGGCGACCAACACGACCTCCGTGCGCAAGCTCGGCTTCGCCGGGGCACCGATGACGGACGGCCTGCTCGCCCGCCTGACCGAGGCGTTCCGGCCGGACCTCTTCGTCAATCATTACGGCTCGTCGGAGGTCTACACCTTCACAATCAACCACGAGGCGGCGGTTAAGCCCGGCTCGGCCGGGCGGGCGGGTCTCAACACCATGGTACGTGTCGTGTCCCTGGGGGGCGATCCTAACCAGACCGCCGCGCCGGGCGAGGAGGGCGAGATCGCCGTCATCGCCAAGGGCGACGAAGCCTTCGAGGGCTACTGGCATCGCCCCGAGGCCGACGCCAAGGCCTTCCGCGACGGCTGGTACTTCACTGGCGACACCGGCTTCGCCGACGCCGACGGCGACCTCTACGTCACCGGGCGGGTGGACGACATGATCATCACCGGAGGCGAGAACGTCTCGCCCGTCGAGATCGAGAGCCGCCTGTCCCTGCATCCGGCGGTGTCCGAAGTCGCCGTCGTCGGCCTGCCCGACGAGCGCTGGGGCCGGATCGTCGCGGCCTTCATCAAGCGGAGCGGCAGCACCGACGCGGCGGCGCTCGACGCCCATTGCCGGGCCGGCGGCCTGCCGAGTCACAAGCTGCCGCGCCGCTACGTCTTCGTGGACGAGATCCCGAAATCGCCGGTCGGCAAGCTGCTGCGCCGCCAACTCGTGGCCGGCGAGTACGTCCTGGAAGGCGGGGCCGAGCCCCATGCCGAAGGCCACGAGGCTGCCTGACGGTCCCGCCCCCACTCCGAATCACAAGCGAGAGACCAAACCCATGACGAGCGACACCCACACCATCGACCCGCGCCTGACGAACCTCGACGGGTTCCGCGTCGAGATCGACTCGGAGCGCGAGCGCGCCGACGTGATCCTGGCGCGGCCGCCCATGAACGTCATTGCGATGCCCCAGCGCGACGAGATCCGTAAGGTGTTCGAGGCGCTGGACGAGGATCCCCGCGTGCGGGTCATCGTCCTGCGGGCGGAGGGCGAACACTTCTCGTCGGGGGGCTACATCAAGGGCTTCCTCGACGCCTCGCCCGAGCACGTCTCGAAGCTCGCCTGGAACATGGCGGCGCCGGCCCGCTGCTCGAAGCCCGTCATCGCCGCCAACCGGGGCTACACGTTCGGCGTCGGCTTCGAGATCTCGCTGGCCTGCGACTTCCGCATCGTCTCCGAGACCTGCCGTTACGCCCTGCCCGAGCAGAAGCTCGGGCAGATTCCCGGCTCCGGCGGCTCGGCCCGTCTCCAGAAGATCGTCGGCATCACCCGGACCAAGGACATCGTGATGCGCTCCAAGCGCATCCCCGGACGGCAGGCCCTCGACTGGGGCATCGCCACCGAATGCGTGGCCGACGCGGACCTGGAGAAGGCCACCGACGCGCTGGTCGACGAATTGCGCGCCTTCTCCCCCATCGCCCAGCGCACCGCCAAGAAGCTCCTCAACGACACCGAGGATGCGAGCCTCTCCATCGCCATCGAGCTCGAAGGGCATTGCTACAGCCGCCTGCGGCAGGCCGATGACTTCCGCGAGGGCGTCGAAGCGTTCCACGCCAAGCGCGCGCCGCGCTTCACCGGCTCATAGCCCGGCCGCGCCGGGGGGCTGCATAGCGGCTCCCCCCATCCCGTGACCTTCACCGCATCGCTTCGATCCCGCCCAGGCGGGAAACGACGGCGCGCGCCCGAATGGCTCCCGTCCAGACCCAGCGCCCGAACCGGCCCCACCGCGGCAACGACCGCATCCCCCGGAGGAACCCCATGCAGACCGCCGCCACCTTCGCATCCGATCCCCCCGCCCTCGCCAGGCCCACCGGCCGGCAGACGGCGACGGCCGCCATGGCCTCGCTGTTCGGCTGGGGGCTCGATCTCTTCGACCTGTTCATTCTGCTCTACGTGGCGCCGGTCGTCGGCACCTTGTTCTTCCCGGCGGACAAGCCGATGCTATCGCTGGCCGGAGCCTATGCCTCCTTCGCGGTCACGCTGCTGATCCGGCCCCTCGGCTCCGCCCTGTTCGGCTCCTATGCGGACCGCTTCGGCCGCCGCCGCGCCCTCATGGTGGCGGTGATCGGCGTCGGCCTGTCGACGGCGGTCTTCGGCCTCCTGCCGACGGTCGGCCAGATCGGATGGCTCGCCACCGCGATCTTCCTGTTCTTCCGCCTCGTCCAGGGCGTCTTCGTCGGCGGTGTCGTCGCGGCATCCCACACGATCGGTACGGAATCTGTGCCGGAGCGGTGGCGGGGGCTGATGTCCGGGGCGGTCGGCAGCGGGGGCTCGGCCATCGGCGGCCTCCTGGCCTCCCTGGTCTTCTATCTCGTCTCGCTCATGGCGCCGGGCGAGGCCTTCGCCGACTGGGGCTGGCGGGTGATGTTCTTCTCGGGCCTACTGACCTCGGTGATCGGCCTGATCCTCTTCCGCAACCTCGAGGAATCCCCGATCTTCAAGGACCTGCAGGCCCGCAAGGCCGCGCTCCGGGAGGGTGCTCCGGCGAAGGCCTCGCCGATTCGCTCGCTGTTCTCGCCGTCCAACCGGGGAAGCTTCGCGGTCGCGACGCTCATCTCCTTCGGCGGCGGCGCGGCCTACTACCTCACGTCCGGCTACCTGCCGACCCTCCTCAAGCTCGTGAACGGCGTACCGAACGCCACTGCCTCGATGATCCTGATCGGCGCCAACGTGGCGGCGGCAATCGGCGCCTGCGGCATGGGCGAACTAAGCCAGCATATCGGGCGCAAGCGGTCGTTCTTGCTGATGGGAGTCATCCGCCTGTTCGCCTTTCCCGTTCTCTTCCTGACCATGGCGAACACGACGAGCCTCATGGGGGTCGCGGCCTGTGCCTTCCTTCTCTCGCTCATCGCCAACGCCAGCTACGCGCCGCTGTTGATCTTCCTCAACGAGAAGTTTCCGACGGCCGTGAGGGCCACCGGGACGGGCCTGACCTGGAACATCGGCTTTGCGCTCGGCGGCATGCTGCCGACGTTCGTCTCCCTCGTTGCCGACGGGCCGACGCAGATCCCGATGGTGCTGACGGTCGTGATGACCGGCGTCACGCTGGTCTACCTCGTCGGCGCCGTCATCACGCCGGAGACGCGGGGCAACCTCGACCGGGCGTGACGGCCCCTCGTGCAGGCGGAGCGACCTTCCGGGGCGAGCGTCCCGCTGGTCCTCCGCCTGCACGCCCCCGTCCGGTCAGTCCTTCCCTGTTCCAAGGAAAGGACGACAAGTGCTGGTCGAATCCCGGTGGGAGTGATGACATGGCTCGCCTGCAGTCCTCCGGCTTCTTCGATCTCGGCGATGGCCGGCTGGAATACCATTTCATCGGTCGACAGCCGGAGGTGGCCCCCACGCTAGTGTTGCTCCACGAAGGCCTCGGTTCGGCGATGCAATGGGGTGCCCTGCCCGAGACCCTCGCCCGAGCGACCGAGTGCGGTGTCCTGGCCGTCTCCCGCCAGGGCTATGGCGCATCGAGCCCGGTGCCCTTGCCTCGCCCGGCCGACTATCTGGAGCACGAGGCCCGCGCGGTCCTCCCGCGGATACTTGACGCGGCGGATGTCAGGAGCTGCGTGCTGATCGGCCATTCCGACGGCGCCTCAATTGCCGCGCTCGCCCTGGCGGAAGGCGGTGTCCGCCTGCGGGGCGGCGTGCTGATCGCGCCGCATTTCTTCGTGGAGGAGGTCACGCTGTCCGCGATCCGGCGAACCCGAGCCGCCTACGAGCGGGGGCTCTTGAAGACACGCCTCGGCCGCTGGCACGCCGATGTCGAAGGGACCTTCCGCGGCTGGAACGACGCTTGGCTCGATCCGGGCCGGCGTGGATGGACGATTGAGGCTGCGCTGACACGCCTGACCGTCCCCGTGACACTCATCCAGGGAACCGAGGACGCCTACGGGACACGAGCCCAGATCGCTGCAGCCCGCAGATCTTGTCCGCCCGGCCTGCTCACCGTCCGTGAATTGCCACACGTCGGACATGAACCACATCGCGAAGCTTTCGCAGGTACGATCGACCTCATCTCGGCCTTCATCAGGCATATCCTGAAAGACGAAGGAGGCCAAAGAGAACTACAATCCTGATGGCGCTATGATGAGTGAGGCGGCTGTCTTCGATAACAGAAGCACATCTTCAGTTCGCGATTTTGCGAGAGGCCGAAACGCCATGTCTGCTATCTGCTCCCCCAACTTCCGCAAACCGCCCTTCCGCTTACGGCCATCCTCGGCCGCCGCCAACCGCCCTGGGCGAACGTCTCGGGTGCTTCCTGCCAGTCCGCTTCCGAGCAGTTCACGCATCGAAGCAGAAGTTGCCGCTCCGCGCGACTCACCCTTTAGAGCCGGTCCCGGGCTGATTGCGACGGATTAGCGGGTGGCGGGTTGACGGGTGAAGGAGCATGCTGATGCCTTCACCTCTGTCCGTCGACTTACGCGAGCGTGTCGTGGCTGCCGTGGCGGCAGGTGCCTCGTGCCACCGAGCCGCGGCTCGCTTTGGGGTCAGTGTCTCGAGCGCCAGCCGCTGGTCGCAGCGCTCACACCAAGAGGGCCATGTCGCGCCCAAGCCGATGGGCGGTGATCACACCTCGAAGCGCATCGAGGCGCATGCTGGGCTGATCCTGATGACTTCCGAGCAGGAGCCTCGCCTCTTCTTACGCGAGCTGCGCGACCGGTTGGCTGAGCAGGGCGTCCAGACCAGCACGAGCGGCCTGTCGCGCTTCTTTGCCCGCCACGGGATCAGCTGGAAAAGGGGCGACGTACGCAGCTGAGCAGGAGCGTGCCGACGTAAGAGCGGCCCGCGAGGCGTGGTTCGAGGCACAGCCCGAGCTCGACCCGGACCGGCTGGTGTTCCTGGACGAGACGGCGGCGGCCACCAACATGGCGCGGCGCTATGGTTGGGCACCACGCGGCGAGCGCTGCCGGCTCGCAGCCCCGCAGGGTCACTACAAAACCACTACCGTCACCGCTGCCCTGCGCACCAGCGGGCTGTGCGCGACCGCGCTGCTGGACGGTCCTACGAACGGCAGGCGCTTCTGCAGCTACGTCACCGAGACCCTGATCCCGGTGCTGCACCCGGGCGACATCGTCGTCATGGACAACCTGCCAGCCCACAAGGTCGCTGGCGTGCGTGAGGCGATCGAGGCCGCAGGAGCGCGGCTGCTCTACCTCCCGTCATACAGCCCTGATTTCAACCCGATTGAGCAGGCCTTCGCAAAGCTGAAGGCGCTGTTGCGCAGCGCGGCCGCTCGCACGATCCCGGATCTCTGGCCGGCGATCCGCCAGGCCTTCACGCGCTTCACTCCGCAGGAGTGCCGCAACTACCTCGCCGCAGCTGGCTACGAGGACGACTTGGCTGTCGCTACCTGACCGGGAACGGCTCTAGCAACCCGTTCTTGCCATCTTCCAAATCCAGACATAGGATCTCTACCTGGCCTCAGGATAGGCCAACGGTCCGCGTGAAGGGCGTAGCCCATTCGGCATCCTTGATCATACCTGACTTCCTGCCCAGCAACGCGGACGATGGGCGCTGAGGAAGGAAGGAATCTATGGTCGAGGCCATCCTGTCGCACGCCGCTCAGACGCGTGCTCTCCCGGATCGTCCGAACCTTGAGCATCTTCGCAACGAAGCGAAGGCGCGGCTCAAGACGCTTCGTGTGTCTGATCCGGCCGCACAGTTGTCGGCAGCCCAGAAGGAAATTGCCCGCAAATACGGATTCGCTAGTTGGCGTCGATTGCGTGCAGAGGTGAGGAACTGACCAGCAGGATCGGCGCGGAAAGCGACGCAGATAAGGTTGAACGCCTGAAAGCGGAACAGGCGCTCCCCCGCAAAGTGGTGGCCATCGATCCAGCAGCGCTGGATCAGTTCGTAGGCTTCTATCAACTGGCCCCGACCAAAATCTTCACCATCGATCGTGACGAAGGAGGTTTGATTTCCAGGCTCACGGACCAGATGTTTTTCTCCATTCTCGCGGAAAGCTCGTCAAAGTTTTTCTATAGAAATTCGCATATTAAGGCGCAGCTCAGCTTCGTGAAAGATGACAGCGGCGCAGTGACTGCATTGATACTTCATCAAAACGGCAAGGAGCAAACTGCGCCGCGCATCAGCAAGGAAAAGGCGGATGCTGTTGAGGAGTCCATCAAATCGCGGAAGGCCGCGAACAAACCGAAACCCGGCAGCGAGCATGCACTTCGTCGCATGATCAAAGCAACACAGCTCGGGGTTCCCGAACCCGACCTAATGTCTCCAAATTTGGCGCAAGCCTTTGAGAAGCAGCTTATCGATAATAAGCGAGTCCTAGAATGGTGGGGCGAGCTGCAATCGATCAAATTTATTGGCGTCTCAATGGCTGATGACTGCGACGTATACGGCGTCAAATTCGAGCAAGCGGAAACAGAATGGCGGCTTAGCTTGAATGATATGTCAAGGATTGAAACCGCAAGTTTTCGCATAGTGCCCTGACAACTTATGTCTGCATGGCTGCTTGAACGGTGGGAGGAGCCTGCTGTCGAGGCGGAGCAGCGGTCTGCCAGCCGGCGGAGCAAAAGATTAGTGACCTTGTCACGACCACGTGGGTGGCTTGCCGGCGGGATAGTCACCCTCCACCTGCCTCGACAACGCTTGAAACTCGCCAACAAGGGCTAACCGCTTTCACGATAGTGGAGCGCATGCGGTTCTAGCTCAAAGACGTTCCGCTTATCAATTGTATTTTGATAAAGCGGCCAGAACGGGATCTATCGGCGTGCTTAGGCAACAACTTTACAGAATGATAATTTTAATAACTCAATATTTTCATAGATCAAGATGAGCAAATGAGTGATTTGCTGTATCAAACGAGGGTTATGAGTGATGGACGATATAAGACACTGACAACGAAGATATGGACGATTTCGGAGGCCAAAATAGTTGCTGAAGAGCAATTCGAATTCCTAAAAATGGCGGTGTGCATCTACGATGCACAAGATAGACTGGTGATGACAATTGACAGGATACGAAAGAAAACAAATCTCTACGATACGAAGACGTAGATCATGATCCGTTGCGTGAGAAACAGGGGCATACGCTCCGAGTTGGGTTCAGGCCGCAACGTCTGGTTCGCTGCGAGAGGTCAGGGTTCGGTTTCCACTCCGAGCCAAAATTGCCGGAAGTCTGGCGAACGACCGCTTCGGATAAACGCAAACGGCGTTTCCGGCGGCTGGAGTCGATCGATTGCGGATCGACCGCTCAGGGTGGATTTCCGCCGGTCCGCTTTCGGGCAGATAGACACCGAGGCGGACGCAGCCTTCCCGGAGGCGGTAGGGCGAGAGTGTGCGTCTTGAGCTCAGGTCTCGATGAGGCATCCCCGCCGGTCGGTAGCCCTTGCATGTTCGTGCAACTAGGGCACAGCCGAGCGTAAGCCGTACGAGGAAGCCAACGTGGCCGATGAACTTCACAGGTCGCGCGACGCGCCACTGGATCGGGCCCTGGCCATCCTGACCTTCGTGGCCGAGCAACGGAAGGCACTGTCGGCGGCCGAGATCGCCTCGGCCCTCGCCCTGCCGCTTCCCACCGCGCATCGACTCATCGGCAACCTTGAGGACCGCGGCCTCATCCAGAAGGCTCTCGGCACGAAGCGCTACGTCGTCGGGAGCACGCTGGTCACCCTCTCGGCCAAGACCATCGGGGCGGCCTTCCGCACGGTGCGGCGGCACGCGGTCCTGAGCGCGGTGGCCGACCGGATCGGTGAGCAGTGCGAGATCGGCATCGTCCGCGATAACGCGGTGGCATATGTCGACAGCGTGCAGACGAAGCAACAGCAGGGCCTGCAGTTCAATCCCGGATCAGCCGCACCGCTCCACTGCACCTCGACGGGCAAGATCTACATGAGCCGGCTGCCTACCAAGGTCCGGCAACGACTCGCCCACTCCCTTCCGCTCGCGCAGTACACTCCGACGACCATCGCGGACCCGAAGACGCTTCTCGCCCAGCTCGACGTGATCCGGCGCAGGGGCTGGGCGAAGACCAACGAGGAATACGTCCTCGGCGTCGTCGGCTGCGCCGTGCCCATCGTCTCGCCGAAGGGGGACCTGATCGCTTGCCTGGGCGTGTCGGTGCCCTCCGCCCGCGTCGGCTTCGAGGACCTCGACGCGTTCATCGAGCCCCTTCAAGAAGCGGCCGCCCTCTTGTCCAGCACCATCCTGCAAGACAACGACGATTTCGATAATTCTCAATTTTCGGAATGAAAAATACCGCTGGATGATGATCCGGCTCGACGCGTAGCGGACGTAGTGTATTTTCTTGTCATGCCACTGACATGCCCGGCTTTTGGGCACGGATTGGCAGATATAGTAGCACTGCCGCCATTCAAAGCTTGAGATGGGTCGAAGGCTCGCCGGGACTTCCGGCGCAACGCCTCGTCGCGTCTGCGCTACCGGAGGGTATCATGACCCAACACTACGACGTCGCTGCCGTTCGTCAGGCGTTTCCGGCCGCCGAGCACGTGGTCTATCTCGACAGCGGCTTCCAGACCCCGCTCTCCCGCCCCGTGAAGGAGGCGTACGAGCGCTTCCTGCGCGAAGGGTTCGAGACCGCCGGCCCCAAGCAGGTCTGGCTCAGCCGCCTCGAAGAGACCCGCGCCAAGGTCGCGACGCTGCTCGGCGCGCAGCCGCACGAGATCGCGTTCACCAAGAACACCTCGGAGAGCATGAACATCGCCGCCAACGCGCTGCCGCTGAAGGCCGGCGACAAGGTGCTGATGATCCACGGCGACCATCCGAACAACGCCTACGCCTTCCTCAACCTGAAGAAGAAGGGCGTCGAGGTCGTGTTCATCCCGATGACCCAGGTGGTGAACGCCGACAGCTTCCGCTCGCACATCGACGACAGGACGCGGGCGATCTCCATGTCGCACGTGACCTTCCACGCCGGCCATCGGTTCGATGTCGAGAGCGTCGGCGAGCTGTGCGAGCGGCACGGCCTCTACTTCGTCGTCGATGTGATGCAGGGCATCGGCGTGACGCCCATCGACGCCAAGACGATGAAGGCGACCTTCATCGGCTCGGGCACCCACAAGGGCCTGCTGGTGCCCCAGGGGTTGGGCCTGCTCTACTGGGACTCCTCCAAGATCGAGATGGAGCCGGCCTACCTCGCCGCGGCCAGCCTCGCCGAGCCGCCGACCGACTTCATCGCCCGGGAGGACAACATGGCCCTGCCGGCGACGGCGTGCCGGTTCGAGCTCGGCAACTACAACCTCCCGGCCATCCAGGGCCTGGGTGCCGCCATCGACCTCATCAACACGGTCGGCATCGAGAACATCGAGGGCCACTGCTTCGACCTCGGCGACTACCTCATCGAGCACCTCGACGAACTTGATGTCGGCTTGGTCGGCCCGCGCGACCGTCAGCACCGCGCGCCGCATATCTACGTCATCGCCCTGCCGGCGGCCGAGTGGCTCGACTACTTCACGCAGAACGGCATCCGCGTCTCGCCCGAGCGCGACGGCATCCGGGTGTCGCTCGGGATGTTCAACACCACGGCGGACATCGACCGGCTGATCGAGGCGGTCCGCGCCCGCAACGTGCCCTCGACGCAGGCCCGCACGGCCGTGCTGTCCAAGCTCGGATAGGCCGACGAGCCTCTTCAATCCTGATCGTTGCCGGCAGCCGAGACGCAAGAAAAACAAGCGCCACGCTCGGTTGCCGCTCCACTCGGTGGCGCGGAGGACGACGTCATGCAGGTGAGCAGCAAGCCTCACGCCTCGAACAGGCTGACTACCTACATCATGGTCAGCCTGTTCCTCGGAATAGCGACCGGTTACCTGTGCAACACTTTCGCGACGCCGGCTGAGGCCAAGGCGATTGCCGGGTACTTTACCATCGTGTCGGACGTCTTCCTGCGCATGATCAAGATGATCATCGCACCGCTGGTGTTCGCCACCATCGTCTCCGGCATCTCCAGCCTCGGCGCGAGTGGCGGCGCCGTCGGCCGGGTCGCGTTCAAGGCGCTGGGCTGGTTTATCACCGCCTCCGTGGTGTCCCTGTCCATCGGCCTCCTGCTCGCCAACCTCCTGCATCCCGGTCACGGCCTGAACCTGCCGCTCCCTGAAGCCAGCGCCACCACGAACCTGCAGACCGGTGCCCTGAACCTCAAGGATTTCGTGGCGCACGTCGTGCCCGTCAGCATCGTCCAGGCGATGGCGACCAACGAGGTGCTTCAGATCCTCGTCTTCTCCGTCTTTTTCGGCTTCGCCCTGAGCTCCGTGAAGACCTCGCTCGCTCCGACCGTCGCCAAGTCGATCGACGAGATCGTCCCGATCATGCTCAAGTTCACCGACTACGTGATGCGCTTCGCGCCGGTCGGCGTGTTCGCCGCGATGGCGGCCGTCATCACCACGCAGGGCCTCGGCGTGCTGGTGACCTACGGCAAGTTCGTCAGCGCCTTCTACTTCGGCCTCGCGGTTCTCTGGGTCGTCATCATCGCGGCCGGAACCGTGGTGCTCGGCGGGGCGATCAAGACCCTGCTGCGCCTGCTGCGGCAACCGATGATGATCGCCTTCTCCACGTCGAGCAGCGAGGCCTCCTTCCCGAAGATGGTCGAGCAGTTGATGAAGTTCGGCGTCTCGGAGCGCATCACCGGCTTCGTGCTGCCGCTGGGCTACTCGTTCAATCTCGACGGCTCGATGATGTACCAGACCTTCGCGGCCCTGTTCGTAGCGCAGGCCTTCGGCGTCGAGATGGACCTCTCGACGCAGATCACCATGCTGCTGGTCCTGATGGTGACCAGCAAGGGCATCGCCGGCGTGCCCCGGGCCTCTCTGGTCGTGGTGGCGGCGACGATCCCCTCGTTCAACCTCCCCACCGCCGGTCTCGTCCTGCTGGTCGGCATCGACGCCTTCCTCGACATGGGCCGCACCATGACGAACGTCATCGGCAACGGTGTCGCGACCGCCGTCGTCGCCAAGTGGGAGCACGAGCTCGGCGCCCCGGTCGAGGACGATGCCGAGTTCCTGTCCCCGGTCGGCGTCGTGACGCCGACCGGGGCGGCTCAAAGTGCTTCAGCCTAGCCGATCAAACCCATCCCGCGGCGCTCGCCGTGTGGTCAGGCCCCGCGAGACCCGACCGAGGTCCGTATCCATCCAGAGGAGATGATCGATGTTTCAGGGCAAGGACTTCGTACGGCTGTCTTGCGCACTCGCACTCGGCCTCGCCGCCACAGCGGCATCGGCCGAGAGCCCGATGCTGGCCAAGATCAAGCGAACCGGCAGCGTGACGCTCGGCTACCGGGAGTCCTCGATCCCGTTCTCCTATCTCGACAACGGCCAGAAGCCCGTAGGCTTCTCCCTCGACCTGTGCGCGCAGGTCGTAGACAGGATCAAGACCGACCTCAAGCTCGACAAGCTCGCAGTCAAGCTTCAGCCGGTCGACTCGTCCAACCGCATCCCGCTCATCCAGAACGGGACCATCGACATGGAATGCGGGGCGACGTCGAGCAGCCCCGCCCGGCTCAAGCAGGTCTCCTTCACGGTCGCGATCTTCGTCTCGTCGGCGCGGTGGCTGACCAAGGTCTCATCCGGCATCCACGACGTGAAGGGGCTCGACGGCAAGACGGTGGTCGTCACGCAGGGCTCGAACGCCACCGGCTTCGCGTTCGGCATCAAGGCCAAGGGCGGCACATTCAACATCATCCAAGGCAAGGACCACGCAGAGTCCATGCTGACGCTCCAAAGCGGGCGCGCCGCCGCCTTCATGGAGGACGACATCCTGCTCGCCAGCCTGAAGGCCCGCGCGCCCGATCCCGCCGCGTACGCCTTCCTGCCCGAGACCTACACGCTGGTGCCCTACGGGCTGATGCTGCCGAAGGACGACCCCGAGTTCAAGGCGCTCGCCGACGACGTCCTCAAGGACATGATGGCCTCCGGAGCCTTCACCAAGCTCTACGCCAAGTGGTTCGAGAGCCCGATCCCGCCCCACAACGAGAATCTGAACTTCCCGATGTCCGACGCCCTGAAGGAGCGCGTCGCGCACCCGAGCGACTCGGTGGATTTCTGACCGGCCGCCCAGGACTATGATGTCATCCCGACGAATGCGGGCCGAGCGTTTCCAAGAGGGGGCCACTCACATGTCCAAGAGGCAGCCTGACGTGAGCAAGGAAGATGAAGAGCCGGCTGTGACGGCATCAGGTCAGCGGGATGCACCCACCGAGTTGGCGGTCGCCACGGTCCGCACCGTGAACCTAGAGACCGCCAAGACCCGCTCCGAGCACGACCTGCTCGGCGACGGGGAAGTCCCGGCAGACGCGCTCTGGGGCATCCACACCAAGCGCGCGGTGACCAACTTCCCGATCACGGGCGTGCCGGTCGGCCACTTCCCGGAATTCGTCCGGGCGCTCGCGCTGGTGAAGCAGGCCGCCGCCCGCGCGAACCGGCGCCTGGGCTACCTAAAGCCCGGCAAGGCCGACGTGATCGAGCGGGCCTGCGCCCTGGTCGCCGAGGACCGCGGCTACGACGCCGCCTTCGTGGTCGATGCCATCCAGGGCGGGGCCGGCACCTCGACCAACATGAACACCAACGAGGTGATCGCCAACGTCGCCCTCGGGCTGATGGGGCGCAAGCCAGGCGACTACGCCGCGCTCCACCCCAACGACGACGTGAACATGGCGCAGTCGACCAACGACGCCTACCCGACGGCCCTGCGGCTGGCGGTGATCTTTGGGACGCAGCCGCTGGTGAAGGCGCTCGACGACCTCGCCTACGCCTTCAAGGGCAAGGCGGTGGAGTTCGCCGACGTGCTCAAGATGGGCCGCACCCAGCTCCAGGACGCCGTGCCGATGACCCTCGGGCAGGAGTTCGACGGCTTCCACGCTACCATCAAGGAGGACGTGGCGCGCCTCGGCGAGATCGTCGCCCTGTTCCGCGAGGTGAACCTCGGCGCGACCGCCATCGGGACCGGCATCAACGCCGATCCGCGCTACGCCGCCCTGGCCGTGGAGGAGCTGTCACGGGTCTCCGGCCAGCCGATGGTGCTGGCCTCGAACCTTATCGAGGCGACGTCCGACCTTGGCGCGTTCGTGCTGTTCTCCGGCACCTTGAAGCGCGTGGCGGTCAAGCTCTCGAAGATCTGCAACGACCTGCGGCTGCTGTCCTCGGGCCCGCGCACGGGCTTCGGGGAGATCCGGCTTCCGGCCGTGCAGGCCGGCTCCTCGATCATGCCGGGCAAAGTCAACCCGGTGATCCCGGAGGTGGTGAACCAGGTCGCCTACATGGTGATCGGCCAGGACCTCACCGTGACGCTTTGCGCCGAGGGCGGGCAACTACAGCTCAACGCCTTCGAGCCGACGATCGGCTACTGCGTGCTGTCGTCCCTGCGGATGCTGACGGCGGCGGTGGACACGCTGACCAAGCGTTGCGTCGAGGGCATAGAGGCTGACCGGGAGCGCTGCCGCGCCCTGGTCCAGGGCTCAATCGGCTTGGTGACGGCGCTCGCCCCGACGCTCGGCTACGAGGCGAGTTCGCGGGTCGCGCAACGCGCGCTTAAGGAGAACCGACCGGTGGCCGAGCTCGTCTTGGAGGAAGGGCTCCTTACCGAAACGGAACTCAACAAACTCCTGGAACTGGAGGCGATGATCCAGCCGACGCGGCGCCAGAAAGCCGCCACCGCGCCGTAGGTCGATGCGCGGCGGTCACAACTGTCTGGTCCCCATTGCGACGAGTCGGAACGGCCATGTGTCATCGGCGCCAATTGCCCCTCAAGGCGTCCCAGATGGATGGTTTCAAGACGGTCCGCTTTCGGACAACAAGGTCTCCAAGCGGATGCCGTCTCCGCTCTCACGACCAACCCCGATTAACCGCCCAGATCGCGCAATCTACGACGTTTTCGCTGAACGCCGTGTAGGCTGATCTCTATCGCTATCGCGCCACATCCATTTGAATGTGCTCGGGCGCACCTCGCGGAGGCCGCGTTGGGCGTAGCCCCATTTCAAGGCCGCTATCGCCCCTCGGCGGCCCGATCCAGCGGCGCAGTGACCTCACGGGTTGCTGCGCCGTTGTAGTTTAAAGCGGAACGGCTAGGGTCTCTTGATCCTGTCGGCCTCCTCCGCCGTAACCGCCTCGACCGCAGCGATCACGTTCTCCAACTCGGCGACCTGACGTATCGCGCTCTGTGCCGGTAGGCCGTCATGCTCGGCCATAGCCAGGATGAGAATGCGCTGGTGCGCCTTGAGACGTTCGAGGAGAGCTTCGAGCTTGTCGGGCATGGGTGGACCTGTAGCTGCAAGATGACGGCAGAGCCAATGTTAGCGCCTCGACACCCACCGCGACGTTCGCCATCTTGGAAATATGCTCGAGCGACAGGATCTGACCTACGACCCACAGAAGAGGATCGCCTCACGGAGAGGCTTGGCTGCGCACGCTCGGTCGCTCGCCCTCGGTCGTCGCTCCATCGCGCGCTGGGCGCTAGCCATGTTCGCGCTAGCGAGCTGCAATGTGGTCGCCGGGCCGGCTAAGGCGCCTGAAGCTGCGCTGCCTCAAGATGCTACTCGCCTCGACCAAGCCGCACGGATGATCGTCCGCGTGACCCTCATCGGCCGACACTGCGCGCCGTTCTACGCGGTCGATCAAGCTCAACTGCAGGAGATTGGAACCACGCTCTTCTCGCAGTCGCTCGATCGCTTCGGCCAGGATCGGCTTCTGAAGGCCATGAATGTTGCCGAGACCGAAGACACAGCGGCGCTCCGCGAGAGTGGTGCCGCGTTCTGGTGTCCTCTCCAGCGGGCCTACCTTAACAGCCTGAGAATGCGAGGCTTGATCGGGGGGCACCGGTAAGGGCTCCGTCTATTCCAACCGCCTTGGGCCAAGCGCGCCGGGACAGATGTCCCGACGCAGAGATGTTCCTTAGCGGCAGATGCGCCGCGGGCCGACCGGGGTCCGCCGCACGAAGCAATGCGGGCCAGGCCGGAAGCCGCGGGCGATCGGGCGGCAACGGCCGAGGGGGCCACGAGCGAAGCCTGGACCACAGCCCATAGCTACGTTGGTGACGTGGGCGGTGCCCGCGATGGTCCCAGCACCGATCGGCGCAAGAGGTGCAGCGCTGGCTGCGGATGCGAGGCCCAAGCCGCCGACGAGAGCGGCTGTGGCGGCGAGCATCTTCAGGTGCGTCATGGTCAGACCTCCTGTGGTTGAGCCGCAGGCCGCGAAAACGGCCAGCCAGCGTGCGCTGGTGCCACGGAAAGGGTGAACGAGACGTCACCCGTCACCCGACCGCGGCCGGCTGCGATCAAGGAGAGAGGGTCGCATTTCGCTAAACGCGGCTGATGTCTGGCCTGTTCACGCTGATCGACGAGGTCGCGTTCGCGCCGTTAGAGCAGCGCCTCGCGCAACGGCTCCTGTCCGAGGCCGATCCGAGGGGTATCGCCGCGGTGACCCGTCAGAAGCTCGCTGACGACATCGGCAGCGTGCGTGAGGTAGTCAGCCGCCTATTGGGGCAATGGGCCGAGGCGGGTCTGATCGAGCTTCGCCGGGGCGCAATCGAGATCGTCGACCGTACCAGCTTGGCAGCCGCAGGTCGGCACTGACTTGGATCGTGGGGGTGTCTGCTTCGAGGCCACGGCGGGTCGAGCTTTTTGACTGAGTTGGGTCGCATGCGGAAGGTCGGCTTCCGGATGGACAACCCTGTTCCGATCGCGATCCCGGCCAAACGCTCGTGTAACGCGCGCTTATGGGATGAAGCTCAACGCGGTAGCAAATGGCAACTGTCGGCCCGGCCTCTCTCTTTGATGTCAGGTCGTGCCTTGGCAGCATCGCGAACTTTAAATGCGGAATAATCCAGAATCATTATTCATTTTTGCTTCGACGCAGTAATATTGAAGCGTCGGTTGATGATTGCCCTGGAGATGTGCTTCCGTGTTTAAGGAGATGTATGGCTCGTAAAGATTTTGTTAACCATCTTTGAGGAAGACATTCGTCGAATTGAGCGGCATCGGTGACCGGCAATCCGTGCACCGATGACCCCAACCCTCTCGCGGAGGGCTGCGCGGATGTGCAGATCCGAGCGAGCAACGAGTTTCTTCTCGATGCCGTCTCTGTCAGGTCAGCCGTCTGTCATATTCTGCCACGAGACGGTCCGTAGCAGCGAACGATTTCTGGTTACGGCCATCACCGCCCTGGCATTGACCTTCAGTTCTTCTGCGCGCGCGGCCGACCAACCCCAACCCCAAGTGGCCATCGGCGCAAATGGCCGGGATGGCAAAGTCCTCATCATCGGCCGTAACACCTCTGCCACGCCCGGTCAGGCCGGCGGCGATCTGACCTTGATCGATGTCGATATTGCAGCCGCCGGGCTTGATCCCGCCGTGACGATCAACATTGGCTCGAAGGGCGGACGCGGTGGAAGAGGCGACGATTTTGGCTTCGGTTCGGTCTTCGGCGCCAATGGAGGGGCCGGCGGTGCCGTCTCGGTAACGTTGTCGGAGGACGTCGCCGGCCAGGGCGACCAAGTCAGCAGCGGCGCGCGGCCGGAATTCAAGCCCATTCCCCGGCTCCTCGTCTATTCCCGGGGCGGGGATGGTGGGTTCGCCCTGACGAACTTCGGCGGCGGCGGAGATGCCGGCCCGGTTGCACTCACCCTTTCGTCCACGGTCTCGACCGTGGGGCAAGCCTTCCTCGGCGTTCGAGTTAGCGCCACCGGGGGAAATGCCGGCTCAGGTGGAGTTGCCGCTGACCAGACTGCGTTCCGGAAGGGCGGGACCGGCGGGTTGGCCTCGCTCGTCGTGACGCCCTCAGGGCAGGTCAGCACCGACGGTGCCGGTGCCACCGCGGCGATCGTCGAGTCCATCGGCGGCGCGGGCGGCAACCGCGGATCGGGAACCGCCTACAGCAAGCCCGAGGTGACGCAGGGCGGCATCGGTGGCCCTGCGCGCCTCGACATGGCCGGCACGATTAGGACCGCTGGCGACTATGCCTTCGGCACCCTCGTCCAGAGCATCGGCGGTCGAGGCGGAAGCCAGGGCGATGCAGGTGGAAGGGAGGGGGCCCGAGGCGGCGACGGCGGCACCGTCACGGTGATCCAGAGCGGCACCGTGGTCACACAGGGCAATTATGCTCTGGGCATCGTCGCGCAGTCGGTCGGCGGCCCCGGCGGCAAGGGCGGCGACGGCGTCTTCGGCGGCGGCAAGGGTGGGGATGCCGCCACGGGCGGATCGGTGACGTTAACCAACAGCGGCACCGTGACGACCGCCGGCACCGGGGCGATCGGTCTGGTCGCGCAGAGCATCGGTGGCGGCAGCGCCGACACGGCCCTGCCGCTTTCGCCCCTGGCCGTGAGGTCTGAGGCGAATGGCGGCGGTACCGGAGGCAGGACGCTGTGGTTCTCCACCGGCGGGACAGGCGGCACCGGGGGGAGAGGCGGGACCGCCGAGATCGTCAATGCCGGCGGCAGGATCGTGACTGCGGGTGACGCCGCGTACGGAGCCCTGGTCCAAAGCATTGGCGGTAGCGGCGGCACCGGCGGCGACGCGTTCACGGCGAATGCCTTCTTCTCGGTCGGCCTTGGCGGTAGCGGCGGCGGCGGCGGCGATGGCGGCCTCGCCCGCTTCACCGGCGTCGGCGGTACGATCGAGACCGGCGGTGACGGCGCCACGGCCGTGCTGGTTCAAAGCATCGGCGGCGGCGGTGGTGCCGGCGGCGAGGCCAGGACCAAGGCGGTGGGTGTCGGGCTTTCGGCGTCGTGGGCGATCGGCGGGAGCGGAGGCAGGGGCGGACAGGGCAGCTCTGCCGTCATCGAGAGCAGCAGCACGGTCACGACCGTCGGCCTCGGCGCGGACGGCCTCGCGGCGATCAGCATCGGCGGCGGCGGCGGCGTGGGCGGCCTGGCCAACGCGCAGGCGATCACGGCACCGCTTGTGACGCCGAGCGGGAAGGCGCTGCCGAGCTTCGCGTTCTCTACCGCGATCGGCGGTTCAGGCGGGAATGGTGGCGCGGGCGGCACAGCGCGTGTCGTCAACACCGGCCTCGTGACCACTTACGGCGATGGGGCGACTGGCCTCCTCGCCCTCAGCGTTGGCGGCGGCGGCGGCATCGGCGGCAACGCGACGGCCTACGCGTTGGCCGTCGCGTTGCCGCAGCAGATGGCTGTGGCTGCCACCACGATCCTCGGCGGTACGGGCGGCGACGGCGGCAACGGCGGCAGCGCCACCGTCACCAATCGCGGGACCGTGCGGACCTCCGGCGACGGTGCGTCCGGCATCGAGGCCCTGAGCATCGGTGGCGGCGGCGGAACCGGCGGTGGCGCGACCGCGACGAGCAACACCTTGAGCCTGCGCCAGAACATAGCCATCACCCGGGGCATCGGCGGGAAGAACCGCGACCGGAGCGGTGGGGAGGGTGGCGGCGGCGGCACCGGCGGTGACGTGACCGTCACCCAGGCGGGTCGCGTCACGACCGGAGGCGACGCCGCGATCGGCATCCTCGCGCTGAGCGTCGGTGGCGGTGGTGGTAATGCCGGGCCGGCCTCGGCAGTCGCGACGTCCGGAGTCTCGTTCGACAAGACCCTCAACGAAGTTCTCGGCAAGCTCCCGATCGCCGACACCCTGTCGGTGAGCGATACTGTCGGTGGCTCAGGCGGCGTCGGCAATCGCGGCGGTAGCGTCCGGGTGACGAACGAAGGCACGATCCTGACCGGAGGCTCGAACGCGACCGGCATCCAGGCCCAGAGCATCGGCGGTGGCGGCGGCAACGGCGGCGAGGTGTCGGGTACCGCCACGGGCACGCTCAAAATCACCCGCCAGCTCGGCGGATCCGGCGGGACCGGAAGCACGGGCGGCTCCGTGGCTGTCGTCAACGCCGCGACCGGCACGATCGCGACCTCGGGCGACGGCGCACACGGGATACTCGCCCAGAGCATCGGCGGCGGCGGCGGTACGGGGGGCAGCCTCGCGGCCGGGACCGAGGTCGCGCCCGACGCCGTCGGGGAGATCTGGCAGCAGATCAAGCAGGCGATCGGCGTCGAGGCGTATCAGCAGTGGGCCGCCGACAAGAACAACAAGGACGACAAGAAGGCGCTCGAACAGTTTCTCAAGGACATCAAGGCCAGCGACACGTACAAGGGGATCGCTGACAAGCTGAAGCAATCGGATTTCGGCAAGGCGCTGAAATCCTACTCGACCGGCATCTCCAACTACCTGGACACACAGAAGAAGTCCGGGACCAAGCTGCCCGACGTCTCGGCCACGCTGGCTCTGGGAGGCGACGGTGCGAGTGGGGGCTCCGGCGGAGAGGTCAACGTCAAGAACGAGGGGACGATCACGACTCTTGGAGCCTCCGCTCACGGGATCATGGCCCAGAGCATCGGCGGCGGCGGCGGCCAGGGCGGCGTTTCGTTCGCGCAGGCCACCAATCGGACCAACATCTCGGCGACCGTCGGCGGTTCGGGCGGCACGGGCAATACCGGTGGTTCCGTTGGCATCCTCAACCTCGGCACGGTCTCCACAGAGGGGAATGCAGCCTACGGCCTCTACGCGCAGAGCATCGGCGGCGGCGGCGGAACCGGTGTCGGCGCCAGTGTCGACAGCCAGGTCAACAAGGGTTTGACCCTCAATCTGAACGTCGGCGGGCGCGGCGGTGCCGGCGCGCATGGCGGTGACGTCACGATCGAGAACCGCGGCACCGTCGTGACGACCGGGATCGAGGCGCATGCCGTGGTCGCTCAGAGCATCGGCGGCGGCGGCGGCAGCTTCGCCGCACCGGCTGGCGACGACGCGGCTGACGACGGGACGACCAAGGACGGCTCGGGGAGCGACGCCAAGAGTGGCGCCAAGGACGACACCAAGAGCGATGCCAAGGCGCTGACGGATTCCCTGCTCGCAGCGCTCGACATCGTGCAGATCGCACCGCCGGAGGATCCCGCCTCCGTCTCGGCGAAGTCCGGCAGCCTGACGCTCGGTGGGTCTGGAGCCCTGGCGGGCAACGGCGGCACCGTGCGGATCGTTCAGGACGGCACGATCGCCACGAGCGGCTTCGGCGCGGTCGGCATCCTGGCCCAGAGCATCGGCGGCGGCGGCGGGCTCGCCTCCGTGGCGGCGGGCCCGGGTGGCCACAAATACACCTTCGGGCTCGGTGGCACGGGCGGTGCCGCCGGTGATGGCGGTTCGATCCAGGTCAGGATCGGGTCAGGCGCGCAGATCCTGACCACCGGCGACGCGGCACCGGCCCTGTTGCTGCAGTCGATCGGCGGCGGCGGCGGCTACGGCGGCGCCCATCAGGCCATGGGCTACGCGATCCCCTACGGGCTGGCGGACGGCGGCAGCGGCTCCGGCGGGGCGATCAGCGTCAGCCTCGAGCAGGGCTCCGTCATCCGCACCGCGGGCACGCAATCCCACGGCATCGTCGCTCAGAGCCTCGGCGGAGGTGGCGGGCTCCTCGTCGGCCTGTCCGGCGAGACGGCGATGCAGCCCGTGCGAAGCCGCGCCGTAACCGGGAGCGGCGGCGACATCTCCATCGAGGCGTCCGGGTCGATCATCGCGTCCGGCCTGGACGCCCACGCGATCCTGGCCCAATCCGGCGTCCAGCGGACCGATGGTAGCCTCGAGCCCGATCCGAGCCGCGGCGGCAAGATCGTCATACGGGTCAGCGGCCTCGTCACTGGCGGCAGCGGCGCGGGCGCGGCGATGCGCGTCGAGGGCGGGCAGGACAATAGGATCGCCATAGAGGAGGGTGCCGTGGTCAGCGCCGTCTCGGGCCGGGCAATCGTCGGCGCGTTCACCACCGGCACGATCACCAATCGCGGCACCCTGATCGGCGATGTTGACCTCATGGGCGGAGGGCAGACGGGTCACGTCCTGTTCGACAACGGAATCGACGGCGCAGCTTCGGCGATCCTGCGCACCGGTCCCGACGGTGTCATCGCCCTGGGAGATGGCGGCCGCCTGCGCAACGGCGCCATCCTCGACATCGGCGGGGTCAGCAAAGTCGCCCGCGCAACGGTGACCGGCAATTTCGAGCAGACCGAATCCGGGCGCATGTTGGTCGATATCGCACCGCTGGCGACGGATCCTGCCCTGCGGAACGATGTTCTGACCGTCACCGGCACCGCCTCACTGAGGGGCGTAGTCGAGCCGCACTTGATCGATGGTCTCTCGCCCGGCCGCTACACTTTCCTCAGGGCCGGCCAAGTGGAGAATGTCGGCGCCAGCGCCACCGGAAGCAGCATCAGCTCGGGGGCTGTTCCAATCTCCTGGACGATCGTCTCGACGGGGAACAGCATCGCGCTGGTGCCGCAGGCTCATTTCACGGCTCCGGTAGGCGTGACTTTGACCGAGGACCAGCGCAGCGTGGCGCAAGGCCTGCAGGATGCCTGGGATGGAAACACGACCAAGCTGGGCACGCTCTACGGGCGCTTCCTCTCCGTCGACAGCTCGAAGGCCTACGCCGCCGCCCTGGACGAGTTGAAGCCGGAGTCCAACCAGGACAACCTGACCGACCGGACGCTCGATACCCGCAAGGGCCTCCAGCGCGCCATGAGTTGTCCGGCATTCACAGGTACCGGCACGCTCCTGCGTGAGGGCGAATGCGTCTGGGGGCGCATCACCAGCGCTCACACGACCCAGTCCGCCACCGCGGACGACGTTGGCTACCGTCAGACCGCCCTCAGCTACCAGAGTGGGCTTCAGACCGAGTTCGCCCCGGACTGGTTCTTCGGCCTGACTGGCGCCTATACCCGCGCGATCCAGAGCGATCCCGACCGGATTACCGGGACGACGAGCGACGCAGCTGATGTCTCTGCGGCGCTCAAGCACCAGATCGGCCCTTGGCTACTCGCGGCCTCAGCCAACCTCGGTTATTCCTGGGCCGACAACAAACGCCTGATCGATTTCGGTGGCGCTACAGCCACGGCGCGCAGCAAGTCCGGAATACTCACCGCGGGCGGTCGGCTGAGGGCCAGCTACCAAGTCTTGTTCGGTGATTGGTATCTCAAGCCCTACGCGGATCTGGATCTTCTCTACAGTTTCAGCCCCGCGTATTCCGAGACCGGGGCACCGGGCTTCAACCTCGACATGCGGCCAGTCGCCAAAACGCTGGTGGCATTCAGCCCGATGATGGAGATCGGCGGCCGGATAGACCTCGATGGGGGGCGCTGGGTCCGCCCTTACGGCACCCTCGGCGTGACGCTCCTGTCGGACGACCATTTCACAGGCAAGGCGAGCTTCCAGGGGACCGGCGCGCTCGGTCTGTTCGCGACGGAATCGTCGATCCCCGATCGCCTCGGCGAGGTGGGGCTGGGTTTCCAGGTCAGCCTCGGCGGTGGCATCGAGGTGACCGGCGAGTACCAAGGCCAGATCGGAGACCACTTCCTCTCGCATGTGGGGACTGCTCGGATGCAGCTGCGATTTTGAAGAATAGTATGTCGACCTCCGCGATATCGATCGTGTGCGGTGTCGACAAGCTGGCGCAACGGCCATCTGCGAGGCAGCACGACACCTGTTGATGCGGTTCCTCGCAGCCGTGTACGGCACCTGACACGAACCTACCGCCGCGAGCACAGGAAAGAACGACTGCTCTACCAACGTCCGCTTCCGCCTCATCTTCAAGAAGAAGCGAAACGGCAAAAGATCCACCCCGAGCAATCATTCAGGGTTCCTTCCCACGGCACGGGATCTGGCCGGTAGCGGGCCGTCTGCTCAGGGTGATTTCCTGCCGGTCTGCTTCGAGACCGCTTAGCAATGAAGCGGACGTCCCCGCTTCGCCCGCGCCCGACCTCAGTGAGACGTAGGCGATTGCCATTGCTGATGTCTGCCAAGCGTGTCTGAGCTAACCTTCAGGGCGCGCACAGCCGGGCAGCGGCTCGCACCACCTGTCGGAAATCCGTCGGCTTGCGGATCCGCTCAACACCGTCGAAGCGAGCAGGGATCACGACGTCGTCGTAGCCAGTGACGAACACGAACGGCACACCGAGGTCCTGCAGCGCGCCAGCCACATCGAATTGCGCGCCTTGGCCGAGATTGATGTCGACCAGGGCACAGGTCGGGGCCTCGGTTTCGATCAAAGCGAGGGCCTGCTCCTCTCGCGCGACAGGCCCGAGCACGACGCCGCCCGCTCGCTTCAGGGCCCGCTCCGTGTCCTTCGCGAGGAAGAAGTCATCCTCGACCACCAGCACCTTGCACCCCATCAGATCCGCCTCGCCCGCCATGTCCAGCGACCCTCCCGCAATGGCCGTGCTCAAGGTGGCGGTGTCGGTCTCCAGGATGCTGTCGCCGCGCCGGAGGGGGAACTCCAACCGGCATCGTGCACCCTCGGGCTCCACGTCGATGCTGCCTTGGCCCTGTAGCTCGTAGGGTATGCGTCCGCGGATCAGAGTTGTTCCGAAGCCCTCCCGCCGCGGCGGGGCAAGTGGCACGAGAGCGCCGGTCTCGACCCATGCCAACCGCAGCCACGGCTCGTCGCCCGGATAGTACACGTCCCAGGTCACCGCGAGCTGACCGGCGAGGTGGGAGAACGCACCGTATTTCAGCGCGTTCGTCGCCAGCTCGTGGATGGCCAGCGTCAGCACCTCGGCGGCTTTGGGCGAGAGCATCAGCTCTGGTCCGCTCAGCGTCCATTGGCTTTCGTGCGCAGCCTGGGCATCCACCTCGGCCCGGATCAGGGTGGCGAGGTCCACGCCGACGTTGTCCGCTTGCGTGAGCAGCACCTGCACGCGCGCAAGCGCCCGCAGCCGTCCCTCCAGCAGGTCGCGGTAGTCCTCGACGTCGCTTGCTGTGTCGCCGGTCTGGTCAGCGACTGAACGGATCATCGCGAGGGTATTACGCACCCGATGCTGCAACTCGTGCACCAGTACGCCCTGGTGTTCGGCTGCTTGCTTGGCCTCAGTCACGTCCTCGACGATGCCGCCGATGCGCCGCACGCGCCCATGTTCGTCCAAGAGCGGAAAGTCGGTGTCGCGCACCCAACGGAAGGCCCCGTCGGAGGGGCGCAGTATTCGAAACTCGCACACCGCCGCCTCGCCGCGCTGAGCTTGTGTCACATGCTCTAAAGCGGCATCGCGGTCCTCGGGAACGATGAGAGTGGCCCAGTTCTTCAAATCTCCGAGGACGGCATCCTTCGGAACGCCGTATATCGCCTCAATGGCGGGGTTGGCGTACTCCATCGTCAGGGTCGCCGCGTCCCGGATCCAGAACGCGTCGGCCGAAGAAGCTGCGAACTGCCTGAAGCGCTCCTCGCTCTCGCGCAGCGCCGTCGCGGCGCGAGCCTGCTCCATGGCAGCCCAAATCCGCTCGGCAGCCTCCTCGATCACGGCGGTCTCGCCCCGCGTCCAATGTCGAGGGTGCGATGACACCGCAACGGTCGTCCAAAGCGGGTTATGTTCGCCTTTCCGCAGCGTGGCCGCGACCAGTGCACGAAGTCCGAGGCTACCGATGTTCTGCCTGTCGGTGCCAGAGAGGCCTTTCGTCTCGGCGAAATCATCGATCACCAACGTCCCCGCGGCGGCGACCTGGAGGGCATTGGGAAAATCGGAGAGGCGGATGCTGGTCGGCAAGGGCGGGACGCCGTCGTTGCCTACCTGATGCGGGAGGTCTGCTCTATCCTCGGCGGGCAGGTATATGCCGATGTAGCAGCGATCGAGGCGCAGGCGCTCGGAGAGCATCGACAGCCCACGTTCTGCGATGGCGTCGGCGTTTGGTTCGGCTCGCAGCGCATCGGAGAGTTGGAGCAGGAAGGCTTGTCGTCCCTGGCTCTCGCGCAGGTCTTCCTGGCTTGCTGCGCGCTGCCGCTCGCCGAGTACCTGCTCGGTGGTCTCGAAGGCGGTGATGAGCACACCGACGATTATGCCGGTCTCATCCTGCACCGGGCTGAGGGTGTAGTTGAAGAACGCCTGCTCCGAGTGGCCGTGGCGTAGGAGCGTGAAAGGCGCGTTCTCGAAGCGGATCGCCTCACCTTGCAGAGCCTGCTCCAGTTGCGGCGCGGCGGTTTCGCCCGCTTCAGCCCAAACGTCCAGGATTGGCCGACCGAGTGCTTCGGGCTTACTGCCGAGGAGGGGGCGGTAAGCGTCATTGTAGAGCGTGACGAGATCGGGCCCCCAGCATAGCGCCATCGAGAGGGGGTGGTTGAGAACCATGCTGAGCGCGATGCGCAGCGTCGGGGGCCAGTGCTCGATGGGCCCGAGCTGCGTTGCCGCCCAGTCGTGTCTGCGGATGTAATCCGCCATCGAGCTGTTGCTCGGGAGCCAGGCCGGTTCAAGCTTCGCCATAGCTGCGCTTAGCAGCATCCAGGATTGAGAACTTCATCGTAGGTAAATTTGGTCAATGAGAGAACCCAAAAGAGCAACCAGTGATTTCGAAGCGCAGGTGACCGCCTCAAGCCGGAGGCGTCGAACAGCCGACGAGTGGCCGCTATCAGGAAGCGCTGAATAGCGTCAGGATGGCTGGCACGGGTCGCTATCGGACTGTCCCCTCGAAGTGGTTTCCTGCCCGCTCGCTTCTGGCTGATGCATGCATCGATGCGGACATAGCCCCAGGGACCACTCCGACCCTTTGCAGACCTCCTAGCTTGCCGGCCTTACATGCCCGCTCCGTGGCAAGAAGCGGAGCCGCTATCTCCCGCCAATGTCGGGTGATTCGTGGCGACGCCGCCGTTCAGGCCGGCATCCTGAAGGTGAAGGTGGTCCCATCCGGGCCGGACGTCGCCTCCAACGTGCCGCCATGCGCCTTTGCGATCTCGGAAGCGATGTAGAGCCCAAGGCCCAGCCCCTGCCGGCTCGGACGCTCGGACGCTCGGACGTAGGGCTTGAACAGCCCAGCCATCACTCCAGGCGGTATCGGCTTGCCGCCGTTGGTGACAGCCAGCTCGACGTGCCCATCTGTCACGCTCCCGCGTACCCAGATCGGCGCCCCCTCGTTGCCGTGGGTTACCGCGTTGGCCAGAAGGTTCGACAGCAACTGCCCGATCCGGACCGGGTCGCAGTGGCAGTCGGAGATGTCGTCGAGGTCGACCTCGATCCTCTGGTCGGGGCGGTTGCTCTGGATCTCCCCAACGACCTGGCGGAGCATCGGGACGAGCGGAACCTGGGCACCCCTCTCCACGCCGATGCCGCCGCCGAGCCGCCCGCGGGCGAAGTCGAGCACGTCGTCGATCAGGCTGCCCATGCGGGCGACGCTTTTGCCGAGCAGGCCGAGCACGGTGCGCCCGCGCTCCGACAGGTTCTCCCTGCCCAGGAACTTGGCGCCGGCCTCGATGGAGGCGAGCGGGTTGCGCAGGTCGTGGCCGAGCACCGCAATGAACTGCTCACGCAGTTCGGCGGTCGCCCTCTCGTCGACGAGGATCGCGGCACTCTTCGCAAGGTCGGCGCGGCTGGTGGCGAGGTCGGCTTGGCTCGTGTCAAACGCTGCCCAGCTGCTGGCGAGATCCTCTCGGCTCGTAGCAAGATCTTGCGCCCCGGTCGCCAGCCGTATGTGCGCGTCGACGTGGAAGGCGATGAGCTCGGCAAACAGCCTGAACATGCCGCGGATGTGCGGGGAGAGCTGGCGCGGCGCCTTGTCGAGCGCGCACAGGGTTCCGAACATCTCGCCGTCGGGCAGCAAGATGGGGAACGAGACGTAGCTGGAGAAGCCATACATCGCCGGGGTCGGATGGCGGCAGAAGACTGGGTCGGCGGCGACGTCGGGGATCACGACGGGTTCGCGCGCGTCGCGGATCTCGTCGCAGATAGTCGTCTCGACTTTGAGCTCGCCGCCGGGCTTAAGACCGAAGCCGATCTCGTCCCGAACTTCGCAGGCGATCCAGCGGTCCTTCGTGACCCGGGCGACGGTCGCGAACCCCATGCCGGTGGTCCGGCACACGACCTCAAGGATGGTTGGTACGGCCTCAATGCTGGAGACTAACTCGACCACCTTCGCTCGTTCGTCTGCCACCGGCCAGCCCGTCCCACATCCTTTCGATTGAGCACGACCATATCCTGGGCCCACGGGCCATCCAAGGGACAGGAAAGCCCGCGCTTTAAGCGGCCAATCTGAGTTTTTTGAAGATCCACTGGTAGCGCAATCAGGCCGCTCGGCATTCGTCCACCGGATCGCCGCTTCCCACCCTGAGCCGACGTTGCTGGGCGACTGATGGACGGCCGCTTTGTGGAGTGGCTAGAGGCGATCCGGACGGCTGGGTTGGGTCGGGTAGGAGGCTGTCTGTTTTTGCGGCAGAGCTACTCCGAAGCGGACCTGCCGCTTTCGGCCAGCACCGGCCTCGTCCGCAAGCGCGGCGGAACGGCTGGGTTGGGTTGGAAAGCCACCGGTCCGCTCTAGGCGTCGTATCGCCGAAAGCGGACCTTGCGGCTCAAGTCCGGGACCCGGAGTACTGTCCTTCGGTGACCTGCTGCATCCAAGTCACGGCCTTGCCGTCGAGACGCTCCTGGATTGCGACGTGCGTCATTGCTGTGGTCGCGGTGGCCCCGTGCCAATGCTTCTCGTTCGGCTCGAACCAAACGACGTCGCCCGGCGCGATTTCCTCGATCGGACCGCCCTCGCGCTGAACCCATCCGCGTCCGAACGTGACGATCAGCGTCTGGCCAAGCGGGTGCGTGTGCCACGCCGTCCGTGCGCCCGGCTCGAAGGTAACGCTCGCCATCGCGACGCGGGCAGGATCAGGTGCGCTGTGGAGCGGATCGATTCGCACCGTGCCGGTGAACCACTCGGACGGTCCTTGGCCCGGAGGCTGGCTTCCGCTGCGCTTGATGTCCATGCGATCTTTCCTCCGTCGTCCTGAAAACGCCGCTCAGAGCGACCAGCCGCCATCGACCGAAATCGACGCGCCTGTGACGAACGCGCCGAGATCCGAACACATCCACAGGACGGCTTCCGCGATCTCCTCGGGCTTGCCGAGCCGCCCAACTGGCTCAAGGTCGATTGCCTTTTGAATGTCGCCGCCCGTGAAGCGATCCATCATCGGCGTCTCGATGTTTCCGGGCAGGACGGCATTCACCCGGATGTTCGCCTTGGCATAATCGAGGGCGGCCGACTTGGTGAGGCCGATGAGGGCGTGCTTGGAGGCTGCGTAGCTCGCGCCGCCCGCCACGCCCCTGATGCCCGCGCCGGACGACGTATTGACCACCACGCCGCTGCCCTGACGCAGCATCTGCGCAATCTCGTGCTTCATGCACACGAATGTGCCGCGCAGATTGATGCCGAGGATGCGGTCCCACTCTTCGAGGGCGATCTCGTGGACAGGAGCGGCCTTGTTCTCAACACCGGCATTGTTGAAGGCGCAGTCGATGCGGCCGAACCGCTCGACAGCTTTGGCGACCGCCGCCTCGACGTCCTCCGGCACCGACACATCGCACCGGATCGCAAGCGCCTCGCCGCCCTCCGCTTCGATCTCGGCGCGAAGCTGATCGAGCCCAGCCTCGGTCCGGTCGGTGATCGCCACTCGCGCGTCTTCCCGCGCAAATGCGATGGCGGCGGCGCGGCCGATGCCGCTGGCTGCACCCGTGATGAAGGCGACTTTCCCGGTGAAACGGCGCATGTTTGTATCCGTCGGCTGAACTCGATGGGCCGGACGTAGACATTGTGCCGGTCGCTGATCAGCCGTTCGCCCTTCAACGGAACGATGAGCGCTGCTCATCGTCGGAGCGGGTGGCCTCTACAATCCGAGCGGCTTTGCCTCGCGGATTAGATCGATGAGGAGCCGCAATCCCGTCGGCAGTTGGCGACGACCGGGATAGTAGAGGTGGAAGCCCGGTCCTAGAGGAGCCCAGTCTGCCAGGACGACGCGTAGTTCGCCGCGGGCGACCGAGGGGCCGACACACGCCTCTGGGAGGTAGGCGAGGCCACCACCCGCCGCCGCAAGCGACAGGGCAAACTGCGTGTTGTCGAGCGTTACCCCGCCTGGGACGTTGAGCGCGATGGCCTCGTCCTTCCTCTCGAACTCCCACCGGTATAGGCTCTCGTCGCCGAGGCGGATGCGCAGGCATCGGTGGTCTGCGAGGTCCCGCGGATGATCGGGCGTCCCATTCCGATCGAGATAAGCTGGAGCGCCGACCACGACCCAGCGCAGATCGGCTGATAGGCGCTGCGCCACCATGTCCTGCGGGACCGTTCCGCCATATCGGATGCCCGCATCGGCTCCGGCCTCCACGACGTCGAGCAGATCGTTGGACACGCGAACGTCGATCTCGACCTGCGGGTGGCACTGGTGGAAGAGAGGCAGCACAGGGGCGAGCAGCAACGTGCTCGCATGTTCAAGCACGTTGAGGCGGATGCGCCCCGTCGCCTTCGTCGTCTCTCGGTGCTGGTTGAGAAGATCAAGCGCAGAGCCAATCGCCGCGAACGGAGCGTCCAGTGAAGCGAGCAGATCCTCGCCCGCCGCGGTCAGCGTGACGCTGCGGCTGGTGCGGTTGAGGAGGCGGACGCCGAGGCGCGCCTCCATCGCCTTGAGCGCGTGGCTGAGCGCAGAGGCGCTAACGCCAAGCTCCAGGCCCGCCCTCCGGAAGCTGCGGTGGCGCGCGATAGCCAGGAAGGTCCCGAGGTCGGCCAGTTCAGCTCGATTGATCCGCATCGGGGCAGTGGAATGTCTGATAGCGGGAAAGCAATCTGTATCGCGTCATGACCGGGTTGGGTCGCTATCGAACTGTCCGCTCGGGGTGGTTTCGCGACGGTCTGCTTCCGGGTGAGCGGTATGCGAGAGCGAACGTCGCTGCGGCCCAGTCTCCTCAGGGCTTGATGACGGCAAGGATAGCGATCGCGGCCACGGCTGGGGCGACGAGAGCCGAGGCCGGTGATGATCGGTACTCTTGACCCGCGACGAGCCGCCGGATCCGTCCCGACTGCAGGCCGTGGATGGCGGACAGGATCACGACGAGAAACAGCTTCGCCTGGAGCCAGCCGAAGGCGAGCCAGCCGCCCGACACGGCCAGCCCGATGCCGAAGGCCCACACACCCAGCATCGCCGGCACCGTGACCGTCCGATCCCATTGCCTCAGGACCATCGCGACCGGCGTGATCCGGTCCAGGTCCGTCGCCGTGCGCCCGGCGGCCAGGAGCAAACCGCTCGCAACGACGCCGCCGACGAACAGCAGCGCACATGCCACATGCAACGCCTTGAACCACGGATAGGCGTCAGCCAGGGTCATCTTCCGGGCCCCCGATAGAACTGATTCGGAGTGCGGTGGACGAGACGGTGAGCCGCGAGGTAGCCGGCCAGGGGGATGAGCGCGCAGAGGGTGAGCCGAGCCGCCACGCTACGCGACAGTAGGCCAGCACCGAGGGATTGGAGGATCAGCCAGAGGTAGGCGACGAAGGCGAAGCCATGGATCGGCCCGAGGATGCGGACCGCCAGCGGCCAGCCGCTGAAGTGCTTCAGTGGCACCGCTACGCCAACGAGGAGCAGCAGCGTCGTCGCCTCCGCCACAGCGGCGATCCTGAGCCAACGCAGCTGCCCCGGATCGGCCTGTGCGTCTTCGACGTTCGGGATGTTCGGCCTCAGGGTGTGCGGCCGGGTGTGCCGTCGATGCTGCCGACGATCCGTGTCCAAAGTGCGTCCCCCCTCCAGTGCCGGACCGAAGTATCGGATGGGTGAGGAGCGGTGTGAGTGGCCGAGAGGACGTTTACCGATCACTTTCTGCCAACAGCCGGATCTCCTACGGATGGGTGGATCGGAGGGCATCGCTTTAATGGCTCACGTTGTCGGCGTGTTGGCGTTGAATGGGGTTGTCGCGGCCGACCTCTCGATCCCGTGCGCGGTCTTCGACCGCGTTGCGGGACCCGACGGCGGGGCCTTCTACGAGGTTCGGGTCTGCGGCGAAGCCGACGAGGTGCACGCACGACACTTCGGGTTGCGCGTTCCCTATGGGCTCGACGCGCTCGCCGGGGCGGACACGCTCGTCATACCGGGCATCGAGGATCCGACCGGGCCGGTCCCACCGGCCGTGCTCGCAGCCATCCGGCGGGCCTGGACAGCCGGCGCGCGGGTCACATCAATCTGCACAGGTGCTTTCGTGCTCGCGGCGACCGGCTTGCTGGACGGAAGACGCGCCACCACGCACTGGCTCGGTGCGGGGCACCTCGCCGCGTGTTACCCCGCCATCGACGTCGACCCAAACACGCTCTTCGTCGACGAGGGGCGGATCGTCACGTCGGCGGGTGCCTCGGCGGGTCTGGACATGTGCCTGCATCTCGTGCGGCGCGACCTAGGGCAGTCGGCAGCAGCGCAGGCAGCCCGGCTCGCGGTTGCTCCGCTCGACCGCGACGGCGGACAAGCGCAATTCATCCGCCGCGAGCCGCCCAGCACGAGTGCCAGCCTAGCACCCGTGCTCGAATGGATGCTCGGACACGTCGACCGCCCCCTGAGCATCGGGGCCATGGCCGCCCGCGCGGGCATGAGCGGGCGCACGTTCGCACGGCGCTTCCAAGAGCAGACCGGCACCACACCAATGCAGTGGTTTCTCCTTGCCCGGATCCGGCGCAGCCAGGAACTGCTGGAGAGCGGCGGTGCATCGATCGATCAGGCGGCGCTGGCCAGCGGCTTCGCGTCGCCGGTCACCTTCAGGGCGAGCTTCCGCAAGCTGGTTGGGGTCAGTCCGGCGACCTACCGGGCACGCTTCAACGCCGAGCGAAGGCTGGCACCGAAGCGTGCGGGGTGACCGGTTCGTGCGAGCCGTTTGGCCCCTGATCGTCGTTGGGTCGGACGCCGTCGTGACTTCGTGCGAGCCGACCTCGGCGGCGAGGTTAGATCGGAAGCGGGAGGGCCGCTCCGGGTGGATCTCCTCCTGTCCGCTTCCTGTTCAATTGACGAAGAAAGCTGCCGTTTGCAGCCGTCCCGACGAGCGAGGGCGTGAGGAAGCCGTTGCACTTCATCGATGCAAAAATGCCGAACTAGGCCCGGGCCGCTCGATGCAGGCTCAGAGTCGAGGCCCATACGCCCAACGCGATGCTACTGAACCCCGCCCCGAGCGCCGAGACCCAGAGCCAGCCCGCTTGGGCGTAGGCCGTGGTCGCGCTGATCGCGCCTACGGCGCTGCCGACCGCGTAGAACACCATGTAGCCGCCCACGAGACGGCTGCGAGCCTCAGGGTGCCGGGCGAAGAGCATGCTTTGATTTGTGACGTGTACCGCCTGCACCGCGAGGTCGAGTAGGACGACACCGACGAGAAGGAGAGGGATCGACTCCGCCAGCAATGCGATCGGCCCCCAAGAGCCCAGCAGGATCACCAGAGCCAAGCCCGTCGTCCACTGGCCAAGGCCGCGATCCGCGAGCCGACCGGCAACGGTGGCGGCGAGCGCTCCGGCCATGCCGAGGAGGCCGAACAAGCCAATCTTCGTGTGGGAGTAGGTAAAGGGCGCAGCGCTGAGTGGTAGAACCAGCGCCGTCCAGAAGGTGCTGAAGGCTGCGAAGACGAGGAGCGCTAGGATACCTCGCACGAGCAAAATCGGGTCGCGCAAGAATAGGGTGGGAATGGAGCGGAGCGTAGCGGCGTAGCTACCCGCGCGGTCCTGAGCCGGATGCGGCGGCAGAGTAAGGGCGAGGAGACCGAGCATCATGAGCGTGAGCCCGGCGGAGGTCAGGTAGACGGCCCGCCACCCGCCGAAATCTGCCACCGTCCCCGCTACGAAGCGAGCGGCGAGAATGCCGGTGACGATGCCGCTCGTCACGGTCCCGATTGCCCGGCCCTGCTCAGCCGGCCTTGCCAACGTCGCAGCGTAGGCCACCAGCACCTGGACCATCACAGCCAGCAGGCCCACCGCTGCCATACCGGCAAAGAGCATCGCCTCCATCCCCGCGGTGGCCACCATGACCAGCGCGATCACCGACAGCGCGCCTTGTACGAGAACGAGACGGCGGCGGTCGACGCGGTCGCCGAGCGGTACGATGAGGATCAGGCCCAGCCCGTAGCCGATCTGGGTTATTGTCACAACGAGACCGGCGGCACCGGGTGAAATCCTGAAATCCCGCGCCATCGCGTCGAGAAGCGGCTGGGCGTAGTAGACGTTCGCTACGCTGAGGCCGGCGGCCATCGCCAGGATCAGCGTCGTGACCCGCGTCAGGCCGGAGTTCATCCGGTTCGGGTTTCGGCACTTGTCCGCCTGCGGCATCGATCCTGTCCTGCAAGAGCTCCTTCTGGTTTCATGTTAAGACCACTTGTGCACTCCATATTCTAGTTCTAAATCAGAACCAGATTGCTCGGGCGGGGGCGGGATGATGATTAAGCGGGTCAGCTTCGGCAGCGCGGCATGCCCAGTGGCACGAGCTCTCGACGTCATCGGCGACTGGTGGTCGCTCCTTATTGTCCGCGACGCCTTCGATGGTGTGCGGCGCTTCAGCGAGTTCCAGGCTGGGCTCGGCATCGCGAAGGGCATGCTGGCGGCCCGGCTTCGCGACCTCACGGAGCGCGGTGTCTTAGAGACTGCGGCGGCTTCGGACGGCAGCGCCTACCGCGAGTACATTCTGACCGATAAGGGCCGTGGCCTCTTCCTAGTCATCGTCGCGCTTCGGCAGTGGGGCGAGGATCACCTCTACCGTGCCGGCGAGAGCCGATCCGCACTTGTCGACACGGCGACGGGCCTCCCGGTTGCACGGATGGCGTTGCACTCGGCTGAGGGGCGTCCTCTGGCCTGGACCGAGACCTGCGTGAGGAAGACGAACGACGATAGAGTGGGCGCCGTACCAGTGAGGGGAGCCGGAACATCCACTTGCAGGTAAGAGGATAGCCGCCGGTTTCCACCGCAGGCCGAAGTTGCCAACCGACCGACGAACGGCTGCTTTCGGGCAGCGCCAGAGACGGTCCGGGCGGCTGGGTTGGGTGGGAAGCAGAATGCCCGCTATGTCACTCACGCTCCGTGCTGTCCGTCAGATCATGAAGCGATGGGCCCAGCCGCCAGTCGCCAACGCAGCACCTGTTCTGTCCCGGTCCTGACTGCGAGCGCGTCCGCCTGCGATCCCGCCAGCGCACGGGTTGCGTGCAAGGTCCGCTCGCGAGCTGGCAGGCCAGCCCGTGCGGCGAGTTCGGTTGCAGTGGCCGGTTCGGGCGTCAAGATGTCTAGGACGCCCGCGAATATCCCGACGCGGCTTGGCGCCACTTGGCGAGGGCGTCTTAAACATGGGCATGGGCTATCGCGGCGCATCGATTAGGACCGGCCTCAATCCACCGCCCAACGGACCGCGACAGGCTCATGGCCGTCCAACGATCGGCAGATCGTGCGTCATGACGAGGGCGATCCGGAGCGCTTGCCGGAAGGACTCGTCGGTCGGCGCCGGGCCTGGGCTTCCCTCGCCCACCGGCTTCATCAATCCGGCCAACGTAAAGCGGGCTATCACAGCTTCGATCTTTGCCTCGACAGTGAGGTCAGCATCGACCCCGTGCTCCAGCGCGCCTAGGCGGTCGAGCGCGGCGTTGACCGTCTCCCCAAGCCGGATGAAATCCTGACCGATATCCTCGAGCACCGTCGCTAACTGAAATGGCAGGTGAGGCGAGGCACACAGCTCATCCACGAGGGCAGCATAGAGCGGGAGCGTCGCTTCACGATAGGTGCGAAAGAACAGGACGCTCCGCTCGGCTGACGATGGCATCGTCATCTCCTTCGCCCTGGGCCTCACTGCAGGACTGGCATCGGAAGGTCGGCCTTAGCCGCGCGGGCAAGTCCCTGGGGGACGTGCAGGCTTGCCTCCGGCCAAGCCGCGAAGGCTGCATGCGCTGTCAGAAGCGTGTGTTCGGTGAGATGTGCGTAGACCAGTACAAGGTAGCTGCCCTCCCATTTTGTCGGGCAGGCGAGCGGCTCTGCATCCCAACCCGTCTCCATCAGGCGATCAACGAGCGACGGATGCAGCTGTACGAGCAGGCCTTCGAGATCCAGACAGTTGGCCGCGAGTGCCACGGCGCCTGACATGACGTTCGAGAACGCCGTCGCCACGATCGCTTCCCGCATCGTGGGCGCAATCGCGTGGCGCGTCCATTCGTAGATCCGCGGTCCCGTCGGCGCTGGGCGGCCTTGCAGGATCTCCGGGTAGAGGTGCGAGAGTAGGTGAGGGCGGGTGGTCGGCAGGAGGCGCGCGTAGGCGAGGATCTCCGCGCCCTCCTCGCCGAGGATATGAACGCTATCGGGGCCGTCGAAGCGATCGCGCTCGCGGCAATCAGCCTGTCGGCAGCTCTCCCGCCGCAGGTATTCGACGAAATAGGCATGACGGAAGGCATAAATCCGGTCGGCCATTCGCGGGTCTGCCGCGTCAACATTGCCAATGATAAGTGAGAACATTGAGGCGCCCTTCAAGAAGATTGACAACCTTCTCAGAAAGAGCAGTTCGATCCAGCCGTAAGATTACGGTGGGGCGCAAACGGCGGTGTCAGTCTATGATGCCGCGACGCAAGGCCTCTGCCACGCTCTGGACACGACTGACAGCGTCCAGTTTGCGCGCGGCGCTGGCGAGATACTGTTCGACGGTTCTCCTAGAGATCGACAGGATGACCGAGATTTCCCAGGCCGTCTTGCCGGAGGCCGACCACTTAAGGCATTCGACTTCGCGGTCGGTCAGGTGCGCCGGCGCGGGAAGACCATCGTCTGCATCCGCCATTCGGCGCAGGATCGCCCGCGCCGCCGACAGGGCATAGATGCCGATCAGGTGCAGCGCGGCGCGCTCGTCTTCTGAGGGGGCGAGCCGCTCCCCACCGAAGCTCAGACCCGACTCACCGTCGCCGACCTGATGGAGCGGCACGCAGAAGCCATCGACGATGCCAAAGGCCCGCGCCTCCTCCAGCACAATCTGGCCTTCATGTCGGCCGGGCGCATCGAGGGCCTCGCGCCAGAGGAATGGGTCGATGCTATGCCGGATGTGCCGGATGACGGGATCGATGTGGACGAAACGCTCGGCCTGATAGCGCTGCTGCCATTCGAAGGGCCAACCGGAGAGAGTCGCGCAGTCGAGGAGGTTTTGCGTCGGTGACTGTGGGAGGCGCCCCATCAGGAACGTATCATATCCGAAAATGCGGCCGCTCGATTTCAACTCCGATAATAGATCTTCCAGCCGGCTAGCGCCACGCCGCCTTGCGAAAATGTCGAACGCGGATTGTGGAACGTGCTTCATCGCGTGCACCCGATCGGAATAGCCTTCCGCCGGGCGATAAAGTAGCGCTAAAAATTATTTTTTGACTGTGACATCGAACTTACGACTGACGAAATGCCCCTCTGAACACATCTCGTCCGCACCAAGGCGTACGTTGGCGCGTGGAGAGGCTTGACGTCTTGATGTCGGTACCCGCGGCTGACACGCGACACGCGACACGCGACACGCGACACGCGACACGCGACACGCGGCGCGATGAGCGCGCTTCACCGGAACGTGATCACGTCTTCAACAGGTGGAGCAACTGTCGGATTTGCGCGCCGAGACTCGAAAGGAGTGCAACCCAAAGGACGAGGTCGACGACGAATGCCACGACGCGGATCCAGTGGGGAAGTCGGACGTGCTGAAGGCGTGGCGGCCGGTCAGGAAGAGGCGCCTGCTTTGCGAGCCAAGCGCTGAGCCGCTCCTCAGGCGTGGCTTTCGAATCGAGCGCCATGCCTTCATGGCTAAGGCAGCTAAGGTGGTGCGTCCATTTAGCGAAAGGCTTCGCTCTCTCGATCTCCCATTCGCTGGTGGGGCAAATGGTGGGGCAACCCCCCTTCTGATCGAAAAAAGTGTTACCAATCAAAGGCAACTGGCGGAGACGGAGGGATTCGAACCCTCGATACCCATTTCTGGGTATGCTCATTTAGCAAACGAGTGCCTTCAGCCGCTCGGCCACGTCTCCGGCGCTCTGGCTCTAGAAGGTCGGATCCGGCGGGTCAACCCGATCCTGGCGGGCGGCGGCCACGCGGCGGCGCTCGACGTGCTTGGCGACGCGCAGATGCCGCGAGATCGCGTAGTTCATCGCCGTCAGGAAGCCGTAGGTGCCGCGCACGAAGTGGCGGCGGCCGAGATAGGCCTTCAGGAAATTGCCCGGCAGCTCGACGAACACCCGCCAGGTCGGAATCACCACGCCCCGCGATTCCAGGTCGTCCGCCTGCTGGTCGGAGTAGCGATTTAGCTTGTCGAGCTGGTCGCCGAGCGAGCGCACCGAGAAATGGTGGATCACGCCCCTGAGCCGTCCCGGATTCACCCCGGGTTCCAGCGCCACCCGGTCGTGTACCGGTGAGGCGGCGTAGCGGCCCCGGTCCTTCCGGTAGAGTCGCACCGGCGTCAGCGTGTAGGCGAGCGGGTGCGGCCGGCCCTCGCCGGGGAAGATCTCCGCAATGCCGATCCGCCAGGCCGGGCGGCGCGGCTCGCCCGCGACCCAGAGGCCCCGGATCTCCCGGACCAGTTCCGGCGGTACCACCTCGTCGGCGTCGAGGTTCAGGAGCCAGACGTGCCGGCACTGCTCCTCGGCGAAGCGCTTCTGCGGGCCGTAGCCCGGCCAGGGATTGTGCAGCACCCGCGCGCCCAGCGACGCCGCCAGCGCCTGCGTCCCGTCCGTGGAGCCCGAATCGACTACCACGAGGTCGTCGGTCAGGCCGCCCACCGCCCGGATCGTCGCGCCGATCCGGTCCGCCTCGTTGTGGGCGATGATGAAGACCGACAGCGGCAGGGGCCCGTCGGGTCCCGGGGCCGGCGTGGAGGCGGCGCCCGCCGGAGGGCGGCTCACGCCAGCCAGTCCGGCACCCGGTCGAGGGCGATCAGCGCGTCGACCTCGAGGCGCGGGCGCACCACGGCCGCCCGGTCGCCCCGCACCAGAACCTCCGGCACCAGCGGCCGGGTGTTGTAGGTGCAGGACTGCACCGCCCCGTAGGCGCCGGCGCTCATCACGGCGATCAGGTCGCCGGGCCTCACCTCCGGCATCTCGCGGTTGAGGGCGAGGTAGTCGCCGCTCTCGCAGACCGGGCCGACCACGTCGGCGACGAGGCGCGGAGTCTCGGGGGCCGGCTCGATGACCGGCCGCAGGCCGTGATAGGCCTCGTACAGGGTCGGGCGGATCAGGTCGTTCATCGCCGCGTCGACGATCACGAACGTCCGCCCCTCGCTGTGCTTCACGTAGAGCACCCGCGTCAGCAGGATCCCGGCATTGCCGACGATCATCCGCCCGATCTCGAAGACCGGGCGCAGGCCGAGGGGCGCGAAATGCGGCCGCAGAGTCGCCGCCAGCGCGGCCGGGTCCGGCGGCGGGGCGTTGTCGTCGCGGTAGGGGATCCCGAGGCCGCCGCCGAAGTCGATGTGGCGCAGGGGATGCCCGGCCGCCATCAGCTCCCGGGCGAGGCCGGCGAGCAGCCGGGCCGCGTCCGCGAAGGGCGCCAGATCGGTGATCTGGCTGCCGATATGCATGTCGACGCCGTGCACCGCGATTCCCGGCAAGGCGGCCGCGGCGGCGTAGACCGCCGGCGCCCGGGTGATCGGGATGCCGAACTTGTTCTCGTACTTGCCGGTGGAGATCTTGGCGTGCGTGCCGGCATCCACGTCGGGGTTCACCCGGATCGAGACCGGCGCCCGGAGGCCGAGTCCCACGGACACCTCGGACAGGACCGCGAGCTCCGGCTCGCTCTCGACGTTGAAGCACAAGATGCCGGCCTTCAGCGCGGCCTCCATCTCGGCGCGGGTTTTGCCGACCCCCGAGAACACGATCTTGTCCGGGTCCACACCGGCGGCCAGCGCCCGCTGCAGCTCGCCGCCCGAGACGATGTCCATCCCGGCGCCCCGGGCCGCGAGGGTCCGCAGGACGGCCTGGTTGGAGTTCGCCTTCATGGCGAAGCAGACCAGCGCGTCGTCGGCCGCGAACGCCTCCGCGAAGACGCGGTAGTGCCGCTCCAGGGTGGCGGTGCTGTAGCAGTAGAACGGTGTGCCGACCTCCGCGGCGAGGCCGGTCAGGTCGACCTCCTCGGCGTGCAGGCGGCCGTCGCGATACTGGAAATGGTGCATCTCGGCCGTGTCTCGTCGCCGTGTCTCGTCCGCGCCGGAGCGCGGGCTGTTTCCCGTGAAACACCCCGCCGAAGGCCGCGGCGGTCGCGCGCCGATGACCGGGTCCGACCGGGTCACCGGGCGCGCGGCACCGCGACGGCGTGCCGGCCTCCGCCCTCTACAGCAGCGGATCCAGAATGAAAGGCTCCTTCGGCACGCGGTAGCCGCGCCGCGCGCCGCGGCTGGTCTCCACCGGCGCCTCGGTGCCGCCCGGCGGCACCGCCGCCGCCGAGAGCTCGTCGCCGGCGCGCACCGAGGCCGGATCCGGTTCCGGGGCGCCGCCGCCGAGACCGACCGAGACCGGCAGCGTCCGCCGCCCGGTCGGCCCGTCCGGGCCCGCCTGCGCACCGGCCCGCGCGGCCGCGGGGGCCGCCGTCTGCGGCGGCTCCAGCGCGCCCCGCCGCCCGCAGGCGGAGGCTGCCAGGGCCACGAGGCCGGACACGGCGAGGAGTTTCAGGGCGGGTTTCGACAACATCGCGCGAGGGTCCGGCGGGCTCGGCACCGGCACGCGAGGGCCGGCGGGAGCGCTACCTTAGCCGCTGCCGCGCTCGGGCGCGAGCGCCCGCCCGCCACAGGCCGGCCACGGCATGCGGCCGGGCGCCCGTTGCCGGGTTCCCCGCCCGGGCCTCACCGGCCGGAACGCGTCAGCCCCGCCGCTCCTTGCCGCCCTGCGAGCCCTGCCGGTTCTTGGCAGGGGCGTTCTGCTGCTGCTCGGCCTCGTAGGCGTCGATCGCCCGGCGGCAGTTCTCGCTGAGCTTCTTCCAGTTCTTCTGGAAGCAGGCATCGGTGGCCGGATCGTCGGGGGCCAAGTTGCCGCAGTAGGTCAGGTAGTCGCCGGTGCAGTACTTCTTCAGGGTCTCATTGCCGCGCTTCGTCTGCTGCGCCGCTGCCGGCAGCGTCAGGGCAACGGCCGCCGTTACGGCGAGGACGATCGGCTTCAGGCGCATGGGTATCCGTACCATCTGTCGAAGTTGTGAATGCAGGACGCGTGGGCGATGCGATGATGCCTTTGCGTGGTCGAAACAAGGCAGTCATCGCAGGTTTTCGGTTGCGTTCCGGTAGCCAAACCCCCGTTTCGGGGGCGGCTTCGCTCAGACCCGCTCGGGTTGCGGCATCGCCGACGCGGCCCGGGGCATCCGCCCCGGGGCCGTGAGGGCGTCGGCGACCTCGACGATTCGCCGCCGGAGATCGGCGTTCTCCCGTTCGATGCCGGCCTGCCGGTCCTGCGGCGGGCTTCCGGCCCGCTCGCTCTGCCGGTCGGCCACGGTCAGGGCCAGAGCCTCCTCGGCCGCCTTCAGGCTCGCGCGCAGGTCGTCGCGCTCGGCCGCCAGCGCGGCGGCCTCCGGCGCCGGGGCCGTGCCCTGCCGGAGCGCCAGGAGGCTGTCGAGCAGGTCGGCATGGGCGTCCTCGAGGGCCTGGAGCGTGGCGAGGCTCGCGCCCCCGTCCTCGCGGGCGAGCGCCAGCTCGGTCTCGAGCTCCCGGGACTTGGCCTGGGCCTGGGCGATCTCGGCGTCGCGGGCCGCGACGTCGCGCGCCAGGGCGGCGACCCGCATCGTCCCGGCCCCGATCGCCGCCATGTCGGACTGCCGCCGCGCCTCGACGGTCTCGACCCGGCGCTCCAGGCGGCGCTGATGCACGGCGAATTGCGCGCGCAGGAAATCGCGCTCGGCGGCGATCTCGGCCGGCGACAGGGGCAGGCGCGCCTCGGCCCGGCGCCGCTCCAGGCGCGCGGCGCGCGCGTTGAGGGCCGGCAGCAGCAGCAGGCCGCACAGGCTCGCCGCCAGGAAGCCCAGCGCGAAGATCATCACCGTTTCGATCACGAGGGTGCAGTCCGCGCGTCCGGCCGGAAAACCCGACCCAGCTCCACTCTAGCCCAGGTTGGCCGCGAGGGTGAAATCCCGCGGCGCCGGTCAATCAGAACGCGTTCCGACCCCGTCGCGGATCAGGCCGGATCAAAACGGGTTCCAAGTGGGCTCACGGGTGAACTTCAGATAGCCGACATTGATCCCGAGGCGGGCGCCGACGCCGCTGCGGATCGGCACGACGATGACCCGGTCGTTGACCACCGCGGTCATCCCGAAGCCACCCACCAGGTAGGCCGAGCCGTCGACGCCGGCGAAGCGGCGGTACAGGTCGCGCACGTTGGGCAGGTTGTAGACCAGCATCATGGTGCGGGCCCCGTCGCCGCCGACATCGAAGCCGACGGACGGGCCCTGCCAGTAGATGCGGCGCTGGCCGGCATTGCGGGTGTAGAGGGTGCCCTCGCCGTAGCGGACGCCCGCCACCACGGCGCCGCCGCCCTCCTGGCCGAGGATGTAGCCGTTGGGCTCGCCCCAGCGCCGGCCGGCCTCCTCGACGGTGAGCGCGAGGCCGCGCGACACCGTGCCGAAGAACCGGTGGCCGGAATCCACGATCTCGCCGGGACGGAAGGTCTCGGGCGTGTCGAGATCCTCGCCGGCCGCGCGGGCCGGTCCCGCCGCGCCGAGGCCGACGAGGGAGCCGCCGAGGGGAGCACCCAGCGCGAGGCCGAGGCCCGCGCGCAGGAGGGTGCGGCGGTCGGTGCCGCGATCGGTGCCGCGATCGTCTCGTGCCGTCATCGTTGCCTCCTCGCCCGGTTCGATTAACGGTTCGTGCGACGGACCTATGCCGCTCTGTCCCCCCGGGCCGGCAGAGGCCGCGCCGGGCGGATGAGTCGGACCAGCTTCTGAGGGAATCCGCAAGATGTGGTTAACGCGTCCTGACCCCGCAGCCCGTGCGCGCGCAGCGACCCGCGCGGCCGGGCGGTCAGGCGCGATCGACCGGAGGGCGGCGCTCGCGCTCGCACTGGCCGTCGCGCTGTCCGCCCCCGGCGGGGCCGCGGCGGAGGAGGGCCTGCCGGCCCGGACGCGGATCGAGCTGCTGACGCTCAACGGCTTCGATCCGGTCAGCTACTTCCTGGAGGGCGGGCCGCGGGCCGGCCTGGCCCGGTTCGAGCTGTCCTGGGGCGGGCAGGTCTGGCGCTTCTCCAGCGGCGCCAACCGCGCGGCCTTCCGGGACGATCCGGCCGCCTACGCCCCGCGCCTCGGGGGCTACGACGCCGCCGGGATCCTGGATGAGCGGCTGGTGGACGCCGATCCCCTGGTCTTCGCGGTGATCGGCGAGCGCCTCTACCTGTTCCGGGATGCCGAGCGCCGCGCCCGGTTCCTGGCGGAGCCCGGCCTGGCCCGGCGGGCGGAGGCGGCCTGGCCGGCCGTGAGCCGCCTGCAGGATGTCCCACCCGACGTCCCGCCTACGGATGCGCCGCGCTGAGCGGCGCCGTCGGCCGGACGGTCGCGCGCGCCGGCAGCGCGAGCCGCGGCGCCAGGGTCGGGTCCCCGAGGGCCGCGAAGGGCCCGTTGCGGTGATCGGGCCCGTGCTGGCCGTAGCGGATCGGGCCGCCGCCCGGCACCACCACGCAGCCCCCCGCCGCCGCGACGATGTGGTCGCCCGCGGCCGTGTCCCATTCCATGGTCGGGCCGCAGCGGACGTAGATGTCGGCCTCGCCGGCGGCGATCAGCCCGAACTTCAGGGCGGACCCGACCTGGCGCGTCTCCGCGACCGGCAGCGCCGCCAGGCAGGTGGCGGTCTCGGGGTCGCCGTGCCGCCGGCTGCCCAGGGCGACGAGGCCCGACTCCGGCACCGGCCGCGCGCGGACCGGCCGCCCGACTCCCGGCCGGCCCGCGATCACGGGGCCCTCCAGGGTCGCGGGGCCCGCCCACCAGACCCGGCCGAGGCCGGGGGCCGCCAGCGCGGCCGCCACCGGGCGGGCGCCCGACACCAGCGCGATGTTGACCGAGTAGTCCGGCGTCCCGGCGAGGAAGTCGCGGGTGCCGTCCAGGGGATCGACGAGGAAGAAGAGGTCGGCGGGGCGCGCAGTGTCGCCCTGGGCGCGCTCCTCGGCCACGACCGCGATCCCCGGGAAGCGCCCGGCGAGGGCGTCGACGATCAGGTCCTCGGCCTCGACGTCGGCGGCGCTGGAGGGGGAGCCGTCCGGCTTCAGGGCGTGGGGGCAGGGACCCCGGTGGTAGCGGCGCAGGATCTCCCCCGCCGCGCAGGCGATCTCGGCGAGCGCCGCGGCGATCCGCTCACGCTCCGGCCCCGAGATCGTCGCCGCGCCCGTCATGATGCCTCCCAAGACCGCTCTGAATGCCCGAGCGGGGGATGATTGTCGACGGCCTCCGGCCGGAGCGCCGCCTCATCCGCGCTCCGGCGGCTCCCGCACGGCGGCCGGCAGCCGCGCCGGCATCCGAACCGTCCGCCGGATCCGTGCCAGCAGGGCCTGGCTCCGGCGGCGGTGGCGGCGCAGCTCCGCCGCGAGGCCGCGCGCGTCCGGGAGACCCACCGCCTTGGCGATCTGCCGGGACGCGGTCTCGGACGGCTCGGCGGCGGGATCGGTCATCACGAGCCGCTGCCACTGGTAGACGGCGTCGAGGAACCCGTAGGTCTCGGCGAGGGCCTCCCCCGCCGCCGCGGGCAGGAGGCCGCGCGCCGCCGCCTCCCGGAAGAGCGCCTCCGCGCCGAGGCCGATGCAGCCGGGCCAGTCGCGGGCCTGGCTCAGCACGATGGCCTGGGCCAGGAAGTCGAGGTCGAACAGCGCGCCCGGGGCGAGCTTCAGGTCGTAGGGGCCGGCATCGCCCCGCTCCCGCGCGACCAGGGCCCGCATCGCGCCCGCCTCGGCGCAGACGGCGGCGGTCTCGCGCGGCTGCCGGAGGATTCCGGCGATCGCGGCCGTGACGTCGGCCGCCAGGGTGGCGTCGCCGGCCACGACCCGGGCGCGGGCGAGCGCCATGTGCTCCCAGAGCTCCGCCTCGCCGCCGTGATAGGCCGCGAAGCCGCTGAGCTGCACGGCGGGCGGGCTGTGGCTGCCGTAGGGCCGCAGCCGCAGGTCGACCGCGTAGAGCCGGCCGCGCCGCGTGGCCGTGGTGAGCGCCGCGAACACGCGCTGCGCCAGCCGGTTGTAGGCCACCACCGCGTCGAGGGGCCGCCTTCCGTCGCTGGTGCGGTTCTCCGGGTCGAAATCGTACAGGAACACGAGGTCGAGGTCAGATTCGGCGCTGAGCTGGCGGGATCCGAGGCGGCCGAGCGCCAGGATGCAGCAGCGCCCCGCGGGCACCGCGCCGTGGTCCAGGGCGAACCGGCGCTCCTCCGCCTCCAGGCTCAGCGTCACCGTGGCGTCGGCGATCGCCGCGTAGGCCTCCCCGGCCTGGCGCGGGGTGAGGATGCCCGACAGGAGTCGCGCGCCGGTGACGAAGGCCATCTGCCGCGTGGCGTCCCGGCAGCGGTCGAGGCTCTCCTCGTGGCTCGCCGGCTGGCCCAGGAGCGCCCGGTACTGCGCGCGGACCTGGTCGGGATCCGTGGTCGGCGTCACGAAGTCGGCGTCGAGCACGGTGTCGAGGACGTGCGGGCTCAGGCCCACCGTGTCGGCGAGGCGCGGCGCCGTCCCCAGGATGTCGGCGAACAGCAGGCGCAGGCGCTCGTGCGAGCGCAGGATGGCGAGGAGTTCGGCCACCGCGGGCATGCGCGCGAAGGCCCGGTCGAGGGCGAGGAGCGCCGCGTCGGGGTCGGCGGTCCCGCCGAGCGCCCGCAGCAGCGCCGGGAGCATCTCGGCGAGGATCTCCCGGGCCCGGCCGGTCCGCAGGGCCGGGCGGCGCCCGAGATGCCAGCCCTGCACGGTCTCCCAGGCCAGGGGCGGGTCCCGGAACCCGAAGGCGCCGAGCCGCGCCAGGGTCTCGGGGTCCGGCTCGCTCTCGCCGAAGACCAGGGCGGCGCCGTCCGCGCCGGCCTCCGGCTCCGCCTCGAACAGCAGGGCGTAGTGCGCCTGGACCCGCCCGGCGTGGTGGAGCAGGGCCGCCTCGAAGGCCGGCAGGTCGGGGAAGCCCGCGAACAGGGCAAGCGCGGTCAGCGCCTCGATCCCGGTGGGCAGGCGCTGGGTCTGCTCGTCCCGGATCATCTGGATCCGGTGCTCGAGGGTGCGCAGGAACGCGTAGGCCGCGGAGAGCTCGTCCCGGGCCCGCCCGTCGATCCAGCCCTCCGCGACGAGCTCGCCGAGCATCGGGACGGTCTGGCGGCCCCGAAGGGCGGGCTTGCGGCCGCCGAAGACGAGCTGCTGGGTCTGGACGAAGAACTCGATCTCCCGGATGCCGCCGCGGCCGATCTTGATGTCGTGGCCGCCGACCGCGATGGTCTCGTGGCCGCGGACCATGTGGATCTGCCGCTTCAGGGCGTGGATCTCGGCGATGGCCGGGAAGTCGAAGTGCCGGCGCCAGATGAACGGCGCGAGCTCCGCCAGGAAGGCCTCGCCGGCCGGGATGTCGCCGGCGATCGGCCGGGCCTTGATGAAGGCCGCGCGCTCCCAGTTCTGGCCGAGCGTCTGGTAGTAGTCGAAGGCGAAACCCGTGGAGAGCGCCACCGCGGTCGAGCCCGGGTCCGGCCGCAGCCGGTAGTCGATGCGGTGGACGTATCCGTCGGCGGTCCGGTCGGCCAGGAGCTTCACCAGACCCTGCGCCAGCTTGACGAGGAAGGGCTTCGGGTCGCCGCCGGTCGCCGCGGCAGCGGGCTCGGCCTCGTAGAAGACGACGAGGTCGATGTCGCTCGAGTAGTTCAGCTCGCATCCGCCGAGCTTGCCGAGGCCCAGGACGATCAGGCCCGACCCGTCCTGCGGAGCCTCCGGATCCGTGGGCCGGTACCGCCCGGTCGCCATCCCCTGCCGGAGGAGCGCCTCGACCGCCGCGCTCACCGAGGCGTCGGCGAAGGCCGACAGGGCGTGGGTCACCGCCTCGAGGTCCCAGCAGCCGCCGAGATCGGCCAGGGCGACCAGGAGGGCGTGCGCCTCCCGGTTGGCGCGCAGCCGCCGGCCGACCTCGGCGAGGTCGGGATTCGCCCCGCAGGCGGCGCCGACCCCGCGCTGCCGCGCGATGATGTCCCGGCTCGCCGCGTCCGGCGGCTGATCCAGCAGGGCGACGAGCCGCTCGGGCGACCGGGTGGCGGCCCGCCACAGGAAGGGGGAATGGTCCGCGAGGCCGAGGAGCAGGTCCCGGCAGGGCGGCGTCAGGACTCCGTCCGGCAGCGCCGGCGCGAGCTCGGCGAGCCGGGCGCGCGCGGCGTCCGGGTCGGCGAGCCCGAGCCGGGGGCGCAGGCCCGCGCGCAGCGTCGTGGCAGATCCGTTCGCCGATCCGTTCCGGAGACCGGTCTCGTCTCTCATGCCGCATCCTCCCTGGCGCGACGGGGCCGGCATCGTAGCCGACCGGGCCGCCCGTGTCCGGCCCCGCGCGCATGGCTCATGGCGCCCGCCGCGCGTTCACGATGCGGCCAGGACAGGGCCGAGACGACGCGTTCGCGGCCCCGCGGGCCCGGATTCGGGGTCGTGCCTCGCCTTCCGTTCGATCCGGTAACGCTTTTCAAAGCCGACCGTGGCGTCTATCCGTGCGGACCGGTCGTCGCCCCCGGTCCGGCCCGCGGGCCGCGCGGGATCCCTTCGGGCGACTCGCTCGCCGCAGGGGCGGCCGAGGACTGGGCGGCCGAGAACCGGGCGGCCGGGAACCGGCAGCCCCAATCGGGGCCCCGGCCCGCAGACGTCCGCACCTCAGATCCGCCCGCCCGGAGCGCACCATGTCCTCCCCGACCTCGCCCATCCTGAATCTCGACGGCCTCGACCTCGCCGCCCTGCTCTGCTCCCGCGTCTGCCACGACGTGATCAGCCCCGTCGGCGCGATCGTGAACGGGCTCGAGGTCCTGGAGGACGACCAGGACGAATCGATGCGGACCTTCGCCCTGGAGCTGATCGGGAAGAGCGCCCGTCAGGCCTCGGCGCGGCTGAAATTCGCCCGCATCGCCTTCGGGGCCGCCGGCTCGGCCGGCGCCTCGATCGACCTCGCCGACGCCGAGAGCGTGGCCAAGGGCATGTTCTCCGACGACAAGACCAAGCTGACTTGGAGCGCGCCGCAGGCCCTGTTCCCGAAGAACAAGGTCAAGCTCCTGCTCAATCTCGTGATGGTCGCCACCTCGGCGATTCCCCGGGGCGGCCTGATCGACGTCGTCGTCTCCGGCGACGGCGAGGCGCCCACGCTGGTGCTCAAGGCCAAGGGCTCCCATGCCCGCATCCCGCCCCACGTCGAGGAGCTGATGGCCGGCCGGCCCGAGAGCGGCACCGTCGACGCCCACGGCATCCTGCCGTTCTACGCGGGCCTCGTGGCGCGGGCCGCCGCCATGGATGTAAGCTTCGCCATCGAGGGTGATGAAGTGACTATCACCGCCACGCCCGCAGTGATCGACGCGTCCGAAGACCCCGATGGAGAGGCTTCGGACACGGCGCTGGCGTGAAACTCTGAAAAAGGTGCCGCGCGGGGCCGGGATGGAAACGCTTCCCTAACCCCGCGCGAGTAAGTAGGTTGCGCGAGACCTTCTCCGCGTAACGAGTAGCGCCTATGGACGACCTGCTTCGCGAGTTTCTGACCGAGAGCGGGGAGCATCTCGACACGGTCGATGCAGAACTGGTTCGATTCGAGCAGGATCCGAACAACGAGACTATTCTTCGGAATATCTTCCGACTCGTGCACACGATTAAGGGGACCTGCGGGTTCCTCGGTCTCCCGCGGCTCGAAGCCCTGGCGCACGCCGCCGAGACCTTGATGGGCCGCTTCCGCGACGGGCTGCCCGCCACGTCCGATTCCGTCACCCTGATTCTGCTGACGCTGGACCGGCTGAAGGCCATCCTGGCCGATCTGGAAGCCACCGGCACGGAGCCCGCGGGCTCGGACGACGACCTCATCTCCGCCCTCGAGCGCATGGCCGAGGGCTCTCCCGAGCCGGCCGCCGCCCCCCCGCCGCCCGAGCCGGTCCTGCCCGATCCGGTGGTCCGCGAGCTGAAGCCCGGCGAGGTGTCCCTGGACGACCTGGAGGCCGCCTTCCTGGCCGCTCCCGGTCCGGATGAGTCGGATTTCCTCCCGCCGCCGGCCCCAGTGGCCGCCGTCGCGCCCGCCCCGGCGCCCGCCGTCAGCGCGGCGCCCAAGGACGAGAAGAAGCCCGAACCGGCCCGGGCCGAGCCCGTCGAGACCGAGAAGGCCGAGAAAGCCGAGCCGGCGCGCGCCGAGAAGGTCGAGGGCGCCGAGGGCGAGACGACCGCCGCCGCCAAGAACCAGACGATCCGGGTGAACGTCGACACGCTCGAGCACCTGATGACGATGGTCTCGGAGCTGGTGCTGACCCGCAACCAGCTCCTCGAGATCGCCCGCCGGCACGAGGATTCGAGCTACAAGGTCCCGCTGCAGCGCCTGTCGCACGTCACGGCCGAGCTGCAGGAAGGCGTCATGAAGACGCGCATGCAGCCGATCGGCAACGCGTGGCAGAAGCTGCCGCGCGTGGTGCGGGACCTGTCGGCCGAACTCGGCAAGCAGATCGACCTCGTGATGGTCGGCAACGAGACCGAGCTCGACCGGCAGGTCCTCGAGGTCATCAAGGACCCGCTGACCCACATGGTCCGCAACTCGGCCGACCACGGCCTCGAATCGACGGCCGAGCGCGTGGCGGCGGGCAAGCCCGCCCGCGGCACGATCCGGCTCGCCGCCTACCACGAGGGCGGCACGATCACGATCGAGATCGCCGACGACGGCAAGGGCCTGAACCTCGCGGCGATCCGCAAGAAGGCGGCGGAGCGCGGGCTCGCCTCGCAGGCCGATATCGAGCGGATGACCGACGCCCAGGTCGCCAAGTTCATCTTCCACGCCGGCTTCTCGACGGCGGCGGCGGTGACCTCGGTCTCGGGTCGCGGCGTCGGCATGGACGTGGTCAAGACCAACATCGAGACCATCGGCGGCCTGATCGACATCGCCACCACGGCGGGGCGCGGCACCACCTTCACCATCAAGATCCCGCTGACGCTCGCCATCGTGGCCGCCCTGATCGTGCGGGCCGGCGAGCACCGGTTCGCCCTTCCGCAGGTGGCGGTTCTGGAGCTGGTCCGGGTCGATGCCGGCGCGCAGCGGGTCGAGCACATCAACGGCGCGCCGGTGCTGCGCCTGCGCGAGCGGCTGCTGCCGATCGTCTCGCTCACCGGCCTGCTCGGCCAGTCGAGCCCGGGCGCGGAGACGGACCAGGCCGGCTTCGTGGTGGTCGCCCAGGTCGGGCGCGAGCGCTTCGGCATCCTCGTCGACGAGGTCTTCCACACGGAGGAGATCGTCGTGAAGCCGATGTCGGTGAAGCTGCGGCACATCCCGATGTTTGCCGGCAACACGATCCTCGGCGACGGCGCCGTGGTGCTGATCGTCGATCCCAACGGCGTGGCCCGCCAGGTGGCGCAGGGCGTCCAGGGCAGCGGCGGCCACATCGACGCCGACGCCGACGAGGCGGTCGAGATGGCCGACACCAAGACCACGCTCCTCGTGTTCAAGGGCGGCCAGGGCAGCTTCAAGGCGGTGCCGCTGTCGCTGGTCACCCGCCTCGAGGAGATCGAGTGCGCCAAGGTCGAGTGGCTCGGCGGCCGCGCGCTGATCCAGTACCGCGGGCGGCTGATGCCGCTGGTCCCGGCCGACGCGGCGATCACCATCAAGTCGGAGGGGACGCAGGCCCTGGTGGTGTTCTCCGACGGCGAGCGCGCCATGGGTCTCGTGGTCGACGAGATCGTCGACATCGTCGAGGAGCGCCTGGACATCGAGATCGCGGCGGACCGGTCGGACCTGATCGGCTCGGCGGTTCTGCGGGGCCGGGCGACCGACATCATCAACATCGCCCACTTCCTGCCGCTGGCCTACGACGACTGGGCGCGCGGCCTGAAGCGGCCCGAGCAGATCTCCACGATCCTGCTGGTCGACGACTCGGCCTTCTTCCGCGACATGCTGAGCCCGGTGCTCAAGGCCGCGGGCTACCAGGTGGTCACGGCGGCGAGCGCCGAGGCGGCGCTGTCCGCGCTCCAGGCCGATCCGCAGATCGAGGTGGTGGTCACCGACCTGGAGATGCCGGGCCGCAGCGGCTTCGACCTCGTCGCCGCCATGCGGCGGGCCGAGCCGCGCCTCGCCGGACTCCCGGTGATCGGCCTCACCGGGGCGATCGGCGCCGACGCGGTGGAGAAGGCGCGGGCGCTGGCGATCAGTGACCTCGTGGCGAAGTTCGACCGCAGCGGCCTGATCTCGGCGCTGGCCGAGATCGGCGCCGCCACGGTGTCGAAAGCCGCCTGAGCCTCCGCGCCGCCCGCCCCAGGGCGATCGACCCAGGCCGATCGCTAAGAGCCGATCGTGACGATCGCGACGAACGAATCCGGAGAGTTCCGATGCAGGCTGCCAACGCCAACACCAGCGGCGCCCCCACCAACGGCGTCGAGACCGGCGCCACCGACGACTTCGTCACGGTCTATGTCGGCGAGACGCTGTTCGGCCTGGCGATCGAGCGGGTCCACGACGTCTTCGTCCCGTCGGGCGTGACGCCGGTTCCCCTGGCGCCGGCCGAGATCGTCGGCCTCCTGAACCTGCGCGGCCGGGTCGTGACGGCCATGAGCCTGCGCCGGCGCCTGGGCCTGCCCGACGCGGAGGCCGAGGCGGACGGCACCAAGGCCAGCCCGAAGATGGCGATCGGCCTGGAGCAGGCCGGCGAGACCTTCGCGCTGGTGGTCGACGGCGTCGGCGAGGTGCTCAAGCTCGGCGCCGACAGCCGCGAGGCGGTGCCGATCAACCTGGATCCGCGCTTCCGCGGCCTCGCGACCTGCGTCCACCGCCTCGACGGGCGGCTCCTGGTGATCCTCGACGTGGACGCGCTCCTCGGCTTCACGCCCGCCGGCGCCAAGGCGGCTTGAGGGAGAGGTCGATGAAGGCGCCCCACGAGACCACCTGCCTGGTGGTGGACGATTCCGCGGTGATCCGGAAGGTCGCCCGACGGATCATCGAGGATCTCGGCATGAACGTCAGCGAGGCCGAGGACGGCAGCGCCGCCCTCGAAGCCTGCGCGGCCAGCATGCCCGACGCGATCCTGCTCGACTGGAACATGCCGAACATGGACGGCTACGCGTTCCTCCAGGCCCTGCGCCAGAGCGAGGGCGGAGGGGTGCCGAAGGTCCTGTTCTGCACCACCGAGAACGACGTCGGGGCGATCGCCCGCGCCCTCCGGGCGGGGGCCGACGAGTACATCATGAAGCCCTTCGACCGCGACATCCTGACGGCCAAGCTCGAACAGGTCGGACTCGTCGCCGACGCGGCCTGATCGCCTGCTCCCTGACCCGCGGCCCGAGCCCCGCGACCCTGCACCCGAGGCAATCATCATGGCCCTGAGTCCCGCGGTCGCCCCGCTGCGTAGGCCGCCAACCCAGAGCACGACCTCATCGGCCACGGCGATCCGTGTCCTGGTAGCCGACGACTCGGCCGTGGTGCGCGGCCTCGTGGCCCGCTGGATCGGCGAGGCCGGGTTCGAGCTCGTCGGCACGGCCTCGAACGGCCGGATCGCGCTCGAGCTGATGGCCAAGCACGACCCGGACGTGGTCCTGCTCGACATCGAGATGCCGGAACTCGACGGCACGACCGCGCTGCCGCGCATGCTCGCCATGAGCCCGAGCGTGCAGGTCGTGATGATGTCGACGCTGACGACGCGCAACGCCGACATCTCGCTGAAATGCCTCGCCCTCGGCGCGGTGGACTACATCGCCAAGCCGGAGAGCAGCCGCGGCGTCACCACCTCGGACACGTTCCGGGTCGAGCTGATCGAGCGCGTCCGCGTGTTCGGCTCCGCGCGCGCGCGGAACCGGCGCCCGGCCGCCGCGCCCGCCGGCCACACCCCGGGGCACCACGCCGCGCCCGCGCCGGTGGCCGTGCCGGCGGCGGCGGTGCATCCGGCGCCGGCCGCGGCGCGCCCGGCGACCCCCTTCACCCTCCGGCCCAAGGTCCGCAACCGGACCCAGCCCCGGGCCCTGCTGATCGGCTCCTCCACGGGCGGGCCGCGGGCCGTGGGCGAGATGCTGGAAGGCATCGGCGCGGCCGCCCTGCGGCGCCTGCCGATCCTGATCGTCCAGCACATGCCGCCGATCTTCACGGCGGTCTTCGCCGAGCACTTGGCCACCCGCACCGGGCTCCCGGCGGCCGAGGGCAAGGCCGAGGAGCGGGTCGAGCCGGGCCGCATCTACGTGGCCCCCGGCGGCCGCCACATGGGGCTGGCCGCCGGGGCCGGCGGCCCGATCATCAAGCTCACCGACGGCCCGCCGGTGAATTTCTGCCGCCCCGCGGTCGACGTCCTGTTCAAGGACGCGGCGGTGGTGTTCGGCGCCGCCACCGCGACCGTGATCCTCACCGGCATGGGCTCGGACGGGACCAACGGCGCCCGGGCGCTCACCGAGGCCGGCGGCCCGGTCCTCGCCCAGGACGAGGCCACCAGCACGGTCTGGGGCATGCCGGGCAGCGTCGCGCGGGCCGGGCTCGCCGAGGCCGTGCTGCCGTTGCCCGAACTCGCGACGGCGCTGCGCGCCCTGATCACGGGGCAGCCGGCATGACCGAACTCGAGTTCGAATTCTTGCGCACCTTCCTGAAGCAGCGCTCCGGCCTCGCGCTGACGGCGGAGAAGCGCTACCTCGTGGAGAGTCGGCTGACCCCGGTCTGCCGCCGCTTCGGCCTCGCCAGCCTCGGCGACCTGATCGGCACCCTCAAGCTCGCCCAGAACAGCACGATCGAGCGGGCCGTGGTCGAGGCCATGACCACGAACGAGACCTTCTTCTTCCGCGACCGGATCCCCTTCGACCTGTTCCGCGACACGCTCCTGCCGGACGTGCTGGCGCGCAATGCCGGCCGCCGCCGGTTGCGGATCTGGTGCGCGGCGGCCTCCACCGGGCAGGAGCCGTACTCGCTGGCCATGCTCCTCCAGGAGGCGGCGCCGCGGCTCGCCGGCTGGCAGGTGGAGATCGTCGCCACCGACCTGTCGACCGAGGTGATCGAGAAGGCCAAGCTCGGGCTGTACAGCCATTTCGAGGTCCAGCGCGGCCTGCCGGTGCAGTGGCTGATCAAGTACTTCACCCAGGTCGGCGAGCAGTGGCAGATCGCCCAGAGCCTGCGCAGCATGGTGGATTACCGGCAGCTCAACCTGCTGCACAGCTTCGCCTCGCTGGGCCAGTTCGACGTGATCTACTGCCGCAACGTGCTGATCTACTTCGACGCGCCGACCAAGTCGGACGTCCTGGCGCGGCTCGCGGCGCAGCTCGCCCCCGGAGGGGCGCTCCTGCTGGGCGCCGCCGAGACGGTGATCGGCCTGACCGACCGGCTGTCGCCGAACCCGAAGCACCGCGGACTCTACGGCCACGCCGAGGCCGCGGCGCGCCCGGCCGAATCGGCGCCACTGCGCATGGCCGCGAGCCTCTGAGCGGCGCGATCGGGGTTCCCGGTCGCGCCCCGCCGCGGGGTCGCCGCCGCGCTCGGCCCCGCGGCGGGGATCGCGGCGAGTCCGGAAACGCGGCTTTAAGAATCGCGTGGGTAATTTGCACACGGACCCGCCGCCGGGCGAATCCGGCGCATCCGTGACCCGAGCCCCGTCATGAGTACCCTCACGTCCACCGCGGCAGCACAGCTCTCCGCGCAGCGATGGTCGCCGCCGCCGTCGCCCAAGACCCAGATGTCCGACACGATCAGCAGCGCGCTGTCGGCCGGCACGATCAGCAGCACCGACGCGACGGCGCTCACGAGCGCCCTGAGCAGCATCGATTCGAGCCTGTCGTCGGGCAGCTCCGCCTCGGGCAGCACCGCGACCCGGTCCGAGCTCGACCCGTCCTCCATGAAGGGCCGGATCGACGGCCTGATCGCCGATCAGGTCAGCAGCGGCAGCCTCACCGCCGACCAGGCCACGGAGCTGAAGAACCTGTTCGCCAGCCACGGCCAGAGCACCCAGAGCGCCGACGCCACCGGCGAAGGCACCGGCGACGGGACTGGCGGCGTCGCCGGTCCGGACGGCCCGCCGCCCGGGCCGCCGCCTGGGGACGCCGCGGGCAGCGCCGGGAGCGGGACGTCGGCCTTTGCCTCGGCCTCGACGTCGACCACCTCGGCGGTGCGGGCGACGAACGACCTGCTGTCCACCTTCATCCAGCGACTCCAGAGCAGCCAGTCGGGCAGCGCCGGCTACGGGGCGAGCGGCACCGCCAACAGCGGCACCGTCTCGGCGCTTCTGGTCGACTTCCGCAGCTGAGGCCGCGGCCCGTCCCGGCGAGGGGCCGGGACGGGCCGGCGGGCCTCCCGCCCGGCGCATCGCCCGCCTGCGCGCGGCCGGGGTCGACCCCGGCCGCGCGACGCGGCATCACAGCGTCGGACAGGGTTGGGAGAGACGGCATGGCGGCAGGATCGGGGACCGGATTGCCCAAGGTCGCGTTCATCGGCACGGGCGGGACGATCTCGTCCCTCGGCCGCGACGCCCTCGACATCCTCGACTACACCGCCACCGACCGGCGCCTCGAGGCCGGCGCGATCCTGGACGCCGTCCCGGAACTCGCGACGGTCGCCGCGGTGGTGCCGGTGCCGTTCCGGGCGGTCCCGAGCCCGGCGATCGGGTTCGCCGAGTGGCGCGACCTCGTCCGCCTGTGCGAGCGCCTCGCGGCCGAGCACCCGGATCTCGCCGGCATCGTCATCGGGCACGGCACCGCCACCCTGGAGGAGACCGCCTACGCCCTCAGCCTCACCCTGACGGTGGATCTGCCGGTGGTGCTGGTCGGCTCGCAGCGGCCGATGAGCGCCCTCTCCACGGATGCCAAGCTGAACCTCGTGGCGGCCGTGCGCACGGCCGCGGCGCCGGCCTCCCGCGGGCGCGGCGTGCTGGTGGTGCTCAACGACGAGATCCAGGCGGCGCGCGAGGTGACCAAGACCTCGGTGGCGCGGCTCCAGACCTTCCGGACCCCGGATTTCGGCGTGCTCGGCCACGTCGACGGCGAGTCCGTCCGGTACTACCGCCGCTCCGAGCGGGCGCACGCGCCGGGCACGCCGTTCGACATCCGGACGCTGTCGGCGCTGCCGCGGGTCGACGTCGCCTACGGATACGCCGATGCCGACGGCACCGCGGTCCGGGCCTTCGTGGCCGCCGGCGCGCGCGGCCTCGTCGCGGCCGGTCTCGCCCCGGGCATGACCCCGCCCGCCGAGGCCGAGGCCCTGGAGGCGGCGGCCGCCACCGGGATCGTGGTGGTGATGTCGACCCGGGCCGGCAGCGGCGTGGTCCCGCTCACCACCCGGCTGCGCAGCCGCGGCATTCTCAGCGCCGACAACCTCACCCCGCAGAAGGCCCGGATCCTGCTCGCCCTGGCGCTGACCGTCACGGCGGAGCCCGGGGCGGTGGCGCGGCTGTTCGCGACCTACTAGGCGCCGTTCCCGATCGTGTTGCAACGGTTTGGAAGGATGACGACTCGCGTCGAGGCCGCCGCGCCATCCCGCCGCCCCATGCCCACTCTCCCGCATGGGAGAGGGGACCCGCGTCTCTTTCGGCAAGGGCTCGGCGATCGCCCCCGTCCCGACCCGATCGGGACTGGTGCCGGGGCGATGCGCCGGCGGGACCGCGGTCGGGGCGCGCACCTGTCTTGCCGGCGGGACCCGTCCGCAGGGACCAGAGATTCATGCCGCTGATCGACCCCGCCCGCTCGCTCCTCCTCGTCATCGACGTTCAGGTCCGGCTGATACCGACGATCGCCGAGGGGGCCGGGGTCGTCGCCAACGCGGGGCGCCTCACCGCCGCCGCGCGGCTGCTCGACGTCCCGGTCCTGGTCACCGAGCAGAATGCCGGCGGCCTCGGGCCGACCGTGCCTGCCCTGGCGCCCGAGCCCGGGACGGCCTTCCCGAAGATGAGCTTCGGCGCGACCCGGACCCCCGGCTTCCTGGAGCGCCTGCCCGCGGATCGCGACCTCGTGGTCAGCGGCTGCGAGGCGCATGTCTGCGTGCTGCAGACGGTTCTCGGACTGCGCGAGTCCGGTCGCCGCGTCGCCGTGGTGGCCGACGCCGTGGGCTCGCGGCGGATCGGGAACCGGGACGCCGCGCTCGCCCGGATGGCGGCCCACGGCGCCGAGATCGTCACCACCGAGATGGTGGTGTTCGAGTGGCTCGGCACGGCGCGGCACAGGCGGTTCCGCGACGTCGTCGGGCTCATCAAGTAGGCGCCGCGGCGGAGCGCACCTCAGGAGCCGTCGAGGGCCGCGCGCGTCTGCGGGTCGGGCCCGATATCGTCGGTGCCGGTCATGCCCAGCACCTCGATCAGGCGGGTCCGGGCGCGGCTGACCCGGCTCTTGATCGTGCCCACCGCGACGCCGCAGATGGCCGCGGCCTCCTCGTAGGTGAAGCTCTGGGCTCCGACGAGAACCAGCGCCTCGCGCTGGGCCGGCGGCAGGCGGTTCAGCGCGCTCTGGAACTGCGCCATCTCCATCCGGATCTCCTGCTCGGGGAGGGCGGTCAGGCGCCCGGCATGGACGCCGTCGGCATCCTCCACCTCGCGCTTGCGCTTGCGCTGCTCCGAGTAGAACAGGTTCCGCAGGATCGTGAACAGCCACGCCGTCAGGTTGGTCCCGCGGCGGAAGCTGGCGGCGTTGATCCAGGCGCGCACCAGCGTGTCTTGCACGAGGTCGTCCGAGCGGTCGAGGTCGTAGGTCAGCGAGAACGCGAAGGCCCGCAGCGCCGGGATCGCCCCCAGCAGGAGGTCGCGCATCTCGGCGTCGGCGCCCTGAGGAGCCGGACCGGACCCGCTCCCCGCGGGAGCGGCTTGCAGCATCAGGGTCATCGCGAGGCCTCCGTGTCGGAGTGGGCGGCGAGCTCGTCGAGCAGCGTCCGGAGCCGGTCAGGGATCGGCAGGGCCAGGACGCCGGCATAGTGCAGGCGCAGGCCGCGCCCGATCCGGTCCCGCGCCCCGTCGTCGATCGGCCGGCCGGGCCCGCCGTCCCGCCGTGCCGGACGGGGCTCCGGATCCGGCGCCGAGTCCGGCACCGGGCGTGACGCGGCCGCGGCGACCGTTCCGGCCGCGTCCGCCGCACCGGCGGAGCCCGGAATCCCTGGATCGTCCTCGGTCCCTGACATGGTCGCGCCCCCGGTCGTGCGCGATGCGGCCCCGCGGGGCCCGGCGGTCCGCCGGACCGTTGTCCCCATCGGTTCGGCGAAGACGCGTCACATCGCCTTCGGGCAGCGCTGGTAGGCGCGGTGGATTTAATCGGTTCTGAACTCCGCATTCATCAAATTTTAATCCTGAAATAGCCCAGCTTGCGCCAGATTTAATCCTTATAATCTCAGATACAATTCAGAAATACTTATGTTTAGCTTGGCTGTGGTGACAGTTGTCCGGCCAGCCTGAACGGGCGATGAGCGGGGCGAACCGCGCCAGGGCCAGTCGAACGGCGGACGGCGAGCGCGCGGACCCGGAAATTCGAGCGGCCACGCTCGCTTTTCTAACCTACCTTGTAGGACGGGCGCGCGGATTGCTGTCTACTTGCCTCATGACACATGCTGGTTATCAGTATCTGCAGTATGTCATCACTGCCAGGGCGCCGAGCGGCGTCATTCAGCAGACCAGAACCCGGGCTGCCAGCGCGGTCGTACTCGCGAAAGCTTGGCTCGCGGCGGGTCACGCCGATGTCCGGATCGTGGATCCCCTCGGCAAAGCGCTCCACCCCGAAGGCTACCGCACGGCGATCATGAAGGGCGGAAGAGCCTACCGCTGACGGCCGCCGCGCGCGGGTCGCGCGCCGTCCCGCACCGGCGGACGGGACCGCTCAGAGCTTCACGCCCTCGAGATAGCCGCGGTTCCAGGTGGGGCTGATCAGGATCTCGTTGACGCAGACGGACGCCGGCAGGCGGGCGACGAACAGAATCGTCTCGGCGAGATCCTCCGCCTGCAGCATGCGCCTGCGATCCTCCGCGGTGACCGGAACCGGCCGCTTGTCGAGGAGGGGCGTCGCGACCTCGCCGGGGCAGATGCAGCAGGACCGGATGCCGTGCCCGCACTCCTCCTGGTTCAGGCTCTCCGAGAGCGCCACGAGCCCGTGCTTGGCGGCGGAATAGGCCGGCCCCGTCAGCTTGGAGACGTAGCGGCCGGCCCAGGAGGCGACGTGGATGATCAGGCCGCCCCGCTGCGCCCGCATGGTCGGCAGCACCGCCCGCGCCGCGTAGAAGGGGCCGTTGAGATTGACGCCGACCACGGCGTCGATGCCGGCCGGCGTGATCTCGCTCCAGCCGCGCTGCGGCACGTTGAGGCCCGCCGAGTTCACCAGCAGGTCGCAGCGCTGCCACGCGGCGTGAACCGCCTCCCAGGCGCGCTGCACGTCGTCGGCGACGCCCATGTCGGCAGGGGCGACCAGCGCCTCGCCGCCCGCCGCGCGGACGAGCTCCGCGGTGCGCGCGAGGGCCTCCTGACCCCGTCCCGTGAGCGCGAGCCGCATCCCGGCCCGCGCCAGCGCCACGGCGGCCGCCTGCCCGATGCCGGATCCGGCCCCCGTCACCCAGGCGACCTGCCCTTCGAGTGCGCGCATCATGGTGTTCGGCTCCGTCCCTACGGCTTGGCGACGAGCGGGCAGCCGCCGTCGGCCAAGGGGCGGAAGGCCTGCTCGGCGGGGATCGTGTCGAGGAGCGTGTAGAGGTCCCACGGGCCCTTCGACTCGGACGGCGCCTTCACCGCGAACAGGTACATCGGGTGGATCTTGCGCCCGTCCGCCCGGACAACGCCCTTGCCGAACAGCGGGTCATCGGTCGGGTTGGCCTTCATCCAGGCCATGGTCTTCTGCGGGTCCGTCGACGTCGTCGCCGCCACGGCCTTCAGGTAGTGCAGGAGCCCGGCATAGACGCCCGCATGGTTCATCGTCGGCATGCTGTTGCCGTTGCGCGGGTAGAAGCGCTCCGAGAAGGCCCGCGTCTCCGGGTTGAGATCCCAGTAGAACGACTCGGTCAGCACCAGTCCCTGCGCGGTCTGCAGGCCGATCGCGTGGACGTCGACGGCGTAGATCAGCAGGGCGGCGAGTTTCTGGCCGCTGTCGGTCAGCCCGAACTCGTGCGCCTGCTTGACCGCGTTGACCGTGTCGCCGCCCGCATTAGCCAGACCCACCACCTTCGCGCCCGAGGCCTGCGCCTGCAGGAGGAACGAGGAGAAGTCCGTGGCGGGGAACGGGACCCGGGCGGCGCCCAGCACCCGCCCGCCGCCCGTGTCGATCACGGCCTTCGCCTCGTTCTGCAGGGAGAGGCCGAACGCGTAGTCGGCGGTGAGGAAGTACCACGTGTCGCCGCCGCGCTTGAGCATGGCGCCGGCCGTGCCGTGCGCGAGGGCGTAGGTGTCGTAGGTCCACTGGATCGTGTTCGGCGAGCATTGCTTGCCGGTCAGCTCCGTGGTGCCGGCCCCCGAGTCGATGAAGATCTTGTTCTTCTCGCGGGTGACCTGGCTCACCGCCAGCGCCACCGAGGAGGTCGGCACGTCGAGGATCGCGTCCACGCCGTCGCGGTCGTACCACTGGCGGGCGACGGCGGCGCCGACGTCGGGCTTGTTCTGGTGATCGGCCGAGACGATCTCGACCTGCACGTCCGGGTTGGCCTTGGCGAAATCCTCGACCGCCATCTGCGCGGCGACGACGGAGCCCTTGCCGCCGGTATCGGCGTAGACGCCCGACATGTCGTTGAGGACGCCGACCTTGACGCGGATCGGCGCGGCGGCGGCCTGTCCGGCGAGCACGGCGATGCCGATCGCGACCGAGAGGACGCAGCTCCGGATCAACGCCATGGCAGACCGTCCTCCGCGGCAGTTTCTGTCTTTCGGCCAGGAGGGCACGCTGGCATCCCAGCGTCAAGCGCCGGTCCGCGACCGGGTCCGGGGCCGGCGAGACAGGCCGGGGGCGGATGTGTCGCGCCGGTGACGCGGCCTCCGGCCGGCCGCGCGGGCGGACCTGCCGCAGTCGGCGGCACCGCGATGACCCGTGGCGGCCCGCTGCGGCCCGACCGCGACCGTGGCCCGGTCTCGAGCTCAGCGGTAGACGGTGCAGCTGTCGACGTCCCCGCTCGGCAGGAACTCGCAGTTGGTGACCGGCGGGATGATCCCGTCGTCCGTCAGGGTCGAGACGGCCGCCTCGCTGATTGGCGGCGAGGTCAGCATCACCGTGCCGAACGCCAGGCTGGCGGCGGCGAACGCGAGAATGAACAGCAGCACGTTGCGCCGGAGCGCGGGGAGCAGGGCGGTGGCCATGGATGTCCTCCCGAGCGGCGCAGCGTCTGCGCCGGCGGAGAGGCTAGGCTCCGAGGGTTCGGGGCGCGTCCCCCGAACAGGGGAGGGACGCGTGAACTCACGCGACCCCGATCGAAGGTTCGCCGGCCGGCGACCGCCGCGACGCTCGGGGCGGTCGCGCCCGAACGCTCACCGGGGACTCCACGCCCGCCCACCAGGGTCTTGAGGGGGTCACCAAGTCGCGGGCGTGGAGGTCGATCACCGTCGACCGCTCAGCTGTGGCGCCGATCCGACACGCTCGCTGTATCGTCTTGTAACATCGGCCGCCGCCCACGCGTTCGTGGGGGCCGCACCACCGGCGGCAATCCACGCCCGCCCACTCCGGACGGAGATGCTGCTAAGCGGGCGTGGACGGCCGGCGGGGGCTTAGGCCACCGACAAGCTCGGCCCTAGCCGACGCGCATTGCCGGATGATGTCCGCGCCGCGTGCAGAGCCGGGGCGGCCGGCGGAAGGCCAGCGAGACGCCGCCACCGCTATCCCCTGGCGCCCGGCCGGGACGTGAGGACCTCGGGAGGCGAAGACAGGTTTCGGCACTCGAATTCCGTGGTGCCGGCGGAGGGGATCGAACCCCCGACCTTCGGTTTACAAAACTGACGAAGAACCATCTCGCCGCCTAACACAGGCTCACCACGAATGGTGTTTGCGAACAGTTGTGAACGTTTGTTTTCCCAGCAGTGTTGGCTAGTGTTGATCACGGGGCCTAACAGGTCCAAGCGCGCCTTCGATGTTCCCCTGAATGCAGAGGCTGCTCAGCGGGGGGGGCGTGAGGGCCGCAAGTTTTTTACCGACGATCCCGAGCCGGTAACAAACGAGGGAGCGGCGATAGGAAACGAAGGCACGTTGGAACATCCGGCCAAGAGCGCGGAGCCCGCCGCTTCTTATCTTCTTACCGTTTTCACAGGCGTAAGGGTTCAGGGAACGAGTGGTCCGTCCCAGTGCTGAGGCGGGAGGCGGCTGAGTGATCGGATCGACCAGACGCCGGACAAACGGGACATCTGTCCGGATTGTGCTAGTTGTCCGCATTCTCCGGCTACGAGGCTCAGGCGGCTTTGTCGTCGACCACCGGCACGGCGAAGAACTTGAACGGGTCCTCGACCACCCCACCCTGCGTATCCATCGCGTCGGCACAGTGCTGGCTCTCGATCGGCGTCGAAGGTCGAGACGAGAAGGTGGCGGCAGGCGCCTCTAGGCTTGCGGCTCTGATTTGCTTTTCGATTTCGCCCCCATGGGTCGAATGGCAGAACATCCAAGGCTCGCCATCCTTCTCGATCGTCACGTAGGCCATGAGCATCTCCTGCGGTTCGGCAGGGACAACGCAGCAGGATGCGATTGGGCAGCGTGGGATCGTCGCGGTGACATCACCAAAAATCTTCGCCGATCAGCGTGCCACTGCGGTCGAAGGTGCCGCGCCAGCCTCTATCAGGCAGGCGAACGGTCACTAGCGTTTGGCCGGTATCCTCACTGCAACCGGCTTTGATCCGAGCATCGACCTGGCCTTGACGTTCCATGCGCTTCAGGTCCGTCGCACTCACACCGAGACACAACGCCAGTTCGCGGGGGTCGACGATCCAATCGCCCTGATGTCCGAAGGTGAGCCTCATGGGGCAGCCGTTCATCAGTTCGGCAGCGGTAGCGAGGTAGCGAGTGAAAATGGCGCGCCTTAGCTTGAGGCGGGCCGTGGCGCTTACCCGATGATCAACCGGATCAGCAGGCACGCCACTGCCGAGCCCACGAGTGCGATGCCGAGCAGGTATGGGCTGGGAAGCTGATCGCCCGAGTTGACGTTTTCACCCCACCGATGAGCCGGCTTGTTGGCCGCCGTGCCGCTTGCCGAGGTAGTGTTCACGTCTGGATAGATGTGCGCGCTCATGGCGAACTCCCTCCCCTGGATAAGCCGGCGGAAAATTATTCGCCCGCCGGCTGCGCGGTGCAGCTCTGCATCCGCGCAGGGAAACTGATTTCTGAACTGGGGTATATTTGCATAACTGTGTGAGTCTGGATATAACAAATTATCGCAGTTCATAACTACGTCTGATGGTGAGGTGTCAGGCAAAATTTATACAGATCCGGCAGCAACTTGCCGCGTCGCATCATGTAATCCATCGTTCTAGCTACGCAGTGATTGAGGCGTAGCCGCATCATAACCAATCCTCTTCGACGAGACGCCCTGCTTCGGTTGAAGGTCGCGACCGATCTCGCCCGAGCGGTGGAGACCACACCCCGCCAGCGCGGCCAGACCATGAGCGAGTTCACGCGCAAGTGCCTGCGCGCGCATCTCGCCCGTCACAGTGTTCGGCTCAGCCCGGATGACGATCCTCGCACCCCGCCGGCCGCTCCCGCTCTCGCTCGTGCAGCCTGAAGGAGACTGGCATGACCCCTCAGTACGTCAACGTGCGGCGCAACCGTCCCGACGGTACCGTTGCGCCGCACGTTAGCTTTGGCCGCAGCCGTGCTGACTTGCGGCCGCCGCCTGAGGCTGGGCCCTCAGACCTCAGCGCAGATCTTCGCCGAGGGTGAGCATGCGCGACGTGAGTGCGATGCCTTGTTGGCGAACCATGAGGACTTGCTGCCGCGAGGCTCTACCGAGGATGTTGTGGATCTCGATACGCGCATCGAGTCGGCCCGGATCCAGATGCTGCAGGCCAACACGCAGCACGCTGCCGCCTTGACTGCCGAGGTTGAGGCCCAGGCCAGGCCCGAGGCCGAGCAGAAGCGTCGCAAGGATCTGCACCGCAAGGCCATGAAGGCTTCTGCCGAGGTCGACAGGCTGGTGGCCGATTGCGTCACTGAGGCGCAGCGTCTCGTGCCGCTGCTCGAGAAGATCCGCGAGCGAGCGACGCTGATCGAGGCCGCCAACTTCGCCGTGCCCGACAGCGCTGAGCTAGTGCCACCCGGCGAGCCCCGCTGCAGCTGAAACGGCGAGCCTGACCGGCCGCACAACTCGATCGCCAGCCGCGTGAAGCTACCCGCCCTCGGCAACGACGCCGGCTTCATCTGTGGCGAAGTCGCCGCCCCGCTTCCCTACAGGATCGTCCATGAACCGTTCCGAGGTCGAAGTCGGCACCGCCTGGACCCGTCGCGCCCTTCGCAAGCCTGGGCCAGTGATACCTAGCGAAAGCCCACCCAGGCCGAGCGCATCGCTGCTTGGTCGGCTCGGTGGCGCGATGCCGATGGCAGCAGCACTCAGACTCGCTCGACCGTCGAGCGGACTCGGCGCGACCTGAACACGCCCGGCTCAGCCTCCCCGGTCGGCGCTGAGCGGTATGCGGCCGATGGCTCCCGCTGGAAGCGCCTGGCCTGACACGAGATCGCGTGGGTCAGATCCGCAAGGGCCTCCTTCACCCACGCCATTAAGGGCGATGCAGTCAGCACAACAGCGGAAAGCCAGCCTGTTCCTCACGCCCATGGCCATAGTGAGGAATGCCAAGGCCGGCGGGACTGCACTCCCTGACCAAGCAGGGGCTTTCGGAGATCGCGGCGGAGGGTCGCCCCGCTGCGACCTCCTTCGAGATCAGGACATGATCATGCCAGTCGGCACTCAGTGGATGGAGGAAGACCCGTCACTCCGCGGCGTGCAGTTGCACAGCCTCGTCGCCCTGATGCTGTCGCGGCTCGCAGGGGATGAACTGGCTCACCGTCCAGAACAGGGCGACAGCACCGACAGCTGTAGCGCTGCCAGCGAACGGGCTCACCGCAATAGCGGTTAGCACACCGTGGTTCAGCATCAGCACGAAGCAGACGCAACCGCCGAGCATGGCGGCGATCGACGCACGGATGATGCAGCACTCGGATGCTTGCATGGCGATCTCCTTCTGCACGTTGCAACCTGTGCGTGCAGTGATGGATCCCAGCCTTGACGCGGAAGAGTACTGAGGCGTGACTCGCTGATCACCGCCCAGGGATTGTGTCCGGTCAGAGGTGCCCCCGGTCGCGTCCCCGGGTCGTTGTTTCGGGTGGTCAAGCCTGAGGGGCCGCCCGAGCAAAGCTTCCGTCTAGGTGCAAAGTCCCAAAACTATGCAACGCGTAATTTGCAACTCACGCAATATGGCAACAACCGAGACCACAGCCGCCTTTGCCCGCGGTCACCGCGTGAACCGTTCGACGGTCGGCCGCTGGGAAGCCAAGGGCAGTCCTGTGCTGACGGTGGATGATCTCGTGAACCTCGAGGCGTCGGAGCAGTTGCTAGGCGGTCGGGCGGAAACCTTCCGGGGCGGCAAGGCCAAGGGGCCGCGCGCGCAGAAGGTTGAGGCGAGAAGCCGACCCAAAACTGGATGCTCCCGCTGCCCAAGATCCGCTGGCGCTCGCGCACTCCAGCGTCGTTGAGGTCATCCGGGCGATCGGTCCCTACGCGGCCCGGATGGCTGTGGAGCTCGGCATGCCGTTGGAGGTGGTCTACTTGCTCGATCAGGCCGTTGCCGTCGAGGCTGATCTCGCTGCAACTCGCTTCCTAGTTCAGCACGGTCACGCTGAGATGTCCAACGGCTACGCCGTTAGGGCGCTTCTCACGTCGAGGCGCTGGCGAAAGGACTGAACAAGGTCGAAGGCGCTGCCTGCTCTACGGGACAGGCCGCGCAGACCGTTCCCCAATCCTGCATTGGCTATGGTGGATGTCACGAGCCTCGGCACGGGCGTGGCGGTGGCCGGCGTCGTGAACGCGCTGCGCAACTTGGGGGGCCAGCTTGTCGAGCCTCGGGCAGCTCGGCCGCGAAACCGGAAAGACCGCGGACCAACTGCGGGTGTTCGCGTGCGTAAGGGCATGCACGACATCGGCGATGAGCTAGGCAAGATTGATTGGGAAGCCGCTGGCCAGAACGCCGAGCAGATGCTGACGAGCACGACGATGCAGGTGAAGCCGCTGGCCGAGAGCGTGAAGGAAATCGCGGCGGCGATCAATAGCTTCAACGAGGGTAAGCCGGCTGAGGCGCTGCGGAACCTCGACGGGGGCAGCGAGCCCGCTCGCGCGGCGTCTCGCCCCGATGCGGGGTGACCACGAGATCAACGCCCAGGAGAACGTCGACCGACTGCGCAAGCTGCGGGACGTATCGAAGGAAGCGTCTCAGCATCTCATCGGCCGTACGCAGCAACGCATGGGGCTGCTCGACACACTGGAGGTTGTAGAGAAGAAGCTGGCCGACGCCGAAGCGGAGCTGAGCCGCCTCAAGGCTCGCACGCCGAAGCAGCGTCAGAAGGACTACGACCAATCGACAGAGCGGCTGGGCAAATCGATCGATGGCCTGTCGAGCAGCTGAAGACCCGGCAGAACGCCGCGAATCTGAACTTGGGCTTGAAGGCTGATGGATTGTTCGGTCAAGCTCGGATCTAGGCGGCCTCACTTGGCGGCGCCAGGATCTTCGGTGGCCCTGGTGGCGCCGGCCCGATCTTCGAGTTTCAGCGTGAGGCAGCACGCGAAGCGTTCCAGCGCTACTTGATGAAGAAGGTCCCGGGCGACGATGGGGCCATGGTGCCGACCGGGGCGCACGGGTGGATCTCAGGGTTCGGTGGCAGCGGTGGCTCGCAACGTCTGCCGAGCATCGGCGAGGCGGCAGCGAACCGCCCAGCGGCTACACCGGCAATGACGGGCGCCGGCGCCGCCGACCGCCGCATATCCACGTCCGGCGGCGAGAACGTCGCCTCGTGGATGGAGTTTTATCGTCGCCCCACCGACCAGGGCGGCATGGGCTACACGGAGCAGGCCCGCGGCCGGATTGCCATGATGCAGGGGGAGGCGAGGTTGAACTTGAGCCCGGCTGCAAAGGGTGACCATGACCGTAGTGGGATGCCCCACGCATTCGGCACCGTTCAGTGGATCGATGCCAAGGGCAATCAGCGACTCCCCCAGCTTCGCGCGTTGAGCGCCGAGATGGGCAAGGACTGGACGGATCGCTCGGTGCAGCAGGAGATGTACCGCCGCGAGATGATGGGAGCCTTTTGCTGGGTCTGCGATCGCATCCGCGGCGCGCAAACCGGTGAGCAGTCGCTGTGGACCGGCATAATCGGGTACGAGAACCCGCGCGAGCACAACCTCGCCTACGGGATCCGAAAGCCCTCCTCGACCGACTGCGTTGGCAGGGCGTCGAGCCGCCGACGGCTCGCACGTTGGGCCTGCCCCGCTCAGATGTGGGCCAAGTCGACGGCGAAGGCTGGGCAGCTAGGGAGAAGGTCCGACGAGCTTTCGAGACGATGCAGAAGGACGAGGGCCGCCTTGATGCCTTTGCCTTCCGTGCCGGCGTCATGGCGGACCCAAGATCGAGAACAACGGTAGCCTCGGCGTCGTCGTGCAGCGACCAGGCCGGACACGACCGTCCGTACCTCGGCTTCCGGCAACCTATTCAAAGATGTAGTGCTTCAGCGAGGTTGGACGATGGCTCCGGCCGCGGACACCTTAGATTTTCGGGGGAACGCAGCGGATCGCGGAACGTATCCTTCAGCAACGGAGGCTTTCCCCATGATGCAGGCTGACACCCCGATGCCGGGAGAAGATCCCGGCACTTTGATCGAGGATCCCTCCCGCCTGGATGAGATCGAGCCGTCGCCAAAGCCCTCCGTGCCAGAAGAGGACGATCCCGAAGTCAAGGACACGGAGATTCAGCCAACTTGAGCGGCTGAGGATCGGGATCCGCCCGCCCGACTATCCAGTGCGGGCGGCTTCGTGACCTACCTGAGTGCCCCGACGCCAATCCCGGTTAGCAGCTCAACTTACGACCTTCGGCCATCCCAACCTTCCGGTAGTGTTCCAGTCCGGACTTGATTGCTCGACCTATGACCGCCCGGCGCACGTCCGGATTGCAGCGCAGATACTCCTCCTCGTTGAAAGCGTAGTCGCCACGCCCGCCCCGCGAGCCTCGGTCATAGTCCCGATCATAATCGCGGCGATCACGATCTCCGTAGCCTCGATCGCCATATCCGCGATCTCCGTAGCCTCTGTCGCGGGAGCCATAGTCGCCGCGGTCGTAACCATAGTCGCGCCCGCCGTAGGATTGCCCAAAAGCCGGAGCTACGCCGCTGAGTAGCGCCATGCCGAGGACGGTCGTCGAGATCACCTTCATATCGCGTTCCTTGCCGTTGAGAGTCTGAAACGCATTTAGCGGAGGGTAGTTCGCTGCGAGCCACTATGCCTGCCGCCAGGGTCACGTTCTCGACCGCCGGCACCCTGTTCCGCGACGTAGTGCAGAACCATGGACGGCAGATGGCTGAGGCTGGTGGGTAATCGGGCGGTTACCTACTGCTTAGGTTCTGCGTAATCCGAACCCTCTGCACTAAAAAATTTTCCGTTGAGGTCGCGTCGATCAGATATATACCACTTCCAGTTGCATCAGTCGATTGGAAGAGGGGCAGCGCGTCCGATGCCACAAGCCATCCTTGCACGCGAGCAACCAAGCGAGTGGATACCCAGAAGCAGTCTGGGTCTTCTGCTTCTTGCGCCCGGCGCGCTGCTATGGGTCTCAATAGTCCTCTGCATGCTCCCAATCACGGTGCTGGCATTTCCTGCAGAATGGATGTTCAAGAACAAGCCACAACTTCATGCGAACGCGGTCATGACACTTGTCTGCATGGGGGCGGCCAACGTGGTGATTACTCCTGCGAGTGTGATTTACATTTTTTGTGCCTAGGCGCGCCGGCGCGACGGCTGCTCGTAGCAGGAACGAAGCTTGCGGATCTCGATTGGATACACTGATTACGCGGTGAATTATGGCTCAGACCGAGGCAATTCCGGTTCAAGATCAATCTATGCGACGGTGGATGGACCACATCCTCACGATGATCATGGTCGCAGGCGGCGTGGCGACAGTGGCGTGGATCGCTGCGATGTTAGTGGCTGGCTGGCAAATGGCCGTAGTGCTGCTGGCCCTGAGCTCAGTCTGACGGTCCCCCATAAGGGTTGCCGCGAGTGACTTCAGGTAATCTCTTCCGCGACGTGGTGCAGAACCACGGGCGCCAAATGGCGAGAGCTGAGTAGGTCAGCCTCCACCGCCACCACCTCCACCTGTTCCGGGTCCGCCGAGATTGCCGTCCTTGTTCGGCGTGTTCCAATGGATGATGCCGTCACCAGACGGCTGGAGCACCGTGGCCGGTGGCCTAGAAAAGCCGAGTTGCAGCGCTTCGATCCTTGCACGAGGAGCCGCTCTATGAATCCGCCTGCGCTGCGCGTCAGCTGCAGTGCTCACGCTGATCATAAGCGCGACCATGAACCATCTGATCAGCGCGGCGCTCATGATCATCCCGCGTCGTGCAGAGTGCACTTCCCGGGAGTGAGGGCTGTGCGCATGGCGGCAGGATAGCTGAGCCACCGGCGCCGGCAATCTGAGGCCCTACCGACGCCGTGGAGCGCTCATATCGATCTCGGGCGTATGGACGATCGTCACGCCGTCTTCGAAGCGTGAGCCGGTCGGAACGAGCATCACATCGAAGGTGCAGGCCGGCTTGGCGAGAGCGGGGAGCCCGTTGCACGGGCCGATCAGCTTCTCAGCAATCGTCCCCGTCGTCGCTCCGCCGAGCCCGGAGGCATCCAACCTTAGCTGCTGGCCGCTCACCTTGGCCTCGCAGATGAACCCTCCAGGTCCGGGGTCGACGCATCGGATCCCAAGGACGGCGACTGCCTCGCCTCGATGCCCCTTGGGGTCGGCGAGCGGCTGGTTGACGCTCACCGCCACCTTTCCTGCCGCCAGCGTCGGGCCGGCAGCGACGATGAGAGCGGGGACGGCGAGAACCGTGCGCATGGTGGCAGGGACCTTTCGGTATGAAGCAGCAAGAGACTATAGGTTGCTCGGAGGCAGCTGAGAGCCAGCGGCATAAGGAAGATACATGCGGACCAATCGGCTCACTTCGTAGTATAAAATATCTGAATTCATGTCGCCGACAGTAAGTATTTTCGTGTCGATCGGGTAATAAAAGTACTGCACATACGGTGTATCAGCATATATCCCAGGCCTGAGAGGCGGCAGCCGAATGGATCTTTTGCAACCATGATTCTGTAACGCTTCGACATGCTGGATTTTGACAAAATATTCCGAAATTGAAATCTGATTATCCGGCGCATTTTTGGTTCAATCTGGTTCGTATCCTGCGGCGGAGAAGAAATTGGCGCACTCATCGGGTGTGATCGTGTCGATGAGCCGGCCGATGACCGACCATAGTCCTTCGGCCGTGCGCTCGGCTGCCTTACGCAGCAGCGCCTTGAGCTTGGAGAAGGCCATCTTGATCGGGTTGAAGTCGGGCGCGTAGGGCGGCAGGAACAGCAACCGCGCGCCAGCGGCTTCGATTGCCGCGCGGACGGCTGGCCCCTTGTGGCTGCCGAGGTTGTCCATGACGACGACGTCGCCGGGGGCGAGTTCGGGCACGAGCACACGCTCGACGTAAGTCTGGAAGGCGTCGCGATTGGTCGGCCCGTCCAGCACGAACGGTGCAGCGATCCCGGACAGACGTAGGCCCGCACGAAGGTGGTGGTCTTCCAGTGGCCATGCGGCACAGGGGACCGCAGCCGCTCCCCGCGTGGTGAGCGTCCGCGGGTGCAGGCTATGTTGGTCAGGTCCAGGTCTCGTCGAGGAGCACGAGGCGGCCGGAGGCGAGGTCGAGCTGGCTTTCAAATCACGCCTCGCGGGTGGCCTTCACGTCCGGGCGGTCCTGCTCCGTGGCGTGAGCTGTTTCTTTTTGTAGGTCAGGCCGCGCCCGTCGAGGAACGCCCACAGCGTGCCCAGCCCAACCGTGAGGTCTTGCTCATCCTTCAGGTGGACCGGCATCTCCTCAGGGTGATGTCGTCTCTCCCGGCGATCAGGGTCCGCAGGAACGTTTCGTGCCGGTCGAGCTTGGAGCGGCGAGCCCGCCCCTGCGGACGGGCCGCCACCGTCCCGGTCGTCGTCAGGGCGGTCATCGAGCGGATCGCCGTGGCCACGCCGACCCCGAAGCGCGCGGTCGCCTGTCGACGCGACGTCGTTCCGGCCGCGTCAACGACGCGTTCGCGTAGGTCTTGGTTGTAGGGTCGACCCGTGCCGCGCTCCTCATCTGGAGCGCGCAGTGAGTCCGCCCCACACCAACGCGTGAACCCCAAACGCACGACTCAGCTCAAACCGAAAACGCTGTAGCGGTGTATAATCTCATATTGACCTTTGTTTGCGGGAACTGCTGCCATCAGCTTTGCTGATTCAAGCTAATCTTGAGGTCTGGTGGCAGGATTGCGATCTATGGCTGCCGCCAATTATTCATATTCTAACATATATACGAAATCTGACGGGGTAAATCCAGCAGACGTCCTGCTTCTCGCTGCCTCCTGCGCATTCTTCAAAGTTTCAATCTGCTGCGTTGCAGAAAGCATCTCGGTGCTAACCCCGGTCGGGCTTGCTTTCCGCTTTTGAGTTCTCTTCAAGAAATCGATGATTGCACTGCGGAATTCATAGCAGGCAACAATCGGCCAAGCGACAGTCTTCGAATTATTCGCAAGTCCCAGAATTATTCGTGTGCCCGGCAGTGCAATTGCTATAAATATATCTATTTTTACTAGGATTTATCTCTCTTCAGCGCCTCTTCGAAAGCAAATCTAATAATTTTCGGTTGCTCGCCTTGCTTCGGTTGTGGAATAAGTAAAACACTCACTTGAGTGATGTTCTGCATGAGTTCTGCGGGGCGTCCGTTGACATCTCTCCCGATGAAAGTGATCAGATCCGGCCGTCAAGCTGCGAGGGTTAAGGGTGGGGGATCGGTTCCCCACTTTCGGGGCCGATCCGGCCGCAGACACGATACCGTAGCGCTTTTGAAAAACGGAACCGGTTTCCGTTCTTGCTGGCCGGATCTCAGCATCCACGCCCGCCCGAACTGCTGGGGGCGAGCTTGAGGCGGGCGTGGACTGTCGACGAACAACCCCCTCAAGGCGCGCCGACAACGCACAGCTAAGCCGAGGTGCAGGCGTGCCCAGCTGCCACTTATGACCGCCGCTCGCACATCCGGTGCGGGCAGCAGTAGCCAGCAAAACACCCCCGCCGTTACCCCCACTGCTACCCCAGCTGGGGAGTATGGGCCTCGGCGGAGGAGAAAATAGACCTAAGTCTTTGAAGGATATGGTGCCGGCGGAGGGGATCGAACCCCCGACCTTCGGTTTACAAAACCGCTGCACTACCGCTGTGCTACACCGGCAGGCGCTCTGAAACCATTGAGGAAAATGGCGGTTTCTGTGCGTCAGAAGCGCTTTTGACTACGTTTGGGGGCGCCTCGTCAAGGCGCGAAGTCGGCGCATCCCGTTCCTCGCTCGTTCGCGCTACCCTTCGAGGGCGCCGTAAAAGCAGGCCCGCGAGCCATTCGAGGGTCGGTACAGGAGTCGGCACAGGCCCCGGCAGAGGATCGAATGGTCAAGCAACCCCCGACCGTCCCCGAGCCGAGCGAGGCAGCCGAGGTCGTCGACCAAGAGATCGACGCCGCGTCCGCGGAGATGGCGACCGAAGTCCATTCCCTCGCGGAGGGCTGGATGCTCGACCTCGTCGAGGTGCGCCGCACGAACACCCGTGCGGCCGAGGCGCTGACCACCGACGAGCCGGTCTGGAAGCGCAACGTGGTCCGGACCGCGGTCCTGCTGGCGCACCCGGTGACGGAATGAGCGAGACTGATCCCGAAGCCGGCCGCGCGACGGCCGGCGAACGCCTGATGGAGCGGTTGCGCAGCTTCGCGCGGGGAACCGGGATGAGCGGCACGGACACCCGCTCGATCATCGGGCGCGTGATCGCATCCGATCCGTCGGTGGAGGACGGTGATCATGGACTCTTCACGAGTCTCGAAGGCGTACAGGGTCCCGATGCAGTCTAACGGTTATCGCGAACGGGGTGCGCCGCATCGCACGATCTTGGGCAGAAAATCACCGGATAGTTTCGGTGTCTATCATGACCTTGTCGGGGCGAGTGGGGCAGGGGTATCTCGACTGGGAGATGCCTTTGAGGCGACCGTCATAGCCTACCATTCTGACAGGCTCACGCTGTTCAATCGACAGCTTGTCGGCGCGGAGCATCTCCGAGACAGCACACAGATCCGACGTGACGATTTCGACCACTACTACCTGCAGGTCCTGCGCTCGGGTCGGATCGCGAGTGGGCGCAGCGGAGACGAGCGTCGGCTCGCACCGGGCGATGCCGTGCTCTTCGACGCGACGCAGCCGATGCGAACCCGGGTGGAGGATGCCGACTACGTTACCGTCATCCTGGCCCGCGATTTGGTCGAGGCCGCCGCACCGAACGCGCGGCGCTTGCACGGGCACATCCTTTCAAGGAACCTGCCGAACTCGATCGGCAAAGCTGTTCTCTCGATCGCCCGACGCGCAGCGAGCTTCTCGAGCGACTTGGAGATCGGGAGCAGTCAACTCCTCGCCGGTCTGCTCGGCCAGATCGAGGGAGACCGGGTGGACATCCATGACGGATGCTCCGGTGAGACGGAACTGGAAGCGTCGAGGCGATTGCGGGCGGAGTTGTTCATCGACGACAACCTCGGGCTCAATCTCGACGTGGACTTGATCGCCCGTCGTACCGGCGTCTCGCGAAGTTCGTTGTACCGCGCATTCCGGGCGGTTGGCGGCATCGAGATGACCATCGCCAAGCGCCGTGCCGCGCGGCTAAAAAGTCTCATGCTCCGACCGGATGAGGGGCGCCAAATCTCCAGCCTCGCGTTCACGCTCGGCTTCTCGAACATCAGCCACTGTTCCCGGGTTTTCAAGGAGATCTACGGGCAGACGCCCAGCCAGCTTCGGGCGATCGGTCGCGATGCGGCGGGTTCGATCTCACACACACTGCAAGTCGATCGCATGCGGGAATGGTACAACGTCATGAACCGCGGCCCGCGAGGAGGGTGAATGTCGGCCCTCGCATCGGCTTCCCTCGGGCCTTCGCTGGCGATGCGGCTCATCCAGCGATGCCTGCCCGCCTTGCGTGCGTCGCGTCCCGCATCACCGTGCCGGCCGATCCGCCGGTCCGGTGTGGCGCCGGTCAGGACACGACGATGAGCCGTAGGCACCGACCACTATCAATGTGATCGCCCTTCCGCCTGGACCGGCCTTCGAATGTCCGGTTCTGGGGCCAGGGAAGGGCCTCTGATCCCTCTGATCGGGGCGACGCTGCCGCAGCGTCGGTTCGGGCTGGAGAGCGGTCGTCCGCCCGGCCCGGTTCGCATGGGATGACGTTCGCTACCATGCGAGCCACGCCGCGGAACGCGATCGCCGCGCGACAGCGATCAGACAGGCGAGGAGCCTATCACCTCCGAGAACGTCAGGTTCGTCGGTGCGCTCCACGCGGCCTCCCGTGACCGTGGTGGAAAGGGCGGCGCGGTCAGCGCCGCCGCAGCGGCCTCCTCAACACGAAAATCCGCTGCCCAGAGAGCGCCCCGGCCCTTCAGGAAGAAGCCGAAATGCAGCGAGATCGCCTCGGCGCAGACATCGAGCACCACGCGGCGTTCGACCCATGACGTATTGCCAAACAGCCAGCCGTCAGGGGCATCCTTCAAGTTGTCGAACGCGAAGGTGTGTCCCGGCATCGCGTCCACCCGCGCCCACAGCGTCGCACCGTGGGTCACGTCCTGGCAGCGAAGCTTGGCGCCGATGGCCACGCGCCGACCGCGAAACGGCACCGCTGACACGCTCTGCATGTAGCAGGCGAACGCGCGGACGGGGTCGGGGTAGCGCCGCGGCCCGAGCACGGGATCGTGTCGGATGAGGGCGACATCGCCGCCGCGGACCGTCGGGTCGGCGTCGGCTCCGTGATCGTAGGCGTCAGGATGCTCGGCGAGCAGCGCCCACCCCTTGAGCGACGTGATGCGGCGGCGTGCGGCCGCCTCCGATCGCTTGGCCTGAGCAGAGAGGACGTTCCAGTCCTTCAGACCGAACTGGCGAGCCACGATGTCGAGACACTCACCGTGGGTGATGGTGACGTTCTTGGCACGCAGAGCGCTCTCCACGGCGCGGGCCATGGACTTGGCTTCATCGACGGTGGGCATGCTGATCCCCGGACCGGATCGACCGTGAGGTCGGTGCTCGCCTTGCCGACCGGCCGACCCGTGGTGCGGGTTCGCGGTCGCGTGCATCGATGCGTTCACCGTACCCCGAAGGGCGCGAGCGGCAGGCTGCATCGGCCTGACCCGAGAGAAGCATCGGGGCGGCTGCCGCGTCAACCGTCCGCCATGCGCGATGGGTGGTGCGCGGGCACGGCGACGTTGGCATCCAAGCAGAGCCGCTCAGCGGCGGACCGGCGGAGATCCATCCAGGACAATCGCGCGCCGGACGGTGCGCGGCCTGTGCGTGCGCCACCGGCATCTCGCCGACCTGGGTCGTATGGCGCGGCGTGCGCATCTCGAGCTTGGTCTTCCAGTCGCGCCGGCTCATCAGCCCCGCCCGCACCCGCACCGAAACGTCAGGCGTCGCCGAGCCCAATATGGACTGCGCGATCGGTGGAGGACGCGAAGCGGCGGAACCGGGGACCTGCACGCGGCTTGGCTCGGCATGCCCGGAAAGACGCCCGCCAAGAAGAAGCCGCTGAAGGTCGTGGTCGACGAGAAGCCGCCCCGCAAAGTGGGACTGCCGACGCAGCTGGCTGCGATCCAGACGCGGTACCGCAGCGCGCTACTCGAGGCGGCCGATCTGCCCTACGCTGAGCAGGGCGACCGCATCCGATCCGCGTTGGCGACGCTCCTTGCCGAGAAGGCCGCTCTGGGCGTGACGGACGGCGAAGACGCTGCAGAAGGAGAGTAGGTCTACCGCCCCATGCCGCGCGTGGGGGACGTCCAAGCCCCTGTGCTGGGCTGATTAGTAATTAACGAGTCGGCGTCTCGGAGACGACGTCGCCCTGGCTCCCCGGCGTAGAGGCGGGATCCGGATCGAGAGCGCTCGCAGAGCGACCTGTCTCGGGAATGCTGAAGAAGAGCCCGCGCTACGGCGGAGGGCGGCTCGGTCACGCTCGCCCCGCGGCCGCGGGATGATCTCAGGCGGCCGGTCCCGTTTGAGGAAGGCTTCGACGGCCCGCGGCAGGTCGCCCGCATTGGTTGAGCGCGCGAGGCTTGATCGCGCGAAGTTCGGCCGGTCGATGTTGAGACGCCGACGCTGTCGCGGTGGGCGCGCAGCCGACAGAGGTCGAGACCCGCGCGGCGGCCTTCTGGGCCATCCGAACGGCCGAGGCCGCCCGATGCCCGGCCGCCGCTAGATCGACAGCCGCGCCGGCTCCTCGAGCACCACCCCGAGATTGCCCGCCGAGCGCCAGACCACGCGCGCGCTGATGCGCTCCTCGGTCTGCGGAATCTCCAGCATGAACGTCTCGGGGAGACCGAAGACGCTGTTCACGCGGAGCTGCGCTCCGCCCGGCGATCGATCCAGGACCCTGCAGCCGACTGGCCGGCCGAAGTTCGGCACGATGCGTCCGGTCAGATCCGTCTCAATCCTCGGGCGGGTGCGTCTCTCGTGGGGCATGTCGGGCGCTCAACTTTCTATTTCGCGCCTAGATTATCGCCTCTGTCTCTGCTGAAAGTCTTAAATCGCACATTTGCGGGCGGCTCGCACTGTACGCCGTTGCGGCCTGTCTTCCGGAACCTCTCCGCGCGAGCCGCGGAGGGGCGGCGTGAACGCGCGCCTACCATCGACCTGCCGTCGGCTCGTCCGGGGCGGGCTTGTCGTCCGGTACGATGCGCCGCAGGGGAGCATCGGACCAGTTCTGGCCCGGCTGAGGCATAGCCCAAGCCAGGGCCGCGATGGCGGCAAGACTGAAGCCGACACAGAGCATCGCCGCCGCGATATGACGGACCGGCGCGTGCTGACGCCACGCGCGTTCCACCAGAACGTAACCGGCGCTCCAGGTCAGAATGACCAGCAGCGGGAAGAGGCCGAGCAGCATCGCATTCATCGGCTGCCCCTCCTAGCGACTGGCGATCTGGGCGAAGCTGCCGAAATCGAGCCCGTCCAGCCATGGCTGCGCGCGCTTGTTCTCGTCGCTCGGGTCTTCATCGATCACGGATGCCGGGTGCGCGGGCGGATTTTCCCACGCCCTCACCGTGCTCGCCGTCCCGAGGCATGCGAGCCCGAGACAGCCGACCCCGAGGAGCTTCATGCCGCGACGAGGCTTCTGATCCGCGCGTTCATGAGCCAGAACGTCGTGCGCGGCGGCACGCGTGGCGTCAACGTCATTGAGCATGATGTCCTCCGTCCTGCGCGAGATATCGCGGGCCCGGATGGAGGGATAAGTGCCGTGACTTACGGGGCGATGTCCTGTTTGTTGCAGCCGAAATCTTGGATTTTCGAGTTCCATACCGTCACGGGCAATCGCGCGATCGGTTTCGAGCAGAGCCGTGAGGTGGCGGCCTGAGTCTCGTCGTGCCCGTCCAGCGTATGGAGGCGATCGGGCCGAGGCTGAGCAGCCTCGCGCTAGAAGAAGTCGGCCTCGTCGAGATCGAGGACCCCATCCGGCGCACCCTCGCGCTCGAACTTCTCGATCGCGACCCGCTCGATGGCGGCCCGATAGCTCAGGAATACGTCGAGCGGGTCGAACGTGAGATCGTCCGGGTGAAACAGGTCGCGCAGCACGTCGATCGGGACCCGGCACGGAATGACGCGGCCGTCGAGCATCCCGAAGCGGACGTGATCGAGCGTTTCCTGATCGATGATGGGCTGGCCCGTCTCGTAGCGCTCCAGCGGCATGGCGGGTCTCCGAGCTTCACGCGCGCATCGGGTCGCCTCAAGGGGCCGTCGATCGATGGCCGCCCCTCTTCCGCGGGAGACACAATCCTCGCGGCTGCGGGACCGAGGCAGCCTCACCAAGCGCGTTTCAGACGGTGATGTCCACCACGCGCTCCTGCGAAGGGGGCAGCTCCCGACCGTCCGCTCGCGCTCGGGAGTCGGCGGACGCGGGCACCGGCATCGTGACGGTATGCAGCCCCGCTCTGTGCGCGATGGCGGCTTCGGCGCGCGCCGACTGGATCATCTCCGTCGCCTTCACGGGGCCGACGGCGTTGATCGAGGTGGTGATGGTCATGGCTCCGACCTCCTCACCGAGGATCACAGCACGCAACCAGTGCTCGAATGATTTCCGCGATGTGTTCAACTCTACGCTTCGTCGGCGGCCGGCATCGCGCGGACCTCATCCTTCTGCCTTGTCGCCCTGACCCTGCTTGGCCCCGCCATACGGGTCCGTGCTGTCCTCACCACTCACGGAGCCGCTCCCGTGACCCTGTGGGGTGAGGCGCGGGCGATCAGGGGTGAGATCCTCGGGCTTCGTGCCTTTCGCTTCGTCGGACATGGGGTTCCTCCTTCTCGGCGAACCCCAGGCTCAGACGAAAGTTTCGGCGGCAGGCCTGGGTCCGGCTGCCCGGTCGCGTCGTGCGCGTCGGCGAGCACGACGACATCCCGGATTCACGCGCCGGCCGGACCGAGCCTTCCAGGTTCACGCCGAGACGCTGCCGGCCGTCGCCTGCAGGACATCGCGCGAGGCGTCGCCTGGGCGGAGCGACATCAACCCTATGCTGGCCGATACGACGGCGAGCATGAGCAGCAGGAGCAGGGCTTCTCGCAACTCGGACGCGTGCCCCTCGGCGTGACGGAGTGCGAATGCGCCGACGGCGAGAACCGCGATCAGCGCGACCGGGACGATGAGAATCACGGGCATCGGGCGCTCCTGGCGAGCACACAACGCTCGCTCGAACCAGAAGTTGCTGCGGCGGGCGCCCGTGGACGTTCAACGAAGGGACGGTTCGCGCCTAGCTTGTCGAGTAGGAGAGCGGGCCACCACACGGCCCACAGGTCGATGGGAAACCCCGGAAACCCGCTCCTGGCGAGATGGCAGGCCTCCGGGCACGCTTCACCATTGCCGGCAAAGAGTGTCGGTTTACGCCTGCCGAGAACGCCGGAAGGGTTGAGCTGAAGACGGAAAGTGCCGGCGCGCGCGGCAGGTATTCGGGTTGCAGGACCGCTGCGCGGCCGCTGTGCGACACCGGCTGGCGACGCGCGAGCCACCGGCCGCCGTGCCGCCGCCCAACCCGAGCCGCGCCAGGATGCGCGCGGCCCGGCCTCAATGGCCCGAGCGGCGGATCAGGCTCTTGAGGCGCTGGTCGGCGGTGTCGAGGCGGTCGGCGATCCCGCGCCGGATGCACTTGCCGACGGAATCGCCGGCGTAGAACCCGACCGTCTGGTCCTGGTTGCGGCAGGACTGGACCGGCGGCCACGCCACCACCCCCGCCACGACCAGCAGCACGACGAGGCAGTCGACGACGAGCCAGCCCTTCCAGCCGAGCCGGAAGCCGCGCCGCCGCTCGGGCGCCCGGCTCCGGCGCTGGGGGCGGTTCGCGCCGTCCGGGCCGACCCGCGCCATGCGGGCGCGGAACTGGGCCTCCTCGACGGCGTCGGAGGCGCGGTTGGACGAGGCCGGCAGGAGCGAGCGGGTGGACATGGCGGCCTCACGGAGGTCGGTTCGGGGCGGATGGGAGGGGCGCGGCGCGAGGGGGGTCTTCGGCGGGCGCTCAGTTGATGAGCCGCTTCAGGAGCGCGAGGTTGTCCTGGATCGACAGGACGTTGCCGAGCATCTCGGTGCGGGCGCAGGCGCCGGCCCCGACGAGCCCCAGCCAGCCCGCCGCCGGGCGGGCGCTGCAATCCGCGAAGCTGCCGTACAGGAACAGCCCGGCCGGCACCGCGAGGAGGGCGAGCTTCGTCAGCGAGAAGAACCGCCCGAAGACACCCTTGCGCGGACGCCGCGCGTCCCGGTCATCGTCCCAGTCCCTGTCGTCCGGTTCCCAGCCATAGCGGTCCGCCTGATACGCCGCCGCGTCGATATCCCGGTCCCGGCGATACATGGCGTTCCGTGCTCGGTCTGATCCAGTCGGACCGAAGGTGCCACGCTTTCGTGAAGCTCAACCTAAGAGCAATGTTTAAGTTCTTCCGAACCGGTCCCGCCCGGCTCAGGCGGCGAGCGCCCGCTTCACGGTGGCGCGCAGATCCGCCAGGGAGAAGGGCTTGGTCAGCACGTCGGTGACGATGGCGTCGAGCCCGCGCGCGCGCTCGCGCTGGTCGGCGAAGCCGGTCATCAGCAGGATGGTCAGGTCGGGGAAGTCGCGCTTGGCGGCGAGGGCCAGCGCGATGCCGTCCATGAGCGGCATGCGGATGTCGGTGAGCATCAGGTCGAAGCCGCCATCGGCCTCGTTGAGGCGGTCGAGCCCGTCGCTGCCGTCGTTGGCCGTGACGACCGCGTGCCCGTCGATCTCGAGTCCCCGCTTGAGGAAGCCCCGGACGGTCTCCTCGTCATCCACCAGGAGGATGCGCGCCATGTGGTCCTGTAACCGTCCCCGAAATCCGCGCGCGTCCCGTCACGACGGCGCGCGCGCCCAAACGTCGACAGACACAGACGCATTCGCCGTCTGTCAAGTCGTCGCAGGCTGAATTGTCCCTCGGGTCGCGGCGCGCGGCGAAAATGCCGCGCCGCGGGAGCAGTCAGGCGTCGAACAGGTCCGGGTCGCCGTCGCCGTAATCGACCACGCCCACGAAGGGCAGCTGGCGGAAGGCGTGGGCGGCGTCCATCCCGTAGCCGACGACGAACACGTCGGGACAGGTGAAGCCGACGAAATCCGCGTCGATCGTCACGGCGCGCTTGCCGGGCTTCTCCAGCAGCACCGCGGTGAGGACCCGCCGGGCGCCGCGGGCCATCAGCAGGTCCTTGGCGAAGACGACGGTCCGGCCCGATTCCAGGATGTCGTCCACGAGCAGCACGTCCCGCCCGCGCACCTCGCTCTGCACGTCGCGCAGGATCTCGACCTGCCCGCTGGAGACGGTCCCGGTGCGGTAGCTCGACAGGTGCACGAACTCGACCTGCGGGGCGAGGCCCACCCGGTGCAGCGACCGGAGCAGGTCCGCCGCGAACATGAAGCTGCCCTTGAGCACCGCCACGACGAGGAGGTTCTCCGGCCGCGCGGCGAGGATCTCCCGGGCGAGCTCGTCGTTGCGCTTGGCGATGGCCGCCTCGTCGAACAGAGTCCGGACGCGCCGTTCAGGGATGCTCATCTCTCGTGTCCCGAAGCCCGTTGGCGCGGCGGGCTCCGCCACCGCGCTCGGAGACGGTCTTAGCGTCCCGGGCGCGCGCGGGGAACTCCGGATCCGCGAGGATGGTCCCGCGCCGTCACGGGGCGCGGCCGGGAGCCGCCGTCGACGCGGGTCAGGCTTCGGCCGCCTGCCGGAACGGGCGGAGCAGGCGGGTGAGCCCGCGCCGACGCGCCGGCCGGGCCGGACGCCGCGCCGCGGCCGGGTCCGGCTCCGGCTCCGCTTCAATCCCGTCCGCGTCGTTCCCGTCGTCGGGCTCGACGTGCCGGACCTGCTCGAGGACGTCCGTCACGATGCGCGGGATGGGCCGCGCGTGCTCCTCCAGGAGCAGCGAGGCGGTCCAGAGGCGGCTCGCATTCGCGAGCGGCAGCCTCCCCTGCGTCAGGCGCTCCATCAGCATCCGGTCGGCGAGCGAGGCCGCGAGGGCGCTCACGATCTCGAGCTGATCCTGCTGTGTCGTGCTCTTCATGGCAATCTTCACGCGAACGAAAGTAGTCTTCTCCCGGCCAGGACGGTATGCGGGCAAATTTGGCGATTCTATAACGTGCGCGAGCATTGGAGTGGCCGCCTGTGTACAGGCCGGTTTCGGCACGAGGACCGGTCCCGTCGCTTCCGATGCGCGTTCGGGTGTGGGTTCGGACCGGCCCTGATCCGGCGCGGCGTCATCCGCACGCAAGCAAAAGGGGTTGGCGATCCGCCAACCCCTGCGCTGTCGAGCTGAATGGATGGTACCACCGCCCCGGCTCGAACGGGGGACCCCCAGATCCACAATCTGGTGCTCTAACCAACTGAGCTACGGCGGCACTGGCGCGGGGTGTATCGTGGGCCGCGGCAGTTTTCAAGGCGATGTGTGCACGGGATTTGGACTTCGTGGACAGCGCCGTCCGGGCCCCCGCGCCGGGGCCGGCCGCGCGCCCGCGGCGCCGCCCGTTTGCAACGGGCTCGGCCCCGGCTGTAACTGCGACGGCGGGGTCGACGTGTCGGCCGCGCCGATCGAGCGGACCGGAGGCGAGGGGGCGGACCGTGAGCGCGCGACAGCCAGCGGGCGCCGCCGGCGGGGGCAGGGCGCCCGGCGACGGATCGGCCGACGTCCCGGCACGGCGGGCCGTCAGGCCGGGGCGGCGGGCCCGCCGACGCTGGGCCGGGGTCGGCCTCGTCCAGGCTCCCGGACGGCTCCGCAGCCTCGTACGCCGGAGCGAGGGCGGCCTCGTCGCCCTCGCGACCCTGGTGGGCTGCGTCGCCGGCGTGGCGGTCTCCGCCATGACCTGGATCACCCAGACCCTGCGCGAGCTGCTCTACCAGCTGCCCGCGGGCGCGCGCCTCAGCGCCGCCGACGCCGTGTCGCCGGCGCTCCTGCTCGTGGGACCCTGCCTCGGCGGCGCCGTCCTCGGCCTGCTGATCGTCGTCGCCAACTACGTCCGCGGCCCGCGCAAGCGCCCGGCCATCGACCCGATCGAGGCCAACGCCCTGCACGGCGGCCGCATGTCCCTGCGCGACAGTCTCTACCTCGCTCTCCAGAACGTCATCTCGAACGGGTCCGGCGCCTCGGTGGGCCTCGAAGCCGGCTACACACAGATCGCATCCGGCCTCGCCTCGCGGCTGGGCATCGCCTTCGAGGTGCGGCGCAGCGACCTGCGCACCCTGGTGGGCTGCGGCGCGGCCGGGGCGATCGCGGCGGGCTTCGGGGCGCCGCTCGCCGGCGCGTTCTACGCGTTCGAGCTGATCATCGGCACCTACTCGATCGCCACGCTGACGCCCGTGGTCGTCGCGGCGCTGTGCGGCAACCTGATCTCGCGCGCCCTGATCCAGGCCCAGCCCCTCGTCGATCTCGGCGACATGCAGGCGGTCACGACCTCGCACGTGACCAGCCTGGAGATCCTGCCGAGCCTCGCCCTCGGGCTGCTCTGCGCGGGCCTCGGCATCCTGATCATGCACGGGGTCACCCTGGTCGAGCGCCTCGTCCAGGCCTCCGGCGTGCCGCGGGTCGCGGCGCCCGCCTTCGGGGGGCTGTGCGTCGGCGCGCTGGCGCTGCTGGCGACGCCGCAGGTGCTCTCGGGCGGCCACGGTGCCCTGCACATGCACTTCGCCGCCGAGGGGCAGGGGCACGGCATCGCGGCTCTGGCCGGGCTGTTCGCCGCCAAGGCAACGGCCTCGGCGATCTCGATCGGCTCGGGCTTCCGCGGCGGCCTGTTCTTCGCGTCCCTGTTCCTCGGGGCCATCGCCGGCAAGCTGTTCGCCGCCCTCGCCCCCGTGCTGGTGCCGCCGCTGGCGGATTTCGGCCTGACGCCGCTCGCCTACGCGGTGATCGGCATGAGCGCCCTCGCGGTGGCGATCATCGGCGGCCCGCTCACCATGACGTTCCTGGCGCTGGAGGTCACCGGCAGCCTGCCGATCACCGGCGTCGTGCTGGCGGCGGTGATCGCGTCCTCCCTGACCGTGCGCAAGACCTTCGGCTACTCCTTCGCCACCTGGCGCTTCCACCTGCGCGGCGAGAGCATCCGCAGCCCCCACGATGTCGGCTGGATCCGGTCGCTCACCGTCGGCCGGCTGATGCGCCGCAATCCCGGCACCGTGGCGCTGGACACGCCGCTGCCCACCTTCCTGCGCGCCCATCCCCTCGGCTCGCCCTCCCGGGTGATCGCCGTGGACGGGGGCGGGCGCTACGCCGGCATCCTGAACGTGCCCGAGGCGCACGCGGCCGCCCGGGATTCCGGCGCCGACGCGCAGCCGGTCCTCGCCGACCTGCTCCTGCACGCGGACGATTTCCTCACGCCGGGCATGAACGCCAAGGACGCCGCCGCCGCCTTCGACCGGACCGAGAGCGAGGCGCTCGCGGTCGTCGAGAGCGCCGCGAGCCGGACGGTGCTGGGCCTGCTCACCGAGAGCCACACGCTCAAGCGCTACAGCGAGGAGCTCGACCGCCAGCGCCGGTTGATGGCGGGCGAAACCGACTGATTGTCAGGCCGGCCGGTTGACCGCACAAGCGGGGGCAACAATCACCCTGACGTCTCCGATCCGGGCTCCGAGGCCCGCTCTTCGAAACGCGTGGAGGATTCATGGCCGCCCCAGAGAACAGCCAGCAGCGCCGCTACCGCATCGCGGTGATCCCCGGCGACGGCATCGGCAAGGAGGTGGTGCCGGAGGGCGTGCGCGTGCTGGAGCAGGCGGCCAAGCGGCACGGCTTCAGCCTCCAGCTCGACTGGTTCGATTTCGCCAGCTGCGACTATTACGAGCGGCACGGCCGGATGATGCCGGAGGACTGGAAGGCGCGGATCGAGACCCACGACGCGATCTATTTCGGCGCCGTCGGCATGCCCGAGCGGGTGCCCGACCACATCTCCCTCTGGGGCTCGCTGATCCTGTTCCGGCGGGAATTCGACCAGTACGCGAACCTGCGCCCAGTGCGGCTGATGCCGGGGGTGAAGTGCCCGCTCGCCGACCGCAAGCCCGGCGACATCGACTTCTGGGTGGTCCGGGAGAACACCGAGGGCGAGTACTCGAACGCGGGCGGCCGGATGTTCGCCGGGACCGACCGGGAGTTCGCCCTGCAGGAGACGATCATGACCCGCCACGGGACGGACCGGATCCTCAAGTTCGCCTTCGAGCTGGCCCAGAAGCGCCCGAAGAAGCACCTGACCTCCGCCACGAAGTCGAACGGCATCTCGATCACCATGCCGTACTGGGACGAGCGGGTGAAGGCCGTGGCCGAGGCCTACCCGGACGTCCGGTGGGACCAGTACCACATCGACATCCTGACCGCGCACTTCGTCCTGAACCCGGACCGGTTCGACGTGGTGGTCGCCTCCAACCTGTTCGGCGACATCCTGTCGGATCTGGGGCCGGCCTGCACGGGCACGATCGGCATCGCGCCGTCCGGCAACATCAACCCGGAGCGGGTGCACCCCTCGGTGTTCGAGCCGGTCCACGGCTCGGCGCCGGACATCGCCGGCCAGGGGATCGCCAACCCGATCGGCCAGATCTGGTCGGGGGCGATGATGCTGGAGCATCTCGGCGAGCACGCGGCGGCGGCCGAGATCGTCGGCGGGATCGAGCGGGTGCTGTCCGAGCGGACGCTGCGCACCCGCGACCTCGGCGGCAACGCCGACACGCAGGTCTGCGGCAAGGCCGTCGAGCAGGCTCTGGGGTAGGGTCGGTTTCGGCGCACCCGCATCCTGGGGTGCGCCGAAACCGCACCGGAAGAGATCTCCACGGATCGCGCGACCTCTGGAGGATGCTTCGAGGCCTGTGCCACGCTCCGGCACTTCAGGAAGAGACGGGATGCCGTTTCCGTCTCGAGGCTTTGGTTAGAGTGTCCTCTCCGTCATCACGAGCGGACCGAAGTGACCCAAGGTCGGCGCGACGCTGGTGCGCGCCGCGCTGCCCCGGATTGCTTCGCTCCGCTCGCAAAGACGGAGGTCCGAACACATCGACGGGGAACGGAGCGAGCGCGGGAGGGCGCGTTTTCCGCGGCGTCAGCGCGGGCGCCGGCGCACGCTCACCACGTTGCTCGCCGCCTCGGCCTTGCCGGAGGCCGCCGGCAGTGTGTCGAGGGCGGTCCTGACGATGGTCTTGGCGTCGAGTCCGGCCTCGGCGTACATCTTCTCGGGGCTGTCGTGGTCCTGGTAGCTGTCCGGCAGCGTCAGCGTTCGCACCCGCACGCCGCCCGCGTCCAGCGCGCCCCGCTCGGCCAGCAGGTGCAGCACCATCGCGCCGAACCCGCCCCGCGAGCCCTCCTCGATCGTCAGCAGAACCTCGTGGTCGCGCGCCAGATCCAGGATCAGCGCCTCGTCCAGCGGCTTGGCGAACCGCGCGTCCGCCACCGTCACCGCCACGCCCTGCTCCGCCAGCGTGTCGGCCGCCTTCAAGGCCTCCGACAGCCGCGTGCCGAGCGACAGGAGCGCCACCCGCGCCTCCGCGTCCCGCCGCACCACCCGGCCCTTGCCGATCGCCAGCGCCTCGCCCCGCTCCGGAAGCTCGACGCCGACACCCTCGCCGCGCGGGTAGCGCAGCGCGATCGGGCCCGTGTCGTGCGCGTGGGCCGTCGCCACCATGTGCACCAGCTCGGCCTCGTCGGAGGCCGCCATCACGGTCATGTTCGGCAGGCAGCACAGGTAGGCCAGGTCGAACGCGCCCGCGTGCGTCGCCCCGTCGGCGCCGACCAGGCCCGCCCGGTCCAGGCAGAACCGCACGGGCAGGTTCTGCAGCGCCACGTCGTGCACGACCTGATCGTAGGCCCGCTGCAGGAAGGTCGAGTAGATCGCCACGAACGGCCGGTAGCCCTCGGTCGCCAGGCCGCCCGCGAACGTCACCGCGTGCTGCTCGGCGATGCCGACGTCGAAGGTCTTGTCCGGGTGCGCCTTGCCGAACAGGTCGATGCCGGTGCCCCCCGGCATCGCCGCGGTGATCGCCACGACCTTGTCGTCGGCGTCGGCCGCCTTGATCAGGCTCTCGCCGAACACCCGCGTGTAGGCCGGCGCGTTCGGCTTGGCCTTGGCCTGGACGCCCGAGACCACGTCGAACTTGACCACGCCGTGGTAGCGGTCGGCGCTGGCTTCCGCCGGCGCGTAGCCCTTGCCCTTCTGGGTGACGACGTGGAGCAGGATCGGGCCGTGCTCGGCGTCGCGGACGTTCTTGAGTACCGGCAGCAGGTGGTCGAGGTTGTGCCCGTCGACCGGGCCGACGTAGTGGAAGCCCATCTCCTCGAACATGGTGCCGCCGCCGACCACCAGCGAGCGGGCGTACTCCTCGGCCGCGGCGGCGCGCTGGTAGAGCGCCTTGGGCAGGAGCTTGCCGAGCTGCTTGGCGGTCTCGCGCAGGGACTGGTAGGCGCCGCCCGAGGCGAGGCGCGCGAGGTAGGCCGACATGGCGCCGACGGGGGGCGCGATCGACATGTCGTTGTCGTTGAGGATGACGATCAGGCGCGAGTGCAGGGCGCCGGCGTTGTTGAGGGCCTCGTAGGCCATGCCGGCCGACATCGAGCCGTCGCCGATGACCGCGATGGCGTTGCGGCGCTTGAGCGGGCGGTTCTTCTGCTTGGCGGTGGCGTTGTCGAGGTCGCGGGCGACCGCCATGCCGAGGGCTGCCGAGATCGACGTGGAGGAGTGGGCGGCGCCGAAGGGGTCGTAGACGCTCTCGCTCCGCTTGGTGAAGCCCGACAGGCCGCCGCCCTGGCGCAGCGTGCGGATGCGGTCGCGGCGCTCGGTGAGGATCTTGTGCGGGTAGCACTGGTGGCCGACGTCCCAGACGATGCGGTCGTCGGGGGTGTCGAACACGTGGTGCAGCGCCACCGTCAGCTCGACCACGCCGAGCCCCGAGCCGAGATGGCCGCCGGTGATCGAGACCGCGTCGATCATCTCGGCGCGCACCGCGTCCGCCACAGCCTGAAGATCCGACTCCGGAAGACGCCGCAGCGCCGAAGGAGACGGAACGCGGTCGAGAAGTGCACTCTGCTCGGGGGTAATCGCCACGGCATCAACCTCTAACGGATGGGATCGGTTCGACCGCCGAGCCTCAGGACATGTCGAGCGGGGCGACGCCCTCGGGCCGCCCGTCGGAGCCCAGCGTGATCCGCTGGATCCGCGCCTCGGCCCGCTTCAGCAGCGCCTCGCAATGCTTCTTCAGCACCTCGCCGCGCTCGTAGATCGCCACCGATTCGTCGAGCGGCACGTCGCCGCGCTCGAGCCGGCGGACGATTTCCTCGAGCTGTTCCAGCGCCTTCTCGAAGGGCAGGTCGCCGGCGGCGGGAGCCACCTCGGGTCTGCTCGCACTCATCCCAGATACATCCTTTGGGGGTGGTTGTACGGCGCGATCCCCGGTGGCCACAACCCAGGGGGGCCGTCCGTCGGCCGGGTCCGCACCGTTTTGGACGCGAGCGGCGGCGTTTGCGCCACACTTGGCGCCTGATTGGTTCACGCCAGCGCGAGGGTGAACGGCGTGCCCTCGAAGGCGTCGGCGCCGCGGCCGATGCGGGCGATCGCCGCGACCATGCGGCCGTCGCGGTCGAGCATCCGGTCGGCGATCGCCACGAACAGGGGGTTGGGCGTCGCCGAGGGCGAGGCGGCCCGCAGGGCGTCGGCGATCGCCGCCTCGTCGCGCTCCGGCGCCAGCGCGCAGGCCGCGATGTAGGCGGCGGCCGTCGAGCGGCTGATCCCGGCGTAGCAGTGGATCACCAGCGGCTTCTCCCGCGGCCAGGTCCGGACGAAGTCGAGGACACGGGCCACGTGTTCTTCAGCCGGCAAAACGTGCCCGTCCCGGGCCGCCGCGATGTCGCTGACCCCGATGACGACGTGGTTCCCGGCGTCGATCACGGCCGGCCGCTCCAGCGGCGTGCCGACATTGATCAGCGTGAGCACGTGGCTCGCGCCGGTGGCGGCGACGGTCTCGGGCAGGCGCGAGAGCGGACAGACGTGGAGGGTCGGCATGGTGGGGCGCCAGTGACCTGCGATCGTGACGGATCGAGGGCGGAGATCCGTCAGGGCGGAGACAGGGCGGCGAAGCGCGCGAGGAATCGCGCCTCGGCCTCGGCGGTCGGCCACGGCTCGGCCAGGGCCGGCACCGGCGCGGGCAGGTCGACCGAGGGGCCGAAATAGCGCTCGGCCTCCTCGTGGGCGAAGCCGGCGAGGCGCACCGCCTCGACATGGGCGGCGATCCGGTCGGCCCGCTTCACGAGACGGGCGAGCGCGGGCGACGGGGCGGTCAGGCCGAAGCGGCGGCGCACCGCCGCGAGCAGGCGCAGCTCGACGCCGCGATAGGCGTCGCCGATGGCGGCCTTGAGCGGCGAGATGATGTCGCCGACCACGTATTCCGGCGCGTCGTGCAGGAGCAGCTCGAGCCCGTCCCGGTCGGTGCAGCCGGGTTCGAGGTGGCGGCCCACCGCCTCGACCAGCAGGCTGTGCTGGGCCACCGAGAAGACGTGCGGCCCGCGGGTCTGGCCGTTCCAGCGCGCGACCCGGGCGAGGCCGTGGGCGATGTCGGCGATCTCGATATCCCCGGGCGCCGGGTCGAGGAGGTCGAGGCGCCGGCCGGAGAGCATGCGCTGCCACGCGCGCGGCGGCGCGCTCACCGGGGCCGGCCCAACTCGGCGCAGGGCCCGTGCCGGTGGCAGCCGACGAGGTGATCGTTGACCATGCCCACCGCCTGCATGAAGGCGTGCACGATGGTCGGCCCGCAGAAGGAGAAGCCCTCCGCCTTCAGGGCCTTCCCGATCGCCCGGGAGACCGGCGTCTCGGTGGCGATCTCCGCGCGGGTCCGGGCGGTGCCCTGGACCGGCCGGCCGTCGACGAAGTCCCAGAGGAAGCGCGCGAAGCCGGGGCCGCGCTCCTCGATCCGCAGCCAAGCCCGGGCGCCCGCGACGGTACCCTGGATCTTGGCGCGGTTGCGGATGATGCGGGTGTCGGCCATCAGCCGCGCGACGTCCGCCTCGGTGAAGCGGGCGATCCGCTCGGGATCGAAATCCGCGAAGGCGTCGCGGAACCCGTCCCGGCGGCGCAGGATGGTGATCCACGACAGGCCGGCCTGGAAGCCGTCGAGGATCAGCTTCTCGTAGAGGGCGCGGCCGTCATGCTCGGGCACGCCCCACTCGGTGTCGTGATAGGCGACGTAGAGCGGGTCGAGCCCGGCCCACCAGCAGCGCGGGCAGCCGTCGGGATGGTCGATGAGGCCGGTCTCGGACATGCGGCGACGTTAACGAGAACAGGAGCGGAACGCCACCGCCGGGGCGGGGACCGCGCGGACCGGCCTCGGCGGCCGCTGCGGCGCTGCGGGGACGAGCCGCGGCACCCCCCGCCGAGCCTGCGCGCCGCCGCGCGCTCCTACTCGGCCGCGCGCGTCGCCGCGTCCGGCATCGCGAAGCTGGCGCAGGCGGGGCGCTCCAGCGTCACGGGGCGGTCGCCCGCGCGCGGGGTCTCGCCGGAGGCCAGCGCGTCGCCCAGGCGGTCGAGGCGGACCGTGGCGAGGCCACGGTTTCCCGCGGCGCTGCCCGCGGTGCCGAGCACCTTGCCGCCCGCCGTGATCTCGGTGCCGGGCGCGGGCGCGGCGTCCGGGTAGGCTGCGGCCAGGATGCGGGTCCGGGCCGTGCCCCGGTGCTGCATCCGCGAGACCACCTCCTGGCCGACGTAGCAGCCCTTGCGGAAGTCGACGCCGCCGAGCTGATCCATCAGCGCCTCGTGCGGGAAGGCGTCGCCGAAGGCGAAGTCGCGGCCGCCCTCGGGCACGCCGAGGCCGATCCGGTGCGCGTGGTAGTCGGCCTCGGTCGCGTCCGCCGAGAAGGCGCCCGCGGCGGCGTAGAGGCGGGCGCCGAGATCGGTCGCGCGGGAATCGGCCAGAGCCTCCGCGGCCGGCGGGGTGGCACCGGCCCAGGCCGCCGCGACCGCGACGGTCGGGTCGACCGCGATGGTCGCCTGCGCGCGCAGGCGATAGAGTGTCAGGCGCTTGGCGAGGTCCGCGGCCCTGTCGGCCAGCACGTCGAACCGGAAGCCGTCCGGGATCCGCGAGACCAGGAAATCGAACAGGATCTTGCCCTGCGGCGCGAGCAGGGCGCCGAGGCGCGCCTCACCGGGCTGGAGCGTCTCGACATTGCAGGTCAGGACGCCCTGGAGCAGCGTCGTGGCGTCCGGTCCGGTGACGGTGACGAGGGCGCGATCCGGCAGCAGGGCGACGGGCATGGGCGGCGATTCCTCGGGGCGCGGGCGGTCCGGCAGGCCGGGCCGCGGACCTCGGACGTAGTCGTTGACCGCCCGCGCCTCAACCGTCCGCGCTCACGCGCTCAATGCTGGAGCGTCGTGGTGAAGGCGCCCCCGCGGATGCGCTCCGGGAATCCCTCCGCGTAGCGGGCCGTGGCCTCCTCACCGTACGTCGTCACCAGTTCCTGAAAGGCCGCGAACAGGGCGGCCTGGGCCATGCAGTCACCGTCGAGTCCATCCAGGCAGCCTTCCGCGAACGCTTCCGAGACGTAACTCAGCGCGACGCGTTTCTCCTCGACATCGACCTCGATGGGGGCGGTGTGAGAGCTGTGCTGCATGGCCGGATACTTCCATTGCGCCGGACACGGGGCCCGGCGGACGCAATGGATGATAAGCAGGTCCCGGCGGCTCGGCCAGCCGAGAATTTCGGATCGGTTAACGCGGGCGCTCAAATCCGATGTTTCGCCGGCATCGCCGCCCCGTGTGTTGCGCCTGCATCACCCTCCGAAACGCCCGGCCAGGGCGTGCGACAGCCGGTCGCCCTCGGCGACGTACCGGGCGGCCGCCTCGTGGGCCGCGGGCGTGCAGACCCGGTAGGTCAGCGCGTAGCCGCGGTAGCCGCGGTTGTAGGCGCCGGCCAGCCTGTCGCGGCGGGCCGGGGTCACGCCCTCAGAGTCGATCAGCGCCTTCATGCGCGCCGGCCAGTCGGCCGCGTCCGGGGCCGCGCAGAGGTTCCGCAGGAACGCCAGGGCGCCGATGATCTCGGACATGCGCATCAGGTCGCGGTCGTAGGGCGCGGGCACGTCCGCGGGGGCGGTCGCCTCCTTGGGTGGCTCCTTCGCGGCTTCCTTGGCGGGCGCGCCGCTCCGGCCGGAGCGCTGCTGCGCCTGGGCCGGCGCGGAGACCGGGCCGGCCAGGAGCACCAGCAGGGACGGGAGCGCCAGCAGGCACAGGAGGGTCGTGGGGCGCCTCACGCCGTCGCCCCCTCGCCCTGCATCCCTGCGCGGTCCGGGCCCCCGTCCGCGCTCCCGTCCGCGCCCCGGGCCGCCACCCGCGCGAAGGCCTCGCGCAGGGTGTCGACCAAGCCGGGGGTGGTCGGAAGGGTCGCGACCTCCGCGAGCGTCGCCCACCGGGTGCCCAGGGCCTCGGGACCGGCAACGGGCTCGCCGCCGCGCCACAGGGCGGCGTGCGGGTGGACGACGTAGTGATGCCGGGCCCGGCCGGCCTCGTCGCGGACGATGATCTCGGTGGGCGAGAGCACGCCGACCACTTCCGCGAGCAGGCCGACCTCCTCGGACAGTTCGCGCAGGGCCGCCTCGGCCAGGGATTCGCCCGCCTCCACGAGGCCGCCCGGCAGCGTCCAGACGCCGCGCATCGGCTCGTTGGCCCGCGCCGCGAGCAGGACCCGGTCGCCGCGGATCACCGCGATCGACGCCCCCACGAAGGGCCGGGCCGGGAACAGGCGGCTGTCGGGATCCGGTGCGCCCGCGCTCACGGCTTGCCCCCGTCGGGTGCCACGACGGCCACGCGCCCGTCGGCGAGGCCGACGAGCAGCCGTGCCGCCGCGCCCTCGCCGAGGACGACGATGCCGGTCTCGGCGGGGGCCGGCAGGAGCACGCGCGCGCGCTCGTGCAGGCCGCCCTTGGCCGCCACGAAGGCGATCTCCGGCCGGCCCGCCACCGGCAGGACGAGTTCGGGGCTGCCGCCGGCCGGATCGTTCACGGCGAGATCCGAATCGCCGTCGCCCGCCGCGTAGCCCGCGGCCTCGCCGGCGGGCTCGATCGCGTCGGGACGCAGCGTCCAGAGCTGGAGCCTGCCCTTGGCGCTGACCGTCGCGGCCTGGGTGGCGCCGGACCCGGAGAAATCCGCGATGCCGGCGATCTTGAGGGGCGGACCCGGCTGGGCGGGCGTGCGGGCGGCGACGGCCCAGGCAGCGCCCGGATCGCCGGCGGGCCGGTCGATCAGCGCGAGGCCGCCGGCATCTGCGCCGGAGAGCGTCGCCGCCAGCAGAGCCGGGCGGCCCCCAAGGCGCAGCAGGCGCGGCCGCAGGGGCGCGAACACCGCCTCGCCCCCCGCCGGCACCGTCACGGTGGCCACGGGGACGGGCTTCGGATCGGTACTCACCGCCATCGGCTGGCGCTCGCGGATCGTCAGAACCGCGGCGGCCGCGCTGCCGTCGGGGGCGCGGGTGCGCCCGGTGAGGTAGGCGCTCAGGGGCCCCGAGAGGGCGCGGCGCGAGCCCGGCAGGGCCCCGCGCGGCGTCTCGGCGGCGGTCAGCCCCTCGACCGCCTCCCTGCCGATCGGTCGCACGGTGACGCTGCCCTCGGCGAGGGCGAGCACGGCGCCGCCGTCGTCGCCCCAGACCACGGCGATCGGCGCGCTCTCCTCGTCGCCGGCCTGCCGGCCACCGCTCTGCGCACCACCCTGCGCGCCGGCCTTTGCGCCTGTCGTGCCGCCGGTGATCGGCAGGAGCCCGGACGTCGCCACCGAGACCGCGGCCTCGCTGCGCGAGCCGCGCAGCGCCCGCACCTTGAAGGGCAGGTCGAGGATCCGGATCCCGGGCTCGGCCCGCGCCGCCGCGACGGGCGCGACGCACGCGAGGAGGCATAGGACGAGCGCGCGCCGCCCGCGGCCCGGCGCCGGGGACCGGCGCGCGGACGCCGCGCCCGAGGAAGCGCCTGAGGAAGCGCCCGATCTGGTCAAACGTGCTGGCCGCCGTTGATGTGGAGTTCGGCCCCGTTCACGTAGGAGGAGGCCTCGGTGCACAGGAAGTAGATCGCCTTGGCGACCTCGTCCGGCGTGCCGAGCCGCCGCTGCGGGATCTGCTCGACGAGCTTCTCGGTGCCGGGCGACAGGATCGACGTGTCGATCTCGCCCGGCGAGATCGCGTTCACCCGCACGCCGAGCGGCCCGAAATCGGCGGCCATCTCGCGGGTCAGGCCCGCCAGCGCCGCCTTGGAGGTGCCGTAGGCCGCCCCCGCGAAGGGATGGACGCGCGAGCCGGCGATCGACGTCACGTTGACGACCGAGCCCTTGGCCCGGGCGAGCTCCTCGCGCAGGCCCCGGGCCAGCAGGATCGTGGCGAAGAGGTTGACCTGGAAGACCCGCTGCCACGTGTCGAACTCGGTGGCCAGCGCGCCGAGGCGCTCGCCCTCCGGCCCCTTCGGCGAGATGCCGGCATTGTTGACCAGCGCGTGCAGCACCCCGCCCTCGGCGGCGAGCCGGCCCCGAACCTCCTCGACGGCGCGGGCCGTGTCCTGCGCGTCGGCGAGGTCGACCTGCAGGTGATCCTCGGGGCCCATCTCCCACGGACAATTCTCCGGGAAGGCGTGGCGCGAGCAGGTGATCACCCGCCAGCCCGCGGCCGAGAAGCGCTTGACGGTGGCGTGGCCGATGCCCCGGCTCGCGCCCGTGAGCAGCATGATGCGCCGGCGTTCGTTGACGGGGAGGGCCAAAGCCGTAAGCCTCGCTGGCGTTCAGGGATCGCCGCCCGGTCGGGCGCGGTGCGTGCCGGTGAGCCCCAATGGTCTAGGCGCACGGGCACTGGAAATCCAGAGCGGGCCGCGTGCCGGCGCGGATGCAGGACGGATGCAGGGGAGGGGACACGCATGGCCAGCGGGCAGACCAGCGCGGAGCGCATGCCGGAAATCCCGGGCGGCAGCCTGTCCCCGGCGCAGGCCGCGGCCGCGGCCGCGTTCCGGGCCGAGCGCGGCGTCCCGGTCTTCGGACCGTTCGTGCCGCTCCTGCGCAGCCCCGAGCTGATGCTGTGCGCGAGCCGGATGGGCCAGTACCTGCGCTACGGCAGCGTCCTGCCGCTGCGGATCAGCGAGTTCGCGATCCTGGTGGTGGCGCGGGACTGGAGCCAGCCGGTCGAGTGGGCGATCCACCACCCGATCGCCCTCGAGGCCGGGGTCGCCCCCGAGACCGCGCGGGCGCTGGCCGAGGGGCGCCGCCCCGACACGATGAGCGCCGACGAGGCGCTCGCCTACGCGTTCTCGACCGAGCTGATGCGCAATCGGGCGGTGAGCGACGCGACCTACGCGGCCCTGGTCGCACGCTTCGGCGAGCAGGGCGCGATCGATCTCACCGGCATCAACGGCTACTACGCGCTGCTCGCCATGACGATGAACGTCGCCCGCACGGCGCTGCCGACGGACGGGCCGGCGGCGCCGCCGCTGCCGCCGCTGGCCGGGTAGGCTTCCGTCCCGCGCAGGCGCGGCTTGTGGCGCCGGCCGCTTCGGTCTAACCGTCCTTCCCCGTGCGGGGGCCCGACGTGCCGCCCGCCCGTTCCCGAAAATCCGGCCGGACGAGAGCCATGGTCGCCCATACCCGCGCCGATTCGGCGCCCAAGCCCACCGACCCGGCGCTCGCCGGCGCCCGGATCCTCGTGGTCGAGGCGCGCTACTACGACGCGATCGCCGACGAACTCCTGGCCGGCGCCCTGGCGGCGATCGCGGCCGCCGACGCGCAGGCCACCGTGGTGACCGTGCCGGGGGCCCTCGAGATCCCGGCCGCGGTGGCGATCCTGCTCGACGCGGGCGCCTACGACGCCGTGGTGGCGCTCGGCTGCGTGATCCGCGGCGAGACCGGCCACTACGACATCGTCGCCGGCGAGAGCGCCCGGGCGCTCATGGACCTGTCGGTGCAGCGCCGCGTGCCGCTCGGCAACGGCATCCTCACGGTCGAGACCGAGGCGCAGGCGCTCGCCCGCGCGCGGGTCGCCGAGATGAACAAGGGCGGCGGTGCCGCCGAGGCGGCGCTCGGCGTGCTCGCCCTGAAGCGGGCGGCCGAGTCCGCGCGCACCCGATGACGGATACCCCCATGACCGGGACCCCCGACACCCAGCCGGAGACCAGCGCGGAGACCGGCGCGGAGCCGGCCGGCGCCCCCGCCAAGATCAGCCTGCGCAGCGGCGCCCGCCTCGCGGTGGTGCAGGCGCTCTACGAGATGGACGTCTCCGGCAAGGGCGTGCTCGACGCCCTTGCCGAGTTCGAGGCCTTCTGGATCGGCCAGGAGGTCGACGGGATCGCCCATCCCCCGGCCGAGACCGCCTTCTTCCGCGACCTGCTGCGCGGCACGGTCGAGGAGCAGCGGGCCATCGACCCGAAGCTCGACCAGGCCCTCACCCAGGGCTGGCCGCTGCGGCGCATCGAGATCGTGCTCCGGGCGATCCTGCGGGCGGGCGCCTACGAACTGATGTTCCGCCGCGACGTGCCGGCGGCCGCGGCGATCTCGGAATACGTTGACGTCGCCCACAGCTTCTACACGGCCGACGAGCCGGGCCTCGTCAACGCCGTCCTCGATCGGGTCGCCCGCGAGGTCCGGCCGGGCGAGGTCGGGGCCCCGAAGGCCTCCGGCAAGCCGGGCTCGTCCAAGCCGCTCCCCGGCAAACCTGCGGCTGCGAAACCGTCGGCCGGGAAGGCCTGAGCCTTGGCCGGGCCGGCCCGCGCCTCCGAGGAGGGGCTGATCGCCCGCTACTTCGCCCCGCTCGCGGGGCCGGGCGCCGACGGGCTCCGGGACGACGCCGCCACGCTGACGCCCGCGCCGGGCCACGACCTCGTCCTCACCGCCGACGCCGTGGTGGCGGGGATCCACTACTTCGCCGAGGATCCGCCGGCCTCGATCGCCCGCAAGGCCCTCGGCGTGAACCTCTCCGACATCGCCGCCAAGGGCGCGGTCCCGCGCGGCTTCCTGCTGACCCTGGCGCTCCCCGACGACTGGACGGAGGCCTGGCTCGCGGGCTTCGCGCAGGGGCTCGGCGCGGCGGCCGCGGAGGCCGGCTGCCCGCTCCTCGGCGGCGACACGGTGCGCTCCGGCGGGCCGGCGCTGATCTCGGTGAGCCTGTTCGGCGAGGTGCCGACCGGCGCCATCGTGCGGCGCACCACCGCGCGGGTCGGCGACCGGATCTGCGTCACCGGCACGGTCGGCGACGCCGCCCTCGGCCTGCGGATGCGCCTGGCGCCCGGTGCCCTCTGGGCGGCCGGCCTCGACCCGGCGCTGCGGGCCGAACTCGCCGACCGCTACCTGCACCCGCGCCCGCGGCTCGCCGCCGCGGCAGCGGTCCGCCGCCACGCCTCGGCGTCCATGGACGTGTCCGACGGCCTCGCGGGCGATCTCGCCAAGATGCTGGGCGCGGGCCGCACCGCCCGGGTGGCGATAGCCGACGTGCCGCTCTCGGAGGCCGCCCGGCGCGCCTGCGCGGCGGAGCCCGCCCTGATCGAGGCGGTCCTGACCGGCGGCGACGATTACGAGATCCTCTGCACCGTGGCGCCGGAGCGCCTGGCGGATCTCGGGGCCGAGGCCGCGGCGGCCGGGATCGCGATCGCCGCCATCGGCACCGTCACCTCAGGCGACGGCCCGCCGCGCTTCGAAATGCGCGATGGCGCCGAGCGCGTGTTCGCGGCCGGGGCCTTCAGCCACTTCTGACGCCCAGATCGCGTCCGGTCCCGCGGTCATCGGGTCGGCGGCGTCCCCGACCGGGTGGCCGATCTGGCGCCGGACCTCCCCGATCATCTCGGCGGCGACCACCGGAATCCAGCGGCCGACCGGGTCCCCGCCCGCGCCGGGCGCCCGGGACAGGGCGCGCTGCAGCACGGACAGCAGGTCGTCCTGGATCGTGATCGGCTGCGCCGCGACCCGCTCGGCGATCAGGAACCCGACCGCGCCGCTCAACACCTCGATCGTCGCCGCCAGCTTGGCGGCCTGGTCGCTGCTCATGGCGAGCCCCCGTGAGAATACAACCAAAAATAGAATATTGGTTGGTTAAGGCGAGGTTAACAACCGCGGGCGCCGTGCCGGACCAGGCTGTCCGGTTTGAGAGACGGGCCTCCCCGGTCGAGACGACCGCGCCAAGCTCCGTTTCCCGCACAGGAGAGAGGACCCGTGCCGCGTTCGGCACGGGCTCGGCGATCGCCTCCGTCCCGACCCGAACACAAACGGCTCTGAACCGTCTCCCAGCGCCTGTGGAAACAGGCCGTCATCGGCCGAGGAGAAACAGGATCTGCAACATAATGCAGTTTTGCGGGTCCGTGAGGCCTATTCGCACTGTGCCATGACGCTCGATCCCCGTCCGGTTCGCCCACGCGGCGTTTGCGCTCACCGGCGAAGTTTGGCAATCAAGGCATTGTTCTGGGAAGGAAAGCCCCGAATCCGAGCACCGCGTCCCATGGCCGTCGTCCGGCGGCCAAGCTCGACAATCACAAGCCCACGCCAGGCACGATAATAACAAGGACGGTCGAATGATTCCCTTGGTCCTGATCATCGCGGGCGGGCTCTGCGCCGTCGCCTACGGCATCGTCACGATTCTCGACGTGATGCGGCGCGACGCCGGCACGCAGCGTATGCAGGAGATCGCCGCCGCCATCGCCGAGGGCGCGCAGGCCTATCTCCGGCGGCAGTACACGACGATCGGCCTCGTCGGCGTCGTCCTGTTCGTCCTCCTCGCGGTCTTCCTCGGGATCAAGGTCGCGGTCGGCTTCCTGATCGGTGCCGTGCTGTCGGGGGCGGCGGGCTTCATCGGCATGAACGTCTCGGTGCGGGCCAATGTCCGCACGGCCCAGGCCGCCTCGACCTCGCTGGGCGGCGGCCTCGACGTGGCCTTCAAGTCGGGGGCGGTGACCGGCATGCTGGTGGCGGGCCTCGCGCTCCTCGGGGTCGCCCTCTACTACCTGTTCCTCACCCGCGCGGCCCATCTCGATCCGTCGAGCCGCGAGGTGATCGACGCCCTCGTGGCGCTGGGCTTCGGCGCCTCGCTGATCTCGATCTTCGCCCGCCTCGGCGGCGGCATCTTCACCAAGGGCGCCGATGTCGGCGGCGACCTCGTCGGCAAGGTCGAGGCCGGCATCCCGGAGGACGATCCGCGCAACCCCGCCACGATCGCCGACAACGTCGGGGACAATGTCGGCGACTGCGCCGGCATGGCGGCCGACCTGTTCGAGACCTACGCGGTCACGGTCGTCGCCACGATGGTTCTGGCCGCGATTTTCTTCTCCGGTTCGACGGGGAGCGGCCGCGACGTCCTCGAGCCGATGATGCTGTACCCGCTAGCCATCGGGTCGGCCTGCATCCTCACCTCGATCGCCGGCACCTACGCGGTGCGGCTCGGGGCGAACCAGTCGATCATGGGCGCCCTCTACAAGGGCCTGATCGCCGCCGGCGTGCTGTCGATCGCGGCGATCGCGGCCGTCAACATGACCCTGCTCGGCGGGTTCTCGACGAGCTTCACCACCTCGACCGGCGTGACCTTCACGTCGGCCGGCCTGTTCGGCTGCGCGGTGATCGGGCTGGCCATCACGGCGCTGATCGTGGTGATCACCGAGTACTACACGGGCACCAACTTCCGTCCGGTGAAGTCGATCGCCGACGCCTCGGTGACCGGGCACGGCACCAACGTGATCCAGGGACTCGCGATCTCGCTGGAATCGACCGCGCTCCCGGCCATCGTGATCGTGGCGGGCATCATCAGCACCTACGCGCTCGCCGGCCTGTTCGGCATCGCCATCGCGGTGACCGCCATGCTGGCCCTGGCCGGCTTCATCGTGGCGCTGGACGCCTTCGGACCCGTCACCGACAATGCCGGCGGCATCGCCGAGATGGCGGGCCTGCCCTCGGAGGTGCGCAAGTCGACGGACGCCCTCGACGCGGTCGGCAACACCACCAAGGCGGTGACCAAGGGCTACGCGATCGGCTCGGCGGGCCTCGGCGCGCTGGTTCTGTTTGCCGCCTACACGTCGGACCTGAACTACTTCATCGCCAATGCGAGCCCGACGCAGTACCGCTTCTTCCAGGGGGTCAGCGTCGATTTCTCGCTCTCCAACCCCTACGTCGTGGTCGGGCTGCTGCTCGGTGGCCTGATCCCGTTCCTGTTCGCCGGCATCGCCATGACGGCGGTCGGGCGCGCGGCGGGCGCGGTGGTCGAGGAGGTCCGGCGCCAGTTCCGGGCGAAGCCCGGGATCATGCAGGGCACCGACCGGCCGGATTACGGGCGGGCGGTGGACATGCTGACCCGCGCGGCGATCAAGGAGATGATCGTCCCCTCGCTGCTTCCGGTCCTGTCGCCGGTGGTGCTGTTCTTCGTGATCCAGTTCATCGCCGGGAAGAGCCAAGCCTTCGCCACCGTGGGCGCGAGCCTGCTCGGCGTGATCCTCACCGGCCTCTACGTGGCGATCTCGATGACCTCGGGCGGCGGCGCCTGGGACAACGCCAAGAAGTACATCGAGGACGGCCACCACGGCGGCAAGGGGTCCGAGGCCCACAAGGCGGCGGTGACCGGCGACACGGTGGGCGACCCCTACAAGGACACCGCCGGTCCGGCGGTGAACCCGGCGATCAAGATCACCAACATCATCGCCCTGCTGCTGCTCGCCGTGCTGGCGCATAGCTGAGTTCTGCGAGGTCCGGATCGGCCGACGGGGCCGGGCTCTCCGCGAGCCCGGCCCTCTCCGTTTCGCCGTGTGCGCCCCCGCACGCGACGGTCAGCTCCGCGGCGCAGCACCTTGGCATCGCGGCGCCGCAGCGCCACCTCGGCGCCGGATTAAACCCGGACGCGGCCCCCGCCGCACCAGCACGAGGTAACCCATGCCGTCCCTGCTCGACCCGATCCGCATCGGCGCCATCGAGGCGAAGAACCGCATCTTCATGGCGCCGCTGACCCGCGGCCGCGGCACCCGCGAGCACGTTCCGACACCGATCATGGCCGAGTACTACGCCCAGCGCGCCGGCGCCGGCCTGATCCTCACCGAGGCCACCGGCATCAGCCAGGAGGGTCTCGGCTGGCCCTACGCGCCGGGCATCTGGTCCGACGCCCAGGTCGACGCGTGGCGGCCGATCGTGAAGGCCGTTCACGACAAGGGTGGCAAGATCGTCTGCCAGATCTGGCACATGGGCCGGATGGTCCATTCGGACTTCCTCGGCGGCGCCAAGCCGGTCTCGTCCTCGCCCACGACGGCCCCCGACCAGGCCCACACCTATTCCGGCAAGAAGCCCTACAGCGAGGCCCGCGCTCTGGAGGTGTCCGAGATCCCGCGCCTGCTCGCCGATTACGAGCGGGCCACCGCCAACGCCCTGGCGGCCGGCTTCGACGGGGTGCAGATCCACGCCGCGAACGGCTACCTGATCGACGAGTTCCTCCGCGACGGCACCAATCACCGCACCGACCAGTACGGCGGCTCCATCGAGAACCGCGTGCGGCTCCTGCGCGAGGTGACCGAGGCGGTGGCAAAGGTCGCCGGGCCGGAGCGCACGGGCGTGCGCCTCTCGCCGAACGGCGCGATCCAGGGCTGCAACGACTCGAATCCGGAGCCGCTGTTCGTAGCCGCCGCCCAGGCGCTCGCCGATGCCGGGATCGCTTTCCTGGAGATGCGCGAGCCGGGACCGAACGGCACGTTCGGCAAGGCCGACCACCCGCCGATCGCCCCGGCGATGCGGCGCGTGTTCCGCAACCCGATGATCCTGAACGCCGATTACGACGGGATCAGCGGCCAGAAGGTCCTGGATGCCGGCGAGGCGGACGCCATCGCGTTCGGCCGGACCTTCATCGCCAACCCGGACCTTGTCGAGCGCATCGCCAAGGGCGCGCCGCTCGACAAGGACGACGCCGCGACGTGGTACAGCCAGGGCCCCGAGGGCTACGTCGACTATCCGACCCGCACGGAGTCCCGCGCCGCCTGACGCGCCATGTCGGGACGTCTGCCGCGCCCCGAACGGGTGCGGCAGGAAAGCGCGGCGGTTCCTTGGCAGCGGACCGTCGCGCACCTATGTGACGGCAGGACCATGGATGTGCCTGCACCTCACGCGCTCGCGGAAGCCGGACCGACCGACGGGCGCTGGAGCGCCGCGGCCCGGATCGCCGAACTGCGCGACCTCGCGATCCTCGATTCCGAACCGGAGCCGCTCTACGACGACCTCGTGCGGGTCGCCGCCTACGTCTGCCGGGCCCCGGTCGCGCTGGTCAGCCTGGTGGATGCCGAGCGGCAATGGTTCAAGTCGGAGGTGGGCCTCGGCAAGCGCGAGCTGCCGATCACCTGCTCGGTCTGCGCCCATACGATCGAGGCCGGCGACCTCCTCATCATCCCGGACCTGACCGCCGACGCGCGGACCACGGAGAATCCCCTGGTGACCGGGGCGCCGGCCTTCCGCTTCTACGCGGGCGCGGTGATCCGGGGCAGCCACGGCATCCCGCTCGGCGCGCTGTGCGTGCTGGACCGCGTCCCGCGGCCGGAAGGGCTCGACTCGGAGCAGACCGCGACCCTGCTGGCGCTGGCGCGCCAGATCTCCAGCCTGCTGGAGCACCGCCGGACGCTGGCGCAGGTCGCCGCCCGCGAGGCGGAGATCGCCGCGAGCGAGCGCCGCTTCCGGGTGATGACCTCGGCGATGCCCCAGATGGTCTGGACCACCCGGCCGGACGGGTTCCACGACTATTACAACGACCGCTGGTACGAGTTCACCGGCGTCCCGTACGGCTCCACCGACGGCGAGGCCTGGAACGGGGTGTTCCATGCCGAGGACCAGGACAGGGCCTGGGCGCGCTGGCGCCACTGCCTCGCGACCGGCGAGCCCTACGAGATCGAGTATCGCCTGCGCCACCACAGCGGCGACTATCGCTGGACCCTCGGTCGGGCCATGCCGATCCGGGACGCCGAGGGCCGGATCGAGCGCTGGTTCGGGACCTGCACCGACATCGACGACCTGAAGCGCGCCGAGGCCGAGGCCCGCAAGCTCGCGGCGATCGTCGAGACCTCCAAGGACTTCATCGGGCTCAGCACCCTCGAGGGCGCGATCACCCATCTCAACGAGGCGGCCATGGCCCTGGTCGGACTGCCCGATCTCGCGGCCGCCCGCGCGCGCACGATTCCCGACTTCTTCACCGACGAGAGCCGCCGGATCCTGGCCGAGACCGTGATGCCGGCGGTGCGCCGCGACGGGTTCTGGGAGGGTGAACTCGCCTTCCGCCACTTCGTCACCGGCGAGCCCCTGGCGGTGCTCTACAACATCTTCCCCGTGCGCGACCCGACCGGGGCCGAGCTCGGCTACGCCACGGTCACCCGCGACCTGCGCGAGGCCAAGCGCGCCGAGGAGGCCCGCGATCTGCTGATCCGCGAGCTGTCCCACCGCATCAAGAACATCTTCGCGGTGGTCGGCGGCCTCGCCGCCCTGACCGCCCGGACCGACCCCGCGGCCAAGCCCTTCGTGGCCGCGTTCCGCGAGCGGCTCGGCGCCCTGGCCCGGGCCCACGAGTACGTCCGCCCGCACTCGCCCGACAGCGCCCCGCCGGTCGCCGGTCAGACGGTGCTGGGGCTGATGCGCCTGATCATGGCCGCCTACGAGGAGAACGGGCGGGCCCGCGTGGTGATCTCCGGGGACGATGCCGAGATCGGCGAGCGCACCGCCACGGCCCTCGCGCTGATCATGCACGAGCAGGCCACCAACGCGGTCAAGTACGGCGGTCTCTCGACCCGGGAGGGCGCCGTCTCGCTGAGCGGGATCCGCGAGGCGGGCCGCTACACGCTGACCTGGCGCGAGGAGGGCGGCCCGCAGGTCGCCGGCGCGCCGTCCCGGAAGGGGTTCGGCACGGTGCTGGCCGAGCGCAGCGTCGCCGGCCAGCTCGACGGGGAGCTGGAGCACGACTGGGCGCCGGGCGGTCTCCTGATGCGGCTCAGCGTCCCGCTCGAGAACCTGCGGACCTGACATGGCCCGGATGCCGGCCCGGATGCCGGCCGCGGCCGGGCCGGGTCTCGTCGTCCTCGATTTCGACGGCACGCTGGCCGACAGCTTCGCGTGGTTCTGCTCGGTGCTGAACGGCGTCGCCGACCGCTACCGGTTCCGCCGGGTCGAGGCCCACGAGGTCGAGGAACTCCGGCTCCTGGGCGCCCGGGCGATCGTCGCCCATCTCGGCATTTCGCGCTGGAAGCTGCCGCTCATCGCCCGCCACATGCACGCGCTGGCCGCCCGCGACGCGGCGCAGATCGCCCTGTTTCCCGGCGTCCCGGCGATGCTGGCCGCGATCGCGGAGGCGGGCGTGCCGATGGCGATCCTGTCGTCGAATCGCGCCGACACGGTGCGGCGGGTGCTCGGGCCGAACAATGCCGCCCGGATCGGCACCTACGCCTGCGGGGCCTCGATCTTCGGCAAGGCGCGCCGGCTGCGGGCGCTGCTCGCGCGGACCGGGGTTCCGCCGCACCGGGCCCTCTGCGTCGGCGACGAGATCCGCGACCTCGAGGCGGCGCGGGCGCTGGGCTGCCCGTTCGGCGCCGTGGCCTGGGGCTACACCGACCCGCGGGCCCTCGCGTCCCTTGGCCCCGAGCACCTGTTCCCGGAGCCGGGGGCGATCGCCCGCCTCGTGGCGGGCGAGGCCGGTCACATGCCGCGATTGGCGCCCGGCACGACGCTGGTGCCGCTGCCGCTGCCGAACGGCTCGTAGCGGGTCAGGCCGCGGAACAGCTGGCTGAGGAAGGCGCGGTCGGCGCCGCTCGTCGGCGTCGTGCGCTCGATGAAGTCGAAGATCCGGCCGTCCTGCAGGCCGTAGAGCGCCACCCGCTCGACCTTGAAGGCGGGCGAGAAGTAGACCGCCGTGACCTTCTGGTCCTCGACCTGCTCGCCCAGGAACATGATCGTCCGGCGGGTGTTCTGCGAGATGTAGTACCAGGACTTGTTGCCGACCGTGGACACGGTCGACGGCGTGCCGAGGATCTGCAGCACCTGCTCGGGGCTCATGCCGGGCTTGATCGTGGCGAGCGCCGCCTGATCGACCTGGTAGCCGTGGCGCAGCTCCTCGCCGATGCAGCCGGACAGGCCGCTTGCCGCGAGGCCGAGCAGGGCGAGGCGCGCGAAGGACTGGACGAAACGGCGCCGCATCGGGCCCCCAGAGAGCGTGTTGACGGACGGGGCGCGACCGTCGTCGCCGGCACGGAACTCCGACGGCGCTTGCGCCCAGGGCGTGGGTTGCCGTACCGCGGGGTTATGGCTTTGACAAGGCAAGCTTGGCCACAGAGGGCCGGGGTTCCGCATCGATGATCGCCGGGTTGTTCCGCCGCGCGGGCGCGCGACGCCGCGCCGTCGAGGGGCTGCACGTCGCCCTGAGCCAGGCCGCGCGCCGGCCGGGCCTCTACACGGATCTCGGGGTGCCCGACACCGTGGAGGGCCGGTTCGAGTCCCTGTGCCTGCACGCGATCCTGGTCCTGCGCCGGCTGAACCGGCTGCCGCCGCCGGCCGCCGAGGTGGCGCAGGATCTGGTGAATTCCGTCTTCACCCAGCTCGACGCCTCCCTGCGCGAGCTGGGCGTCGGCGACATGGGCGTGTCCAAGCGGATGAAGAAGCTCGGCGCCGCCTTCTACGGCCGGGCCGAGGGCTACGACGCGGCCCTGGAGGCCGGCGACGGCGTGGCCCTGGAGGCCGCCCTCGCCCGCAACGTGCTCGGCGGCGAGGGGGACGGGCGCGGTCTCGCCGCCTACGTGCGGGCGGCCGACGCCGCCCTCGCCGGGGCCGATCTCGACGGGCTGCTCGGGGCCGGGCCGCCCTTCCCGGAGCCCGACGGCTTCGCGCCGGCACCGGCCGGCACCGACGACGGAGGACGCGCATGAGCCGCGATGCCAGCCAGGACAGCTTCCCGCTCGCGCGCTGGGTCAACGTCGAGCGCCTGCCCCAGGGGCGCGGCGCCGTCACCGTGGAGGCGACCCCGGCCGAGTGCGCGGCGCTGGCCGCCGATTTCGGCATCCCGGGGATCCGCGACCTCGTCGGGCGCTTCGCCATCGAGGGGGCGACCAGCCGCCTCACCGTCACCGGCACCGTGGAGGCCCTGGTGACCCAGGTCTGCACCGTCAGCCTCGAACCCTTCGAGGCGCCGGTCCGCGAGCCGGTCGAGGTGGTGTTCACCGACACCGACAGGCTCGCCGGCACCGATGCCGAGGACGCCGACATCCCCGACCCCCTTGTCGGCGGCCGCGTCGATTTCGGCGCGCTTACCGCCGAGTTCCTGGCGCTGGGCCTCGACCCGTACCCGCGCAAGCCCGGCATCGCCTTCGAGCCGGTCGTGGCGGGCGACGATGCGGGACCCCTCGACGGGCTGCGCAAGCTCCGCGACGGCTGAGGCCGCCGCGCCCGGCCGGAACCGCCGGCCGCCCGATTTCATTTGCCCGCCGGGCCGGTATCGCTATGGTCCGCCGCGCCCGGCGGGCCTCGTCCCGCCGACGTCCGAACCCCTTTCCCGCCGAGACCCGCGACCCGCTACCGACATGTCCCAACGCGTGTGCATCTCGCTCGACGCCATGGGTGGCGACCACGGGCCCACCACGGTCGTGCCCGGCGCGGCCCTGGCCCGGGAGCGCCATCCCGGCACCACCTTCCTGATGTTCGGCGACGAGGCCGTGATCGCGCCGCTCGTGGCCAAGGAGCCCCGGCTCAAGGACTGCGTCGAGATCCGCCACACCAGCGTGGCCGTGGCCATGGACGACAAGCCGAGCCAGGCGGTGCGCCAGGGCCGGGGCAAGTCGTCCATGTGGCAGGCGATCCAGGCGGTCCGCGACGGGCAGGCCGATGCCTGCGTGTCGGCCGGCAACACCGGCGCGCTGATGGCGATGTCGAAGATCTGCCTGAAGACCATGTCGGGCATCGAGCGGCCCGCCATCGCCTGCCTGTGGCCGACGGTGCGCGGCGAGAGCGTCGTGCTCGACGTCGGCGCCACCATCGGCACGGATGCCGAGCACCTCGTCGAGATGGCCGTGATGGGCTCGGCCATGGCGCGCATCGTGTTCGACCTCGACCGCCCCACCGTCGGCCTGCTCAACGTCGGCACCGAGGAGATGAAGGGCAACGAGGCGGTCAAGGAGGCCGCCCGGATCCTGCGCGAGATGGAGAGCCCCGGCCTCGCCTATCACGGCTTCGTCGAGGGCACGGATCTCGGCCGCGGCACGGTCGACGTGGTGGTGACCGAGGGGTTCACCGGCAACATCGCCCTCAAGACCGCCGAGGGCACCGCCAAGCAGATCGGCACGTACCTCCGCGCCGCCATGACCCGGACGCTGGCCGCCAAGATCGGCGCCCTGTTCGCGCGGCAGGCCTTCAAGGCCCTCAAGGACAAGATGAACCCGAGCCGGGCCAACGGCGGGGTGTTCCTCGGCCTCGAGGGCATCGTCATCAAGAGCCACGGCTCGGAGAACGCGCAGGGCTTCGCCGCGGCGATCGATCTGGCGCACGACATGGCGCGGCACGACATGATCCGCACGATCCGCGAGATGCTCGACCAGACGGCGGCGCTGGCGCCGGCCTGACGCCGGCCCCGGGCCTCCGTCGACGGACGGGATGGAAATCGGACGCCCGCGGCTTCACAACCGAAGATTGTGAAGCTGGTGTCGTCCGGGAAGGACAATGATGGCAACCCTCCGCACTGACCCCGAGCAGCACCGGCGCGTCCCCCCTCTGCGCTCGGTGGTGGTCGGGACCGGATCGAGCCTGCCCGCGCGGGTGGTGACGAACGCCGATCTGGCCGAGCGGGTGGACACCTCCGACGAGTGGATCGTCCAGCGGACCGGGATCCGCCAGCGCCACCTCGCGGGGCCCGACGAGACCACCTCGGTCCTCGGCACGCGCGCGGCCAAGGCCGCCCTGGACGATGCCGGCCTGACCGCGGACGACATCGACCTCGTGATCTGCGCCACCTCGACGCCGGATCACACCTTCCCGGCGACCGCGACGCAGATCCAGTCGGCGCTGGGCATCCATCAGGGCGCGGCCTTCGACCTGCAGGCGGTCTGCGCCGGCTTCGTCTTCGCGGTCTCGACCGCCGACAAGTTCCTGACCACGGGGGCCGCCCGCCGCGCCCTCGTGATCGGCGCCGAGACCTTCTCGCGGATCGTCGACTGGGAGGACCGCACCACCTGCGTGCTGTTCGGCGACGGGGCCGGCGCCGTCGTGCTGGAGGCGCAGGAGGGGGCCGGCGACCGCGGCGTCCTCAGCGCGAGTCTGCGGTCGGACGGTCGCCATCGGGAGAAGCTCTACGTCGACGGCGGCCCGGGCTCCACCGGCACCACCGGCCACCTGCGCATGGAGGGCCGCGACGTGTTCCGATTCGCCGTGGGTCAGGTCACCGACGTCATCGTCGAGGCCTTCGCGCAGGCGGGCATCACCGCGGAGGAGCTCGACTGGTTCGTGCCGCATCAGGCCAACCGCCGCATCATCGAGGCCTCGGCCGACAAGCTCGGGGTCGCCCGGGACAAGATCGTCCTGACGGTGGACCGCCACGGCAACACCTCGGCGGCCTCGATTCCTCTGGCCCTCGACGTGGCGCGGCGGGACGGCCGCATCCGGGCCGGCGACCTCGTGATGATCGAGGCGATCGGCGGCGGGTTCAGCTGGGGCGCGGCGCTGATCCGCTGGTGAGGCCGCGGACGGCGTGCCCGAAACAATTCGCTGCTCCGGCGCGGTTGACCGGGGGCGGAGCGCCGATTAGCGTGCCGGATCATAGGGATACGCCTTCAGCGTTCGGCGCGGCCAAGGGTGCTGCGCCACGCGTCATGGGGCGAGCGATGCGGGCGAGGGGACACGGCATGGCAGGCAAGACGGTGACGCGCGCCGACTTGAGCGAGGCCGTCTACCATCAGGTGGGCCTGTCGCGGACCGAGTCGGCCGCCCTCGTCGAGACCGTGCTTTCCGAGATCTGCAGCTGCCTCGCGAGCGGCGAGACGGTGAAGCTGTCCTCGTTCGGCTCCTTCGTGGTGCGCAGCAAGGGCAAGCGCGTCGGCCGCAATCCCAAGACCGGGGTCGAGGTCGCGATCGAGCCGCGCCAGGTGATGGTGTTCAAGCCCTCGAATGTGCTCAAGGCCAAGATCAACGGCCTGAACGGCGCGGGCGATCACGACGACGAGTGAGCCCGCGTCGCCGTCTGGGAGGGCGCCGAGAGAGCGGCCGGGAGAGCGGCCGGGCTGCCCGGCTCCTCGGGCTTGAGTGCGGTCCCGGGAGCCGTCAAGATCGGGCCTCTTCGCTCCGCTCCGTAAGACGCCCATGCCGCCAGCCCTCGCCGCCTCGACCGACGAACCGCCGACCGGGATCGGCGAGAAGAGCGCCCACGCGTTCCGGACGATCAGCGAGGTGGCCGAGGAACTCGACGTGCCCCAGCACGTGCTGCGGTTCTGGGAGACCCGCTTCGGCCAGATTCGCCCTGTGAAGCGGGCGGGCGGTCGGCGCTACTACCGGCCCCAGGACATCGAGCTCGTCGCCGGCATCCGCCACCTCCTGCACGTGCAGCGCTACACCATCGCGGGGGCGCAGCGGGTCCTCAAGGAGAACGGCGTCCGCTTCGTGCAGGCCGTCGGTCGCGGCGAGGCCGTGGCGGCCGAGCCCCTGCTCCAGGAGGTCGAGACCGAGGCCGGGACCCGGGGCGACGCGCTCGGCGCCTTGGATCGGGCAGCCCTGGCCGAGGCCCTGGACGAGCTGCGCGCCTGCCGCGCCCTGCTCGACGGGTTGCGGGACCTGCCCGACGCGGAGGTCTGAGCGGCCCCGCCGGACCCGACGGGCCGCCCCGCACACGCGGCAGGCGAACTTTCCGGCAACAACTTGCGTTGTCGCCCGCATGGCCGCGCCCAAACCCAAGTTGACGCCCAGCCAGGAACTGATGGCCCGCATCATGCGGATCGTCCGCTCCTGCCCGGAGGCGGCCTCCGAGGTCCTGGAACTGATGTTCCTCGTCAGCCAGATCGAGGCGGCCACCGGCGTCGACCGGGAGTATCGCGACGCCAAGCGGGTGATCAGCCGCCTGCGCAACCCCCTGTGGGAGATGGGTCCCACCGACCGGGAGAAACTCCTGGCGGCCGCCGAGACGATCCGCCGGGTCTGCCGGCTGGCCGAGGACGAGATTCCCCCCGTGCCGGTCGCCGATGCCGGGGAGCGGGCGCGGGTCGAGGGGCGGCTCGCCGCCGCGCTGGCCGGCGAGTTCGACGCCGCGCAGATCGCCCGCATCACCGGGATCGTCGCGGCGGCCCTCCAGAATTAAGCCGCCGCCCCGGCCCTCGACGCCCGTGCAGGGCGTCCCCACATGGTCTGGACCGATGAACGGGGCATCCGGACGCGTGTTCGGGGAGAGGTCCCGGGTCGGCTTTGGAGAGACGCTGCCATGATTGCCCTACGTCCGCTCGCCGCGCTGCTCGCAGGGAGCATGGCACTGGCCGGGCCCGCCCTGGCCCAGGCGCCGTCCAGCCGAACCAAGACGGTGGCGCCCGGCAAGACGGTCCGCATCGAGATCGCCCCGAACCTCAAGAAGGACTGTTCTCCTGGGCCGATGCCCGAGTTCAAGGTCTCGGGTCCGCCGAAGAACGGGTCGGTGATCACCAAGGTCGGCAAGCTGAAGACGCCGGCGAGCTACCGCTGTCCCAACAAGGAAGCGGCCGTCCAGGCGCTGTTCTACCAGCCCAACAACGGCTTCACCGGCACCGACGAAGTGACGTTCGAGGTCAAGAGCTCCGACGGCCAAGTCCAGACGCAGACCGTCAAGATCACGGTCGGGGGCGCGGGCGCCAAATCGGGAGACGACGGCAAGAAAGAGGGCACGGATTTGTGAGCAGGCTCCGGCCGAAACGGTATCTGCCCAGTTCTGCCGCCGGGGCAGCCGCCCGGGGGCGGCACGGAGTCTCGTCTGTGCCGCCTTCAGCGCTCCGGAGTGTTGCATGCAATCGACATGCCGGGCGCCACGCTCGCCGCACTGCGACAAAAGCGGGCCTGTCGGTTGCATCCGAGCCGAGACAGGATGAAGCTGTCACGGTCTGAGAGGGTTATCGAATGCCGATGCATGCGACGAACGACCTTTTCCAGAGCTTCGCCCGAGGGTACGAGGCCCGCCGCGACACGGAGATGACGCTCTCCGAGTATCTCGAGGCCTGTCGCGACGAGCCCCTGATGTACGCCTCGGCCGCCGAGCGCATCCTCGCGGCGATCGGCGAGCCGGAATTCGTGGACACCGCCAGGGATTCGCGCCTCGGCCGGATTTTCATGAACCGGACGATCCGGACCTACCCGGCCTTCCGCGAATTCTACGGCATGGAGGAGACGATCGAGCGGATCGTCTCGTTCTTCCGCCACGCGGCGCAGGGGTTGGAGGAGCGCAAGCAGATCCTCTACCTGCTCGGGCCGGTGGGCGGCGGTAAGTCGTCGCTGGCCGAGCGGCTGAAGCTCCTGATGGAGGTCCACCCCGTCTACGTACTCAAGGCCGGGGACGAAGTGTCGCCGGTCTTCGAGAGCCCGCTGGGTCTGTTCGACCCCGAGACGATGGGCGAGGAGATCCAGCGCCGCTACGGCATCCCGCGCCGGCGGCTGACCGGCCTGATGAGCCCCTGGGCGCTGAAGCGCCTCGACGAGTTCAACGGCGACATCTCGCGCTTCAAGGTGATCAAGGTCCGGCCCTCGCGCCTGCGCCAGATCGCCATCGCCAAGACCGAGCCGGGCGACGAGAACAACCAGGACATCTCGTCGCTCGTCGGCAAGGTCGACATCCGCCGGCTGGAGACGCTGTCGCAGGCCGATCCCGACGCCTACTCGTACTCGGGCGGCCTGAACCGGGCGAACCAGGGCATCCTCGAGTTCGTCGAGATGTTCAAGGCGCCGATCAAGATGCTGCACCCGCTGCTCACCGCGACGCAGGAGGGCAACTACGTCGGCACCGAGAATATCGGCGCGATCCCCTTCACCGGCGTGATCCTGGCCCACTCGAACGAGGCCGAGTGGCAGACCTTCAAGACCAACAAGAACAACGAGGCCTTCATCGACCGGATCTACGTGATCAAGGTCCCGTACTGCCTGCGCGTCACCGAGGAGCAGCGGATCTACGAGAAGCTGATCTCCGGCTCGGAGTTGTCGGACGCGGCCTGCGCGCCCGGCACGCTGGAGATGCTGGCGCGGTTCTCGGTGCTCTCGCGGCTGCGCGAGCACGCCAATTCCAACGTCTTCTCGAAGATGCGGGTCTACGACGGCGAGAGCCTGCGCGAGGTCGATCCCCGCGCCCGCTCGATGCAGGAGTACAAGGACACCGCCGGCGTCGACGAGGGCATGGACGGGATCTCGACCCGCTTCGCCTTCAAGGTGCTGGCCGCGACCTTCAACCACGACACCACCGAGGTCTCGGCCGACCCGGTGCACCTGATGTACGTGCTGGAGCAGTCGCTGCGCCGCGAGCAGCTCCCGCCCGAGACCGAGAAGAAGTACCTGGAATTCATCAAGACCGAACTGGCCCCGCGCTACGCGGAGTTCATCGGCCACGAGATCCAGAAGGCCTACCTCGAATCGTACCACGATTACGGGCAGAACCTGTTCGACCGGTACATCGACTACGCCGACGCCTGGATCGAGGACCAGGACTTCAAGGACGCCGAGACCGGCCAGCTGATGAACCGGGAACTCCTGAACCAGGAGCTGACCAAGATCGAGAAGCCCGCCGGGATCGCCAACCCGAAGGACTTCCGCAACGAGGTGGTGAAGTTCGCCCTGCGCTCCCGGGCGCAGCACGGCGGCCGCAACCCGAGCTGGACCAGCTACGAGAAGCTGCGCGAGGTGATCGAGCGGCGGATGTTCTCCCAGGTGGAGGAGCTGCTGCCGGTGATCTCCTTCGGCTCGAAGAAGGACGGCGAGACCGAGAAGAAGCACGGCGAGTTCGTCGAGCGCATGGTGGCGCGCGGCTACACCGAGCGGCAGGTCCGCCGCCTGGTGGAGTGGTACATGCGGGTGAAGCAGGCCGGCTGAGGGGCGACGGGGCTCGACCGGCCCGCTCGGTCGGCCGGGCCCCGTTCCGACCCTCCGCCGCCACAGTTTCGGACGACCGGCCGGCGAAGATCTCGGCCCTGCTGCGAAAGGAGGATCCATTCCTCCGGTGGCGGCATGGTACGACAAGGGTCCAGGCCCGGCCGGAGCACGCGGACGAGGGTTTTCGCAGCGGATGCACATCGTCGACCGACGTTTGAACCCGGGCGGCAAGAGCCTCCCGAACCGCCAGCGCTTCCTGCGGCGCGTGAAGGACGTGGCCCAGCGCGCGGTGCGGGAATCCGCCCGCGAGAAGGACATCAAGGACCTCGGCAAGGACGGCCGCGTGACCGTGCCGGTGGACGGCGTCCGCGAGCCGCGCTTCTCGCGCCAGCCCGGCACGGGCCTGCAGGACCACATCCTGCCGGGCAACAAGACCTACGTGGAGGGCGACACGATCGAGCGCCCCCCGGGCAGCGGCGGCGGTCGCGGCTCCGGAGAGGGCGGGGAGGGCGGCGAGAACAGCGAGGACGCGTTCCGCTTCGTGCTCACCCGCGAGGAGTTCCTGGAGCTCTTCCTCGAGGATCTGGAACTGCCCGACCTCGCCAAGCGGCGGCTGGCCGTGGTGGAGACGGAAGGCCTGCGCCGGGCGGGCTACACGGTCACCGGCTCGCCGGCGAACCTCGCGCTCACCCGCACCCTGCGGAACTCGATGTCGCGGCGGATCGCCCTCAAGCGCCCGAAGCCCGACGAGGTCGCGGCCCTGGAGGCCCGGCTCGACGCCCTCGCCGAGGGGCATCCGGAGCGGCCGGACCTGGAGCAGGCGCTGTTCCGGCTGCGCGAGCGCGCGAAGCGCATCCCCTACGTCGATCCGATCGACCTGCGCTTCCGTCGGTTCGAGCCCTACCCGCGGCCGATCGCGCAGGCGGTGATGTTCTGCCTGATGGACGTGTCCGGCTCGATGACCGAGCACATGAAGGACCTCGCCAAACGGTTCTACATCCTGCTGCACATCTTCCTGACGCGCCGCTACCGGCACGTCGAGATCGTGTTCATCCGCCACACCGACCGGGCGACCGAGGTGGACGAGGAGACCTTCTTCGGCTCGCGCGAGACCGGCGGCACCCTGGTCTCATCGGCCCTGGTGGAGATGAAGCGCGTCATCGCCGAGCGCTACGACCCCAACGACTGGAACATCTACGCCGCCCAGGCCTCGGACGGCGACAACGTCTCCTCCGACGGTCCGACCTCCACGGAGCTGCTGCGGTCGCACATCCTGCCGGCCTGCCAGCACTTCGCCTATCTGGAGGTCGGGGACGAGAACGGCCCGCGCGCGGGCTTCGTCGAGCACCGCACCACCCTGTGGCGGACCTACGAGGCGATCGCCAAGGCCGGGGGCCCGATCGCCATGCGCAAGGTCAACCACCGCCGGGAGATCTACCCGGTCTTCCGCGAGCTGTTCGGGCGCAAGGAAGGCCGCGCCGAGGCGGAGGCGTGATGCCGTCGCACGCATCGACCGATCGGGAGGCCGCATGACGCTCGTCAAGGCACGCACGCCCCAGATCATCGCGGGCAACCAGAAGCCGCTGTTCACCGGCAACGACTGGGATTTCGACACGATCCGGCGGATCCACGACGCCTGCGAGGCGGTGGCCGGGCCGCAGCTCGGCCTGTCGTGGTACCCGAACCAGATCGAGATCATCACGGCCGAGCAGATGCTCGACGCCTACGCGTCGATCGGCATGCCGCTGTTCTACAAGCACTGGTCCTTCGGCAAGCACTTCGCCCAGCACGAGGCCGGCTACCGCCGCGGCCTGATGGGGCTCGCCTACGAGATCGTCATCAACTCCGACCCGTGCATCTCCTACGTCATGGAGGAGAACACGGCGACGATGCAGACGCTCGTCATCGCGCACGCCGCCTTCGGCCACAACCACTTCTTCAAGAACAATTATCTGTTCCGGCAGTGGACCGACGCTGAAGGTATTCTGGACTACCTGGATTTCGCGAAAGGCTTCATCGCCCGCTGCGAGGAGCGCTACGGCCACCAGGCGGTGGAGCAGGTGCTCGACGCCGCCCACGCGCTGATGAGCCAGGGCGTCCACCGCTACCCGCGCAAGAAGCGGCCGGACCTCGCCTCCGAGCAGCGGCGCGAGCGCGAGCGGATCGAGCACGGCGAGCAGATCTACAACGACCTCTGGCGGACCCTGCCGCAGAAGACCGGCGCCGTCCGCTCCGACCTGGCGGCCGAGCGGCGCAAGGCGCTGCTGGAGCTGCCGCAGGAGAACATCCTCTACTTCCTGGAGAAGGTCGCCCCGCGCCTGCGCCCGTGGCAGCGTGAGATCCTGCGCATCGTCCGCCTGGTCGCCCAGTATTTCTACCCGCAGCGCCAGACCAAAGTGATGAACGAGGGCTGCGCCACCTACTGCCACTACCGGATCATGAACGCCCTGTCGGAATCCGGGCAGATCACCGAGGCGGCCTACCTGGAGTTCCTGCAGTCGCACACCAACGTCATCCGGCAGCCGAACTACGACGACCGCTCCTACGGCGGCCACAATCCCTACGCAATCGGCTTCGCGATGATGCAGGACATCGCCCGCATCGCCGAGCAGCCGACCGAGGAGGACCGGGCGTGGTTCCCCGACATCGCCGGGGTCGGCGACGCCATGGCGGTCCTGCGCGACTGCTGGGAGAATTACCGGGACGAGAGCTTCATCCAGCAGTTCCTGTCGCCCAAGCTGATGCGCGACCTGCGCCTGTTCCACGTAGTCGACGACCCGGAGGAGCCGGAGCTGCGGGTGGAGGCGATCCACGACGAGCGCGGCTACCGCAAGCTGCGCCGCTCCTTCGCGCGCCAGTACGACGTGGCGTGGCTCGATCCCGACATCGAGGTGGTGGACGTGGATCTGGAGGGCGACCGGCGCCTGATCCTGCACCACAAGGCGATCAACAGGATCACCCTGCAGAAGGACGACGCCAAGCGCGTGCTGCAGCACCTCGCCGACCTCTGGGGCTACGACGTGGTGCTCAAGGAGGTCGAGCCGGCCACCGGCGCGGTGCTGGGCGAGATCACCGCCAGCGCGCGGCCGATCTTCTTCTGAGCGGGACGGCGGGAGGGCGCCTCCCGTCGCGTCACCATCCTGATGTGGCGTCCGGCCGAAACCCGCGATGGCGGCAGCCCTCTGTCATCACCAGCGCAGTGAAGTGACCCAGGGGCGCGCGACATCCGTGAATGTAGCGCCGACTGGATCGCTTCGCGTAGCTCGCGAAGACGACACCGGCGGATCGACTGGGACCTTCCGATGAGGACGACGGTTCGGAGCGCCGCGTGATTGCCTTGGCGGTACCGCCGTGCTGCATGAGGCGATGACCGCCACGATCCTCACCCTCGCCGAGACCAGCGACTTCCTCGACCGCGAGTTCCCGCAGATGCAGGCGGGCGGGCGCGCCTACCACCTCGAGGCCGTGGGACCGCTCTCGGCGCGGATGCGGCTCGAAGCCCACGAGCGCTTCCTGCGTCCCGGCGCGACCGTGTCGGGGCCGGCCATGATGGCGCTCGCCGACTACGCCCTCTACGCGGCGATCCTGGCCAATATCGGTCCCGTGGCGCTCGCGGTGACGACGAGCCTCACCTTCAACTTCCTGCGCAGGCCCGCCACCGGGGATCTCGTGGCCGAATGCCGGCTGCTCAAGCTCGGCCGGCGCCTCGCCGTCGGCGAGGTGTCGATCACCGCCGTCGGCAGCCCCGACCTCGTCTGCCACGCCACCGGCACCTACTCGATCCCGCCGCGCTGACGCGCTGGGCCGTCATTGCGAGCGGAGCGAAGCAACCCAGGGCTTCGCGACACGCGAGAGCGTGGCGCTGCTGGATTGCTTCGCTCCGCTCGCAACGACGAGGGTGCCCAGATCAGCCAGCCCGCGCCTCGCTGAGCCGGGCGGCGTAGCGGGCGATCAGGTCGACCTCCAGGTTGAGCCGATCCCCCGCGCGACGCTCGCCCCAGGTGGTGACCTGCAGCGTGTGCGGGATCAGCAGCACCGAGAACAGGTCGACCTGGACCGCGTTCACCGTGAGCGAGGTACCGTCGAGGCAGACCGAGCCCTTCTCGGCGATGAACTGCTTCACAGCGGCCGGCGCCCGCAGGGTGAAGCGCTCGCTGGCGCCCCAGGCATCCGCCGTGACGCTCTCGCGCTCGACGATCTCGGCGAGGCCGTCGACGTGGCCGGTGACCAGGTGGCCGCCGAGCTCGTCGCCGACCTTCAGCGAGCGCTCGAGGTTGATCCGCGTGCCCGCCGCCCAGGTGCCGACGGTGGTGCGCGCCAGCGTCTCGGCGGCGGCGTCCACCGCGAAGACGCAGCCGCCCTCGGCCGGCTCCACCGACACCGCCGTGAGGCACGGTCCCGCGCAGGCGATCGAGGCGCCGAGCGCGATCGTCGCCGGGTCGTAGGAGGCGCGGATCGCGATCCGGCGCAGGTCGCCCGCGCCCGAGACCGAGACGACCGTGCCGACAGCGCTGACCAAGCCCGTGAACATCGCTTACGTCCTGTTGCGTTCGTAGGTCACGGTCACGTCGGGCCCGAGCTGCAGCCGCTCGGAAGCCCGGAACCGATCGCCCGCCAGCGCCTCCGCCAGGGCCGGGCCCAGGGCCGGCAGGCCGCCCGCCGGTCCCAGCTCCGCCGGCCCGGTGACCAGCGTGCAGGCATCGATCAGATCGGCCCGGGCCAGCGCCTCCGCAAGGCGGGGGCCGCCCTCGCTGCAGAGGCGGGTCAGGCCGCGCTCGCCGAGATGCGCCAGGGCCGCCGGGAGATCGATCCCGCCGGCCGCGTCCGCCGGCACGGTGGCGACCTCGACGCCGAGGGCTTCCAGGGCCCGCCGCGCGTGGGCCGGGGCCGAGCGGGTCGTGAGCACCAGGGTCGGCGTGTCGCGGGCGGTGCGGGCGAGGACGCTGGCCGGGGAGAGCCGCAGATGCGTGTCGAGCACGACCCGCAGGGGCGAGCGCGCGCCCAGGCCCGGCAGCCGCACGGTCAGCGACGGGTCGTCGGCCCGGGCCGTGCCGATGCCGATCAGGATCGCGTCGGCGTGAGCCCGCCAGAGGTGGACCGCCCCGTCCGCCACCGGCCCGGTGATCCGCAGGCGCTCCGGCCCGGCGGAGGCGCAGAAGCCGTCGCGGGTGCGGGCGAGCTTGAGGTGCAGGGCCGGGCGGCCGCGGGTCACCCGGGTGATGTGGCCGACATGGTCGCGCGCCGCCTCGTCCCGCATCAGGCCGGTCTCGACCGCGACGCCGCCCCGCCGCAGGAGGTCGTGGCCGCGCCCCGCCACCCGCGGGTCGGGGTCCTCCAGGGCGCTGACCACCCGGGCGATCCCGGCGGCCAGGATCGCGTCGGTGCAGGGCGGCGTGCGGCCGTGATGGGAGCAGGGCTCCAGGGTGACGTAGAGGGTCGCGCCGCGGGCGGCCTCGCCGGCGGCGGCGAGCGCCACGGGCTCCCCGTGCGGGCGCCCGCCCGGCGCCGTGGCCGCCGTCCCGAGGATGCGGCCGGTCCCGGGCTCGACCACGACGGCGCCGACCGACGGGTTCGGCCAGGTTGTGCCGAGCCCGCGCCGGCCCAGCGCCAGGGCGAGGCGCATGAAGTTCGTGTCGCCGCTCATGGACGCCCGGCGCGGCGCCGCCCCGACCCCTCGGGCTCCGGGTCGCTCTCCGGACCCGGCGCGGCCGCCGGTAGCGGCGTGCCGTCGCTCAGCGTGCCGAGCAGCTCCTCGAAGTCCCGGGCCTCGCGGAAGTTCTTGTAGACGGAAGCGAAGCGCACGTAGGCCACGTCGTCGAGGCCCTTCAGCCCCGCCATCACCAGCTCGCCGATCGCCTCGGAGGTCACCTCGGGCTCGCCGGCGCTCTCGAGCTGCCGGGTGATGCCGCTGACCAGCCGCTCGATCCGCTCCGGATCGACGGCGCGCTTGCGGAGCGCCACGTCGATGGAGCGCTGGAGCTTGTCGCGGTCGAACGGCACGCGCTTGCCCGAGCGCTTGAGCACCACGACCTCGCGGAGCTGCACGCGCTCGAAGGTGGTGAAGCGGCCGGCGCAGTCCGGGCAGACCCGGCGGCGCCGGATCGCGGCGCCGTCCTCGGAGGGCCGCGAGTCCTTCACCTGGGTCTCGGAGCCGCCGCAGTAGGGACAGCGCATGGATCTCGCTACTCGGGCATGGAAACGGCCGCGGACCGATCGGATCCGCGGCCGTTTCCTAATCCACCGCGGGCCGGCCCGGAAGACCGGCCCACGCTCAAGCGGCCCCCTTCTCAGCCGTAGATCGGGAACCGGTCCGTCAGCGCGTGGACGCGGGTCTTGACGTCGGCCTCGACCGCGCTGTCGCCCGCCTCACCCTTGGCGGCGAGCCCGTCCAGCACCTCGACGATGAAGCCGCCGATCTGCTTGAACTCCGCGACGCCGAAGCCGCGCGAGGTGCCGGCCGGGGTGCCGAGCCGGATGCCCGACGTGACGGTGGGCTTCTGCGTGTCGAACGGCACGCCGTTCTTGTTGCAGGTGATGTGCGCCCGCGACAGCGCGGCTTCCGCCGCCTTGCCGGTCAGGCCCTTCCGCTGGAGGTCGACCAGCATCAGGTGGTTGTCGGTGCCGCCCGAGGTGATGTCGTAGCCGCCCGAGATCAGCGTGTCGGCGAGCGCCTTGGCGTTCTCGACCACCTGGCGGGCGTAGATCTTGAACTCGGGCTTCAGCGCCTCGCCGAAGGCCACCGCCTTGCCGGCGATGACGTGCATCAGCGGGCCGCCCTGGAGGCCGGGGAAGATCGCCGAGTTGAACTTCTTGGCGAGCGCCTCGTCGTTCGTCAGGATCATGCCGCCGCGCGGGCCGCGGAGGGTCTTGTGGGTCGTGGTGGTCACCACGTGGGCGTGCGGGAACGGCGACGGGTGCACGCCCGCGGCGATCAGCCCGGCGAAGTGGGCGGCATCGACCATGAAGTAGGCGCCCACCGAGTCGGCGATCTCGCGGAACTTGGCGAAGTCCCAGTGGCGCGGATAGCCCGAGCCGCCGGCGATGATCACCTTCGGCTTGTGCTCCTGCGCGAGCTGGGCGACCTGCTCCATGTCGATCCGCTGGTCGTCACGGCGCACCGTGTAGGAGACCGGCTTGAACCACTTGCCCGAGACGTTCGGCGGAGCGCCGTGCGTCAGGTGGCCGCCGGCTGCGAGGTCGAGGCCGAGGAAGGTATCGCCGGGCTGCATCAGCGCCAGGAACACGCCCTGGTTGGCCTGGGAGCCCGAATTCGGCTGCACGTTGGCGAAGCCGCAATCGAACAGGCGCTTGGCGCGCTCAATGGCAAGGTCCTCGGCGATGTCCACGAACTGGCAGCCGCCGTAGTAGCGCCGGCCCGGATAGCCCTCGGCGTACTTGTTGGTCAGCACCGAGCCCTGCGCCTCCAGCACGGCGCGGGAGACGATGTTCTCCGAGGCGATCAGCTCGATCTCGTGCTGCTGACGGCCGAGCTCCTTGGCGACCGCCTCGGCGATCTCGGGATCGGCCTCGGTCAGGGGGGCGGCGAAGAAGCTGTTGGAGAAGTGCTTGTCGGCGGCGGTACCGGCGCTCATGGTCTGCCTCTGTTCTGGTAGGGGCGATGCCCGGCCTTTCGTCGGCGTGCACGGGCGGGCGTTGAAGGGGGGATTCCTACACGCGCCGAAGGCGCAGGCCAAGCACAGGCATTTTGCTCGCGCGCCAAGAATAATTTGTCGCAGCCATCCGCGGCGGCGGGGGCGGCGTCTGCATAAATTCCTTCATCGCGGCGAATCGCCGGACGAAAGGAAAATATTCTTGGAATAAAACGTGAACGATTCGAGGATCAGAGACGCGATGCGGTACGATGATCTGTCCGATGTCTTGGGTGAGGTCGTCCAGACCTGTGATCCTGGACAGGGTCCCCTGTACGGCATCGAGGTTCACACGAAGTTCGCGGCACGGATGCGGGAACTCGACCTGCCCGGCATCGGCCGGCACGGTATCGAGCAGAGTTTCAGCGCCGGCGATCTGGTGCGCTACGGATTGGACGGCAGCGTACGGACGGACGTGATCCTCCGCGACGGCAGGACCAGCGCTGCCCCGGTTCGAGCGATCTGGGATTTCAAGACCGGCAAAGCGCAGTTGACGCTGGCGCGCGCGCGAACTGCGCAGACGTGTCGGCGTGGATGACAGTGTTCCCGTCATAGAGGTCCATGTGAGCCCAGGAAACTCGGTCAAGGGCCTGTCAATATCCACAACTCTGTTCGGAGAGAGGTTGGCATGAGCATGGAAGCCTACGCGCTCTGCGCGCGCGCGATGCCCGGCGTGGCGGAATGGCAGGCGGCCATCGACGCGACCGGGTTCGATCTGAAGCTCGATGCCGTGCGCATGCCGCCGGCCACGCAAGGGCATCTGCCCGCGACCTGGCGGCGGCGCGAGGCCGGCTTCGAGTGCCAGATCATTCCGCTGTCGGATCTGACAGACAGCTATACCGTGATCGACTTCGGTGGGCCGTGGACGTGCGTCTATGCCTTCTACTTCGCCACGCTCCCGGCTCGCGCCGGGGCGTGGATGGATGTCGCGGCCTGCGCGGCCCAGTCGGACGGTATCGTCTTCGATCCGCAAGAGGGGCAACTGCTCACCGCCGAGGCCGCGATCCGCTACGCTCACGACACGGTGGCGCGCATCGTCAGTCTGGACGCGCAGTTCGACACCTCCGCGGACGGCTGAGGCCGGATGGCATGCTGCGGCTCGGCGGCGCCGTCAGGCCCGCGGCGCGAGGTTCGTCTCGATCAGGACCGTCTCGGTCTCGAACGCGGCCGCGTGCCACGCTCCGGCCGGGAAATGGAATACGCTTCCGGCCGAGAACGGCTCGCGGCCCTGCTCGGTCTCCAGGATCCCCGAGCCCGAGAGCACCTGCACGAACTGCTCGTGATCGTGGCTGTGCGCCGGCGCCGCGACGCCCGCCGGCACGACCACGCGCACGAGGCTCGCGCCGGAGCCCGGGATCGTGCGCTTGGCGACGCCGTTCCCGCCGACGCTCTCGGCGCGGTCGTCCCAGGCGGTCAGGTGGTCGCTCATCGACGGGTCTCCTCGCCGGCCAAGTTGCCGCTCCGATCGGTCGGGTTCAACGCCCGACCGGACCCTGTCCCCGCGTCAACCGGTCCCGCCGGGCTGGCGGCCGCGCCGACCCTTGCCGGCGGCGGGGTCGGCCGGCGCCGGATCGGGACGGGCCGCGGGGCCGGCCGGGTCGGTGCCGCTCGCGGACGGCGTGCCGGAGGTGGGCCAGAAGGTCTCGAACAGCTCCTGCATGGCCCGGATGTTGTTGCCCTGGACCTCGGCCCCGGTCCGCAGCATCTGCTGGAACATGTCGGAGCCGGCCTCGCCCGCGCCCGCCTGGGTCGGCTTGGCGGCGGGCTTGGCGGCGGGTCTGGCCGCCGGCTTCGGCGGGGCCGGTGGCTCGACCGCGGGCATCATCGCCCTGGCCATCTCGGCCCAGGCCGGAGCGAAGGGGAACGGCACGGGCGGGGGCGGCGGGCTCGGCCGCGCGGGCTCGGCCTGCGGCTGGTTCAGCATGACGTGGACGATGCTCGCCACCACGGCGCCCGCCATCATCGGCAGCATCTGGCGCAGGACCTGCGCGCCGACGCCGCTCGTCGCCGAGGCCTGCCGCAGCACCGCCTGCATGAGCTGCGCCGAGCCGAACATCTGGCCGAGGGCCTCGAACCCCTGCGCCGGCGCCGGCTTCGCGGCCTCGAGCCCGAACATCCGGGCGAAGCCGGTCGGGTCCAGGCCGACGCTGCGCTGGAGGCCGAGCGTCAGGGCCGGCATCAGCGCCTCGAAGGCGCGGGCCGTCTGCTCGCTCGTCAGGCCGAACGGCTGGCCCATGGCCTGGAGCCCGGCCTCGCCCTGGGCCTGGAACATCTCGAGCGGGTTGAACATGACGCCTCGATCCTGTCCCGGCCGGGACCGCCCGGGACAGGGCATCGTGACCCTTTGCGCGGGGAAATACCAGTTCCCACCCGCGGAACTTGTGCCTTGCCGCCGCCGTCTCAGCTCAACGGCTCGGGATGGGCGTGTCCCGCCGGCAGCGGGGCCGCCCGCTGGGGCGCCTCCGCGGCGATGTCCGGCCCCGGCCGACGCGGGCCGACCCCCTCCAGCCGGTCGACCGTGCGGCGGGCCAGCAGGATGCCGAGCGCCCCGAACACCAGGGAGCCGATCCCCATCCCGGCCACCACCCCGCGGGGGCCGTAGAGCGCCGCGCCGAGCATCGCCGGCGGGATCGTCCCGAGCGTCGCCCGGCCCCAGTTCAGCAGCGTGGAGCGCAGCGGGAAGCCGAGGTTGTTGAAGGCGGCGTTGCCGAGGAACAGCAGCCCGTTGAAGAACCAGATCGCGCCACCGACGAGGCAGAAGAAGCCGAACAGCTCGGCCGCGACCCCCTGCAGGCCGAACAGGCCGGCGAGCCACCCCCGGGCCAGCGCCAGGATGAGCCAGACCGCGGCGCAGTAGGCGAGCGTCACCCGGATCGCCGCGCCGAGCACGCCCCGCATCCGGTCGAACAGGCCCGCGCCCCAGTTCTGCGCCAGGATCGGGCCGATCGCCCCCGACAGCGCGAACAGGCCGCCGAAGGCCACCGGCGTCAGCCGGTCGATCACCGACGCGGCGGCGACCGCGTCCGCCCCGTAGCCGGCAAACAGGCGTGCCAGGAAGGCGCTCGCCACCGAGGGGGCGAGGTTCGTGAGCACGGCCGGACCCGCGACGCCAGCCAGGGCAACCGCGTCGGCCGGCAGGTCGGACAGGTGCGGCCGGCCGAGGAGCCCGTGCCGGGCGACGCCGCGGACGCCCACCGCCACGAAGGTCGCGCGCGCCACGCAGACCGTGATCGCCGCACCCGGGACGCCGAGGCCCGCCCCGAAGATCAGCAGCGGGTCGAGGAGCGCGGTGACCACGGCGCCGGCCAGGGTGACCGTCATCGCCTGCCGCGCCTCGCCGACCGCGCGCAGGAGGCCGGTGAACAGCATGCCGGCAGCGAGCAGCAGGTTCGACGGCAGGGTAATGTCGAGGAACAGGACGGCCACCCGCAGCGCCTCGCCCTGGGCACCGATCAGGGCCAGGAGCGGGTCGGCCAGCAGCGCGATCAGCGCCGCGATGAGGGCGGCCACGAGGCTGCCGAGGACCAGCGCGGAGGTCGCCAGGCGCCGCGCCGCCGCGGGGTCGCGCGCGCCGACGGCCTTCCCGACCAGGGCGCCGGCCGCGATCATCAGGCCGATATTCACCGCCGTGGCGAAGAACTGCACGATCCCGGCGAAGCCGACCGCCGCCGTGAGGTTCGGGTCGCCCAGCGTCGAGACGTAGAGCAGCGACAGGAGGTCGACGACGAAGATCGCCATCAGGCCCACCGAGCCGGTGGCGGCCATCACCACGACGTGCCGGAGGACCGAGCCGGTGACGAAGCGGCCCGCCTCCGCCGGGGGCGGCCCGTCGGCTGTGTCAGACATCCGGCCCGTCACGCATTCCGGGCGCTGCCTTCCGCCTCGAGCTCGGCCTCCGGATCGGCTTCCTCGGCCGCGTCCGCCTCCTGCGGGGCCAGGGCGGGCTTCTCCAGGAGCCGCTCGGCGGCCTCGCGCCGGTCGCTGCCCACGAGGTCGCGGGTCTCGGTGCTGAGCGCCCGGGCCGGCCGGACCGGGGCGGTCAGCGGCTCGGGCTTCAGGCCCGCCGCGGCGCCGCGCATCCAGCTGGATCCGTCCGGCAGTGCGCCCGCCTGCTGCAGGACCAGCCGCGCGATGTCGCGCTTGCGCACGTCGTCGGTCCGGGCCGTGGCGGCCTCCGGCGACAGGCCGAGCCCCTCCAGGGCCGCCCGCCCGAAGGCGAGGGCGGATTCGGCGGTCTCGCGGATCTGGTAGTCGACGTCCCGGTTCATCAGCTCCACCGCGTGCAGGCGGTCGTAGGCCCGCACGAAGGTGCGCACGCTGGAGAACTCCTCGTGGACGATGTCGACGATCTTGAGGGCGCCCTCCCGGTCGTCGACGCAGATGCAGACCAGCTCGACCCGGCCAATCCCGGCGGCGCGGAGCACGTCGAGGCGCGTGCCGTCGCCGTAGTAGATGCGGAAGCCGAAGCGCGAGGCGGCGCGCAGCTGCTCCACGTCCTTGTCGATCACCGTGACCGGGATGCCCTCGGCCATCAGCACGTGCGTCAGCACCTGCCCGAACCGGCCGAAGCCGATCACCAGCACCCGGGCGTCGCCGCTCTCGGACAGCTCGGTGGAGGGCTCCTCCAGCGCGAAGGTGCTGCGCGCGTTGCGCCGCTCGATCAGCTTGTCGAGGCCCTTGGCGGCGATGGGGCCGATCAGCATGGTCAGCGCGGCGAGCGCCACCGCGAAGCGCGTCGCCGTGACGCCGGTGAGGCCGAGGTCCTGGGCCTGCGGCAGCAGCACGAAGGCGAACTCGCCCGCGGGCGCCAGGACCGCGGCGCCCCGCAGGGCGCCGAGGGTGTCCGAGCCGAACAGCCGGAACAGGCCGGCCACGATGGCGACCTTGACGAGGATCGCCGCCAGGGTCGCGCCGAACAGGGCCGGCCAGACCTCGCGCACGAGGTTGCCGTCGATCGACATGCCGACGCTCATGAAGAACAGGCCGAGCAGCATGCCGCGGAACGGCTCGATGTCGGCCTCCAGCTGGTGGCGGAAGTTCGACTCGGCGAGCAGGATGCCGGCGAGGAACGCGCCCATCGCCATCGACAGGCCGACCTGCTCCATGAGCAGCGCGGTGCCGAGCACCACCAGGAGCGCCGCGGCGGTCATCACCTCGCGGGCGCCGCTCGCCGCGAGCAGCCGGAAGAACGGGTTCAGGCCGTAGCGGCCGACCAGCACCACCGCGAGGATCGCCGCGAGCGCCTTGCCGGTGGAGACCGCCGCCTCCCCCAGCCAGGAGACGTCGGTCGCCTCGCCGGCGGAGGCCAGCAGCGGCATCAGCGCCAGGATGCCGACCACCGACAGGTCCTGGAACAGCAGCACCGCGAAGGCGCGCCCGCCGTAGGCGCTGCCGAGATCGCCCCGCTCCTCCAGCAGTTGCAGGGCCACCGCGGTGGCCGAGAGGGCCAGCGCGAGGCCGATCACCGCGGCGGCGCCGATGCTGAGGCCGGCCAGGATGCCGGCGCCGCCGAGCACCAGCGCGCAGACGACGAGCTGCGCGGTGCCGAGGCCGAAGATGTCGCGCCGCATCGAGACGAGCTGCGACAGGTGCAGCTCGAGGCCGACGATGAAGAGCAGGAGCACCACGCCGATCTCGGCGACGCTCGCGGCCGTGTCGGGCTCGGCGATCAGCGACAGGCCGGAGGGCCCGATCAGCACGCCGGCCACCAGGTAGCCGAGCACGGCGCTCTGGCCGATCAGCCGGAAGATCGGCACGCCGATGACCGCCGCCGTGAGGAAGGTCAGGACCGGCGGCAGGAAGCTCGCATGTTCGACGGGGCTCGCCATGGTGATCGTCCCGGCGGTTCTGCTGGATCGGCGCAGGTGAGGCCCCCGCTTAGCGCGCACGGCGCCGCGATGCGAGCCGTAAGCGGGTGCCGTTCGGCACCGACGGGCCCGCGCGGGGCGCTTCGACCCGGGCTCAGTGCAGGAGGCGCGCTCAGCCCAGGAGGCGGGTGCGGGCCCGGTGCGAGCCGTCGATGAACTCGAAGCCGCCGGCCGCGCTCAGCATGTGCAGGCGCGTGCCCGGCCAGGCCGCGCCCGGGCATAGGCGCGTCTCGACCCGCTGGGCGTAGGCGTCCTCGTCGAGGCGCAGGATCCGGGCGAGGCCCAGCGCCGCGCCGTAGCCCTGGCGGCAATCCTGGACGGGCCGGATCAGGCCGCCGTCGCGCGCCACGATCGGACCTGCGGCCCGGGCGGAGCCGATGTCGATCAGTACCGGGTTGTGCCGGTGGGGGGTCCAGGGCCCGCGGAAATGCGGCGCGTGCCAGAGATGGAGCGTGTCGGAGTAGCTGCCGCCGCCGGCCCGGACCGTGGCGAACATCCACCAGCGGCCGCCGTGCTGCAGCAGGGTCGCGTCCCCGGCCACGACCCCGTCGAGGAGCACCGCCTCGTGGACCCAGCCGCGCGGGAAGTCGGTGGCCCGGTAGAGGTCGATCGTCCCGGAGGCGTGGGATTCCGGGATCATCCAGACCTGCCCGTCCGCCTCGAACACGAACGGGTAGGAGAGGTGGGTCTCGAGCTCGAGCACCGGCTCCGGGCGGCCGCGGGGCCCGCTCTCCCCGAAGCTGACCGCGGCGATCACGCCCTTGCCGCGGCGGTAGTCGAACTCCTCCACGAACAGGGTCACGGCGCCGTCCCGGGCGATCGCGAAGGGGTCGGCGTAGAAGCGCCGCCCGTCGTCGGGCAGGACTTGCCAGCCGCCCTCGGGATGCCGGCGCAGGTCGATCAGGTCGGAGCCGACGACCCGCCGCCAGCCCACCCGCCAGTGCGGGCCGTGGAAGCAGAGGGCGTAGAGCCGGCGGGCGATCTGCCGGGCGAGCCCCCCGGCGGCCCGCCGCCGGGCGCCCAGGCCGCCGAGGTCGTAGGCGGTCGCGGGCTGCAGGGGCGCCCCGGCCCCGTCGGGGAGCGCCGTCGAGGCGGCGCCGTCGAGGGCGGCGAGGATCAGCGTGATGGTCCGCGCGAGGTAGCCCTCGAAGGCCGCGAGCATCACCGTGTGCGACTCCGCGCCCAGGCGGCCGACCGCCACAGGCACGCCGTCCGGCCCGCGCAGGGCCGCCACCGGTGCCCCGCGGGCGAACAGGGCGGCGAGGAGGCCGGCCTCGCCCGGCATCCCGTCGTAGTCGAGCCGCCAGGCCGGCGCCGAGCCCGGTTCCGCGGGGCTGCCCGAGAGGTCGAGGACGAGGTCGGCGCCGCTCCCGCCGGGCTCCGCGCCCTCGGGGCCCGCCTCGTAGGGCGCGAGGGCCACCGGTTCCGCCGCGGTCGCCAGACCCGGCCGGGGCAGGCCGTGGATGGCGGCCTCCAGACGGAACAGGAGCTCCGCGTTCGGTGGCAGGCCCTCCGCGTGCTCCACCCAGGCGACCCGGATCCGATGATCGGGCCGCTGTCCGAGCTGGTCGAGAAGGCGGATGTGCCAGCCGCGCAGGGACCGGCGGTCGAGCCGCACGGTGACGGTCCGGGTACGGGAGAGCGTCCCGGGCGCGGACGGCTCCGCCCGGGCGGGAGCCCGGCCACCGGCCGCCGACGGTCGGTCCGTGCCTCCGATCGCCCGCTCCATCAGCCGGTCGACCCCATGCCCCGCGTGCCGGATTTCGTATCGACGCTCACGGCAGCCAGGCCCTGGATGCGCCCGACTTCGACCCTGGATACGGTCGAGCCGGGCTCGAATGCTGTTACGCCGCGCCACGATCAAGCACGGCCGCGTGACTGTCTACCGGTTCAAGCTTAACGCGCGGGACGATTTCTGGCCGGTGAACCGAAAAAATTGAAACTCAGCCCATCAAATAAACGCGTGTTGGTGGGCGGTGGTACAATGTCGCGAGGCCGTGGCGGTTCGCCGAGGGGAACCCCACCTCCAGCTGGACCGTTCGCCAGACAATGACGTGGTGCGGAGACAGGACATGACGCGCAAGACGCTGACGATGCCCCTCGCGGCGATGCTCCTCGCCGCCATCCCGGGGACGGCCTTCGCCTGGGGCGGCGGCGGCGGTGGCGGCGGCGACAGCGGCAGCGGCCTCTCGCCCTACGCGGCGCTGAGCGGCAACGATCGCTCGGCGGGGGTCAACAACGGCAATTACCGCGACCCGGCCCTCGACCCCTACATCCGGACCTACGATCCGGAGGCCGCGGCCCGCTACGCCGCTCCGCCGGCGGCGCAGCCGCGCCTGCGCGTGCGGCCCTATTACGGGCACCCGTACTGAGGCGACCCGCGGAGGCCGCCGCGCGCGACGGCCTCGCCGCGTTCAGGAGCGTCCGAGGCCGCTCGCGGCCCGGACGCGCTTGAGCGTCCACGGTCCGCCCGAGAGCTTGCAGCCGGTGCCGCGGACGAAGCGGCTGCGGGTCGGCGCGATCACGGATGCCAGGAAGTTGCGGCAGATCAGCTCGTCCGAGACGTACGGCAGCCCGGTCGGGTTGACCGATCCGTGAAGTCCGGTCTCCGGATTGTCCCACTTGACCGGCCGCCCGTTGCCCTGCGGATCCAGGGCGACGCTCAGGGCGGCCCGCGCCCGGCGCCAATCCTCCTCGGCGAGGTCGTCCCCGAAACTCACGGGCCGCTTCTCGATGCTGCCGGTGACGGTCGGCTCCTCGACCACGCGCGGCGCCTCCGCCGCCGGGGGATCGCCGCGGAAGACCAGCAGTGGCTGGCTGCAGCCGCACAGGGCCATCGCCAGAGACAGGGCCGAGACGGACGCGCCGATCTGCGACCGCCGGCTTGGCCCTTTACACGCGCATCCCCGCATTACACCTGACTCACGACGGGCTATTCGCTCGACCGAACATGCCGATGTCGGTGCCCCCTCAGGCCCTGGACGCGGCTGGCAGGAGTCTTGGCGTGGATCAGTTAAGGACCGATGACCCGAAGAGCGCGGACTTCACGCTGAGCGACGACCCCGTCGGGCTGTTCGCCGCCTGGATGAAGGAGGCCGAGGCCTCCGAGCCCGAGGACGCGAACGCGATGGCGCTCGCCACCGCCGGATCGGACGGGCTGCCGGACGTGCGGATGGTCCTGCTGAAGGACTTCGACGCCCGCGGCTTCGTCTTCTACACCAACACGCAGTCCACCAAGGGCGAGGAGCTGGCGCAGAACCCCCAGGCGGCCCTGGTGCTGCACTGGAAGAGCCTGCGCCGGCAGGTGCGGGCCCGCGGGCCGATCACGCCGGTCACGGCCGCGGAGGCCGACGCCTATTTCCAGAGCCGCCGCCGGGAGAGCCGGCTCGGGGCGATCGCCAGCCAGCAATCCCGCCCGCTCGCCGACCGCGCCACGCTGATGACGGCGGTGGCGGAACTGTCCGAGCGCTACGGGGACGGGCCGATCCCGCGGCCGGAGCACTGGACCGGCTTCCGGATCGCGCCGGTGAGCGTCGAGTTCTGGCAGAACGGCGATTTCCGCCTGCACGACCGGGTGCGCTTCACCCGGACGGGCGCGGGCTGGAGCCGGGCGCGGCTCTATCCCTGACCGCGGCCGAAACGCAGAGAGCCCCGGCAGGACCGGGGCTCTCGCGTCGCGTGACAGGTGGCGACGAGGCTCAGGCCTCCTCGCCGTCCTTCTTCTCGTCCTCGGCGGACTCCTCGGCCTTCTCCTCGGCGGCCTCGGCCGACTGCGCCTCGGCGATGGCGGCCTCCTCGGCCTCCACCTCGGCGCCCAGCACGGTCGGCGGCACGATGTTGGCCACCGGGTCGGTCGCCTCGCCGGTGTAGGTGCCGGCCGGGATCTTGATGTCGGAGACGTGGATGACGTCGCCGATCGCGCGGCCGGTGAGGTCGACCTCGATCGCGTCCGGGATCTGGTCGGGGGCGACGTCGAGGCTCAGCGTGTGGGCCACGATGTTGAGGGTGCCGCCGAGCTTCTTGATGCCGGGGGCCGCGTCCTCGTTGACGAAGTGCACCGGCACCTCGACCGTGACGGTCTGGCCCGAGACGACGCGCAGGAAGTCGACGTGCAGCGGCACGCCGGTCACCGGGTCGAGCTGGAAGTCGCGCGGGATCGCGCGGACCTTCGTGCCGCCGGCGTTGATCTCGAACAGCGTGGTCTTGAAGCCGCCGGCGTAGATCAGGGTGCGGGTGCGGATGAGGTCGACCGCGATGGATTGCGGCGGCTGGCCACCCCCGTAGATGACGGCGGGAACTTGGCCCTGGCGACGAACGGCCCGGGCGGCCCCCTTGCCGACCCGGTCGCGTGCCACGGCCTCAAGCGTCTTCACAGCGCTCATGGCGTGATCCTTTACGATTGCTGGAGCCGGAACGCGAAAAAGCCGCCCGACGCGGACGGCTCACGACCTTCCCGGCGCGCCCCTGCCTCCAAGGGTGTCTCGGGGGCGCGCCGTGCGCATACACGGACGGGGGTGGGTTGGCAATGCGGCGGCGCCCACCCACGGCGGCCCGGCCGTCCGGCATCGATCACATGCCGGCCAGCGCCCGCCGCGCCCGGCGCTTCTGCAGCCACAGGGTCAGGCCGAGCGCGGTCCCGATCACCAGCGCCGAGACGGCCGTGGTGACCGTCCCGAGCGCGTAGATCTCCGGCGTCGTCACCGTGGTGGTCAGGCCCTGCAACTCCAGCGGCAGGGTGTTGCGGCCGCCGATCGCCTGACTGGTGCGGGCGAGCTCGTCGAACGACAGGGTGAAGCCGAACAGCGCGACACCGACGAGCGCGGGCGCGAGGATCGGCACGACCACGTGGCGCAGCGTCTGCGGGCCGCTGGCGCCGAGGTCGCGGGCGGCCTCCTCGTAGGCCGGGTCGAACCGGTTGAACACCGCGAACATGATCAGCAGGCCGAAGGGCAGCGTCCAGGTGAGGTGCGCCCCGAGCGCCGATGTGTAGAGGCCCATCAGCGTGCCGTGGTCCTGCAGGAACCCCCAGCCGGTCGCGGCGGCCAGCGCCTTGATGCCGTCGTCGAGGAGCCGGAACTCCAGGCCGATGCCCAGCGAGACCACGATCGAGGGCACGATCAGGCTCGACACCGCCAGGGCGAAGACGAGGCCGGCCCCGCGAAACCCCTTCCGGAAGGCGAGGCCGGCGTAGAAAGCGATCGTGACGGTGAGCGCCATGACCACGAGGCCGAGGGCGAGCGAGCGCCGCAGCGCCGCCCAGATGTCGACGACGCCGACGCCTTCCCACAGCTTGGCGAACCAGTGGGTCGAGACCCCGTTCATCGGGAAGGTCAGGCCGCCGGACGGGCCCTGGAAGCTGAGCGCCAGGATCGTCAGCGTCGGCCCGTAGAGGAACAGGACGTAGAGGGCGAAGACCGCCGCCAGCAGGTAGAAGGCGCGGCCGCGGGGCTGGTCCATCGCTACAGCTCCCGCCGGAGGTCGATCATCCGGGTGAGCCCCAGGATCATCAGCAGCACGGCGGCGAGCAGCACCACGGCGTTGGCGGCGGCGGCCGGGAACTGCAGGTAGGACATCTGCACCTGGATCACCTTGCCGACGCTGGCGATCTGCTGGCCGCCCATGACGCCCACGGTGACGAAGTCGCCCATCACCAGCGTCGTCACGAAGATCGTCCCGATGGCGATGCCGGGCTTGGCGAGCGGCAGCACCACGTTCCAGAGGATCTGCGCGCCGGACGCGCCGCCGTCGCGCGCCGCCTCGATCAGCCGCCGGTCGATGCGCGCGAGGCTGTTGAAGATCGGCACGATCATGAACACCGTGTCGAGGTGCACGAAGGCCAGCACCACCGCGAAGTCCGAGTAGAGCAGGCCGTCGATCGGCGCGCGGATCAGCCCGAGGGTGCGGAGCGTGTCGTTGACGAGGCCGTTGCGGCCGAGCAGCGGGATCCACGAGATCATCCGGATCACGTTCGAGGTCCAGAACGGGATCGTGCAGAGCAGGAACAGGCCCATCCGCACCGTCCCCGAGCGGATGTGGAAGGCCAGGAAGTAGGCGATCGCGAAGCCGAGCGGCAGGGTGATCGCCAGCGTCAGCACGACGAACTTCACCGTTGACATGTAGGTGCGCAAAGTCGTGCAGAGGTCGGCCGACAGGCAGCCGTCGAACACGTCGGCGTAGTTCTGCAGGGTGAGGGCCGGGATGATCTCGTACTCGTTGTACTCCCAGAGCGAGACGATCCCGGTGAGCACCAGCGGCACCACCAGGAAGACCAGGAAGACGAGGGCCAGCGGCGCGGCCTGGAGGTAGGCGAGGGCGCGGCCGCGCGGGCGCGCCGCGTCGGCGGGCGCGGCGGTCCGCTCGGCGGCCGCGGCGGCGGGCAGGGCGAGATCGGTCATCGGATGCGCCCCACGCGCGCTGATGCGTCCCATCTCCTCAGTGGGGTGCGATGCGCAAGCATCGGTTTCCGCAAGGCGCGACGCGCCCCCTCTCCCGTGCGGGAGAGGGGACCCGCGCTCCATCCGGCCGCCGCGTGGCCGCGCAGGATGGGCCTCTTCGGTCGCTTGCAGCGGGCGCCCACCGCGCTCACGCCGCGATGAACTCGTTCCACTTACGCACCATGTAGGTGTTCTCGTCCATCACGGCGTTCCAGCAGGCGACCGCGCCCATCCGCGCGTCGAAGGAGCCGCCGTCGCGGGTGGCGCCGGCCGTCTCGATCAGGGTGCCGTCAGGGCCGAGGATGTCCTTCTCGGCGGGCTTCCCCTCCATCCAGAAGGCCCACTCGTAGGGCTGCATGTTCGCCTGGGCGGTCTCCAGCACGGCCGAGTAGTAGCCCTGCCGGTTGAGGTAGGCCCCGGCCCAGCCGGACAGGAACCAGTTGATGAAATCGTAGGCGGCGTCGAGCTTCCGGCCGCTCAGGGTCTTGGGGATGCCGAAGCCCGAGGCCCAGGCCCGGTAGCCCTCCTTCAGCGGCTGGTAGGTGCAGGGCACGCCCTGCGCGCGCACCTTGGTGACGGCGGGCGACCACATCGACTGGATCACCGTCTCGCCCGAGGCCATCAGGTTCACGGATTCGTTGAAGTCCTGCCAGAAGGCGCGGAACTGGCCGGCGCGCTTGGCCTCGATCAGCACCTTGATGGTGCGGTCGATCTCGGGCTTCGTCATGTTGCCCTTGTCGCCGTAGGTGTAGTCGCCGGTGGCCTCCACCACCATGGCGGCGTCCATGATGCCGATCGACGGGATGTTGAGGATCGAGGCCTTGCCCTTGAAGGCCGGGTTCAGGAGCTCCTTCCAGCTCGTGACGGGCACCTTGATCAGGTCCGGCCGGATGCCCAGCGTGTCGGCGTTGTAGACGGTCGGGATCAGCGAGATCCACTCGGTCTGTTCGCCGGCAAATTTCTTCGAGTCCTGGCCTTCCAGGTAGAAGACCTTCTTGGGCGCCGTGCCCTGGTCGCCGATCCGCTTGCCCGCCACTTCCCCCTTGGTGAAGACCGAAGAGATCTTGTCGGCGAGCTTGATCCGCTTGGCGTCCATGCCCTGCAGGTTGCCGGAGGGCAGGATCTTCTTGAGGCTGAAGTACTCGGTGTCGATCAGGTCGAAGGAGTTCGGCTGGGTGACCGCGCGCTTGGTCACCTCGTCGGTGACCACGGGGATGTACTCGATGGTGAGGCCGAGATCCTCCTTCACCTTCCGGGCGATGTCGGCGGACTGGTTCACCGCGGTGCCGAGGTAGCGCAGGGTCACGGGCTCGGCGGCGTGCACCGCCGGGAAGCCGGTCACCGGCGTCGCGGCGAGCGCGGCAGCGCCCTTTAGGAGCGTGCGGCGGCTCGGGGAAAGGTCCATCGTCGTCTCCGTCCTGTTACGCATCGAGGTGGTGGGCGGCGGCCGCGTCCCAGCCGACCGGGATCGTGTCGCCGAGGCGGAGCGGGCGGGTCGCGAAATCCGCGTCGCTGACGATTGCCGTGAGGGCGGCGGGGCTCTCGGGCGCGCGCTCCAGCCCGTCGGCGTCGAGGCCGACATGGACGCTGGTGCCCTGGTACTCGACTGCCACCACCCGGGCCGGCAGCGCGGCGGGGCCGGCCTCGGCGCCGAGCCGCATCCGGTCCGCCCGCACGGCGACGAGCCCCTCGGGCCGCCGGATCACGTTGTGGCCGCCGATGAACCGGGCCACGAAGGCGGTGGCCGGGCGCTCGAACACGGTGCGCGGGTCGGCAGCCTGCTCGATCCGGCCGGCATTCATCACCACCACGAGGTCGGAGAGCGCCATCGCCTCCTCCTGGCTGTGGGTGACGTGGATGAAGGTGAGCCCCAGCTCGGTCTGGATCCGCTTCAGCTCCACCCGCATCCGCACCCGCAGGAACGGGTCGAGCGCGGAGAGCGGCTCGTCGAGCAGCAGCACCTTCGGGCCGGTGACGAGGGCGCGGGCGAGCGCCACGCGCTGCTGCTGGCCGCCCGAGAGCTGGGCCGGCAGGCGCCCGGCGAGATGGCCCATCTGGACGAGGTCGAGCATCGCCATCGCCTTGGCGCGGCGCTCCGCCTTGCCGATCCCCCGCATCTTGAGGCTGAAGGCGACGTTGTCGCGCGCGTCGAGATGCGGGAACAGCGCGTAGCTCTGGAACATCATGGCGGTACCGCGCGCGGCCGGGGCCGCGTCGCCCACCGCCTTGGGGCCGATCACCACGTCGCCCGCGCTGGCGCGCTCGTGGCCGCCGATCATCCGGAGCGTCGTGGTCTTGCCGCAGCCGGAGGGGCCGAGCAGGCAGCAATAGGCGCCGGACGGCACCTTCAGGTCGATGCCGTCGACCGCAATGGCCGCGCCGTAGCGCTTGGTCAGGCCGATCAGCTCGACGTCCATGCGGTTCTCCCCCGGGCGCTGCAAGCAAGCGGCGAGCCAGTGTGGCCTTCAGGCCTCCCGCCGCTCGGCCGGATCGACGGCCCGGTCGAGCACACGCCCGCGCCCCGGCTCGGACAGGACCCGGCCGTCCTCGGCGATGACCTGCCCGCCCGCGATGGTCACCACCGGCCAGCCGGTGACGTCGAAACCCTCCCAGGGCGTGTAGTCGGAGCCGTGGTGCAGGTTGGCCTGGCGGATGGTCTCGCGCCGGTTCGGATCCCACAGGGTGAGGTCGGCGTCGAAACCCGGGGCGATCGAGCCCTTGCGCGGGTAGAGCCCGTACAGCTTGGCGTGGTTCGTGGCGGTCAGCGCGGCGAACTGGTTGAGGCTGATCCGCCCCTTCGAGACTCCTTCCGAGAAGAACACTGGCAGCCGCGTCTCGATGCCGGGGATGCCGTTCGGGATCCAGCGGAAGGAGGTCTTACCCCGCGGGTTCAGCTTGCCCTGCGGGTCGTCGTAGCGGAACGGGCAATGGTCGGACGAGACCACGTCGAAGATCCCGCACCGGATCCCCGACCAGACCGCCTCCTGGCTCTCGACGTCCCGCGTCGGCGGCGAGCAGACGTACTTCGCCCCCGCCATCGGGTCATCGTGGCCGAGCCCCTTCATGTCCTCGGCCGTCAGGGTCAGGTATTGCGGGCAGGTCTCGGCCCGGATCTTCAGGCCGCGCGCCTGCGCCCAGGCGATCTGCTCGGTCGCTTCGCGGCCCGAGACGTGGACGATCACGATCGGCAGGTCGATCAGCTCGGCGTGGCTGATCGCCCGGTGGGCTGCTTCCCGCTCGACGATCTCGGGGCGCGACAGGGCGTGGCCGTACGGTCTGGTCTCGCCCGCCCGCTCCAGCCGCTCGCTGAGGTAGCGGATCGCGTCGTAGCCCTCGGCGTGGACCATGACCCGGGCGCCCTGCCGCCGCGCGACGTGGAACACGTCGAGGAGCTGGCGGTCGTTCAGCACGAGGTCGTCGTAGGTCATGAAGACCTTGAACGAGGTGTAGCCGTCGGCGACCAGAGCCGGCAGCTCCTGGCCGAGCACCGCCTCGGTCGGGTCCGAGATGATCATGTGGATCGCCACGTCGACGTGGCACTGGCCCTCGGCCCTGGCCCGGTAGGCGTCGACGGCGCCGCGCAGGGAGGCGCCCCGGGGCTGGAGCGCGAACGGCATCACGCAGGTGTTGCCGCCGGCCGCCGCCGCCCGGGTGGCGCTGGCGAAGTCGTCGGCCATGACGATGCCGGGGCCGGATTCCTGGGCGATGTGGACGTGGCTGTCGATCCCGCCCGGTAGGACCAGCAGGCCGGAAGCGTCGATCACCCGGGCGGCGTCGGCGATGCCCTCGGCCACCGCGACGATCCGGCCGCCGCGCACGCCGATATCGGCCCGGACCGTGTCGCTCGCGGTGACCACCGTGCCGCCCCGGATGGCAAGGTCGAATTCGGGCATGCCGCTCACTCCTCCGCGCCGTCGGGCGCGCCGGGCCGATGCAGGGTCCGCGCCGATTCGGGCGGACGGGGTCGGCACCGCAGGAGGTCACAGGCGGCCGTTCGGGTCCAGCGGGCCGCGAGCGGCACGGCCTGACGCACGCGGTTCCAGCCGAAGCCTTCGGCCGTCGTCGCTCTCCCGTCATCACGAGCGCAGCGAAGTGACCCAGGGTCGCGCGACGCCGGAAAGCGGAGCGCTACCCTGGATTGCTTCGCTCCGCTCGCAAGGACGATTGTCTCGCGGGGGGCCGTACCGAACCCCGGCCGACAGGCCGCTGGATGAGCTGCGCGGAGGTCTCGTCGGAGGATCCGGTGCGCAGGCTCGACGGCGCCGCCGCGTGGAACTGCCGCCAGACGCGCCGCATGTGCCGGGCGGAGCCGAAGCCGGCCCGTTCGGCGACCCGCTCCAGGCCGAGGTCGCTCTGCGCGATCAGATCCCGGGCCAGCGCGACGCGGGACCGGTTGACCGCGTCCGTCACGGTCATGCCGGCGTGGAGCCGGAACAGCCGCGCGAGGTTGCGCGGGCTCGCGCCCGCAACCCGGCCTAGCAGCGCCGGCGACCAGTCCCGGGCCGGGTCGGCGGCGATCGCGTCCTGGGCCCGGTGCACCGCCGGGTGCAGATGGCTGCGCCCCTCGAGCCAGGGCGAGAGCTGGGGATCGTCGGGCCCGCGCCGCATGTACACGACGAGCGTCCGCGCGACGGCGACCGCCGTCGCCGGGCCCGCCCACTCCGCCACGAGGTGCAGCATCAGGTCGATGCCGGCCGTGACGCCGGCGCTGCTGTACCGGTCGCGGTCCTGCACGAACAGGCGGTTCTCCAGGACCCGGGCCCGGGGCGCCGCCGCCGTCAGCCGGTCGCAGCTGGCATGGTGGGTGGTGCAGGCGTAGCCGTCGAGGAGCCCGGCCCGCGCCGCCAGCAGCGCGCCCTCGCACACGGTCGCCACGATGTGGCCCGGCCGGATGACGGCGCGGAGCCACGCGACGATCTCGGCCTCCGCGTCGGCGTCGGCCGCCGCGTCGGGCGCGTCGCCGAGCACCCACGTCGCGGAGCCCGGCAGGATCACGATCGTGCCATCGGCCACCGTATCCGGCAGAGGTCCGGCACCGCCCAGGTCGAGCCCGATCGAGCAGCGGGTGCGCGCCCGCGGCGCCGCGTACGCCACCGCGAAGCCGACCCGGTCCTGGACGGTGCCGGCGATCCGCAGGACCTCCAGCGGGCCGGCGAGGTCGAGCAGCAGCGCGCGCGGCGGCAGGACCACGAGGACCGGGATGTGCCGCGCCGCCCCGCTCACGCGGCGACCGGCAGGTCCGGGCCGGCGAGCGCCTGGGCCACGGTGGCGATTCGGGCGAACCGGTCGGTCAGCACCAGCTCGGTGCGGGCCTTGATGTCGTCCGCGCCGAAGCGGCGGCCGTCCGGGTGGGTCATGGCGAAGGTGAGGGTGGCCTCGGTCACATAGTCGACCTGCCAGCCGCTGTCGGAGGCGTGGCGGGCCGTGGTCTCGCAGCACTGCTCGGTCCGGATGCCCGACACGATCAGCCGGCGGATGCCGTGCTGCATCAGCCAGCCCGACAGGCCGCTGTCGACCAGGGCGCTGTGCCGGCGCTTGTGGAACGTGGCCGTCGGCGCGATCACGACCGGCTCGAGGGTGCGGACATGGCCGGAGGCGATGGCGAACGGGCCGCTCTCGGCCACGTGGAAGACCTGCAGGACCGGGATCCGCCGCGCGGCGGCGCCGTCGATGAGTGCCTGCAGGCGCGCGGTGAAGGGCGGGACATCGGCGTCGTTCCAGAAGGGCCTGTGCCGGAAGGATTCCTGGACATCGATGACCAGCAGCGCAACATCGGACATTTCGTGTCTCTCGCTCGGTGAAGCGAGTCGCAGCATTCATCGGCGGGACCCAGTGGGAAAGAAACCGCGCCGCCAACCAGCGGACATATCCGGCCATTCTCGGGCGAACAGGAGCCGCGCGTGACGGACCATCCCAGGACGATCTTCGTGCTCACCGGGGCCGGCGTCTCGGCCGAGAGTGGGCTCGGCACGTTCCGGGATCGCAACGGGATCTGGGCGCGGTTCGACCCGATGAAGCTCGCCACCCCGGAGGCCTACGCGGCCGACCCCGACACGGTGCTCGACTTCTACGACCATCGCCGCCGCGGCGTGGTCGCGGCCGAGCCGAACGCCTCGCACCGCGCCCTGGCGCGGGCCGAGGCGCGGATCGCCGACCGGGGCGGGCGGCTGTTCCTGTGCACCCAGAACGTCGACGACCTGCACGAGCGGGCCGGCTCGCGGGCGGTCACCCACATGCACGGCGAGCTGCTCAAGGCCCGCTGCTGCGCCTGCGGCGCGGTCACGCCGTGGCGCGCCGACCTGAGCCGGGCGGATGAGTGCCCAGCCTGCGGCGCGGCGGGCAGCCTGCGGCCCGACGTGGTCTGGTTCGGCGAGATGCCGATGCACCTCGACGCGATCGAGGCGGCGTTGGCCGCGGCCGACCTGTTCGTGGCCGCGGGCACGTCGGGGGCGGTCTACCCGGCGGCGGGCTACGTGCGGCAGGCCCGGGCCCTCGGCATCCCGACCTGCGAGGTCAACCTGGAGCCGTCCGACAACGCCGACGCCTTCGACGATGCCCGCTACGGGCCGGCGAGCGCCGCGCTGCCGCGCTACCTGGCCGAGCTCGGCCTCTAGGAGGGCGCGACCGCGCGGCGCTCGCGAACAGGCCTGCCAAGCCGTTGTGCGGAAAAGGTTTCCCGATCCGTGCACGCCCGATCCGGGATAGGACCGCAATCTTAAATGACGCGAATCACATCGGCGCGAGCTGTCAAGAACTGGTCGGGCAGTTGCCCACGGGTTACAACAGTCAAGCTCGGGATCGGCGTCGCGGCCTACCCGAGCGTTCGTTGAAGCCACAAGGGGAAGCAACTACCCATGCAGCACTTCACCGTAACCGACCGCGAGCGCGACACCGTCCTGGCGGCGCTGCGCTACTACCAGTTCTACCGGATGCAGGGTCACCCCTTCGACCCCCGGCAGGATCACCTGATCGACACCATCGCCGGCCGGGCCGGCGACGCGCTGGACCTCGCCGAGATCGACGATCTCTGCGCCGGCCTGAACGGCAACCCGCACGCCCTCGCGGCCGCGGCGGCCTGAGCCGCCTTCCGGGGCGGCCGAGGCCGCCCTCGACGACCCCGCGGCCGGCCCAGGGATGGGGCCGGAGGACGGGCGACCTCCGAGATGAGCGGGCTACCGCCGCCGGAGCGAACCCTCCTCAACGGGGCCGGGCCTCGCGCCCGAATGACACCTGCCGACGCGCATCCGGGTCCGTCCCGCGGCGCGTCGGTCCGACCGGTGGGTCCGCGCGGCGGGCCCCCCGAAAGGCCGGTTTCGCGCGACGTCGAAACGTGGCCTAACGGATGCGCGACGGCCGCAGGGCCGCGCCTTCCGGGAGCGCCGAGGCCGATGATGCGGACGGGTTCGCGACGGATCCGCCGCGGCGCGCTGCGGAGCGCCGGCCTCCTGCTCCTCGGCCTGGCTCCGGCCGCCGCCGCGCCCGAGAGCGTCGCCACCGCGCTGGTCGTCTCGGTGGACGTGTCGCAATCCGTCGACGACGCGCGCTTCCGGCTGCAGATGGAGGGCATCGCCGAGGCCCTGGAGGATCCGTCGGTCCTCGGCGCGATCACCGGCAACCCGGGCGGGATCCTGTTCGCGATGGTCACCTGGGCGGACCGGGCGAACCTCGCGGTCGGCTGGCGGCGGATCGCCGGCCGGGCCGACGCCGCGGCGACCGCGGCCCTGGTGCGGGCCACCCCGCGGCAGGCGGGCGAGTTCACCTGCCTCGGCCAGATGTTCCGCACGGTGACCGCCGCCGTGCTCCCGGCGCTTCCGGTCCCGGCCGAGCGCGTGGTGGTCGACGTCTCCGGCGACGGGATCGACAACTGCACCGACGCCGACAGCCTCGCGGAGGCGCACCGGTCGCTGCTCGACACCGGCGCGACGATCAACGGCCTGCCGATCCTGGTACCGGGCGAGAACGACGTGGTCGGGGCCGGTGCCTACCGGGCGCCCGGCTACGGCCTGCTCCCGACCCCGCTGCCGCAGGAGCGCACGGGCCTGGAGCAGTGGTACCGCGCGCACGTCATCGGCGGCCCGGGGGCGTTCCTGCTGGCGGCCGCCGGCTACGGCGACTTCGCGCGGGCGCTGCGGCGGAAGTTCGTGATCGAAATCAGCGCGCTGGGGCGGTGATCGGGCTCTTTCCCCGGGCGTACGTCACGCGGATCGAATCGCGCTTGCGGCCGGCACTGAGCCTGCCGTGACGGGCCGGCTCGGACATGACGAAGGCTCCGGGTGTCGCTCTCTCCGTCATCACGAGCGAAGCGAAGTGACCCAGGGCAGCGCGACCTCGGAAGGCCTGGCGTGACCCTGGGTTGCTTCGCTCCGCTCGCAGAGACGGTGGGACCGAAGCGGACAACCAAAAAGCGTATCAGCGCCTCACGGCGCCTTCTTCAGCTGCTGCTCGGCGCGGGTGAGCGCCGCCTCGCACGCCTTCGCGTCGCCCTTCTGATCCGCCGTGCGCGCCTCCTCCAGGGCGACCTTCGCCTGCTGGGCGGCGTCCGCGCCCTGGCCGGCCTGGGCCGACTTCTCCGGCGGCGCCTGCGGCGACTCGTTCGCCCGCTGGCCCTCGGTCCCGGTGACGCCCTCGCCGCCGCGCTTGGCTGCGTTGCCCTGGCCGCTGGTCGAGGCGGAGATCGACTGGGTCAGCTCGGCCTGGACCCGCTTGGAGACGCTGTCGATCCGGTCGCCGCAGGGCGAGGCGAGGGCGGGGGCCGCCGTCAGGATCAGGGTCAGGCAGGCCGTCAGGGCGGGACGCATCATCGGGTCGGGTACTTTCCAAAAACGTGGGGCCGCGGGTTCCCCCACGGCCCCAACGCCTCGCGACGGGTGGCGGTTCAGGCGCTCAGCTGATCGCGGATCGGCAGCTGCCGCACCCGCCGGCCCGTGGCCGCGAAGATCGCGTTGGCGATGGCCGGCGCCACCGGCGGCACGCCGGGCTCGCCGACGCCGCCGAGCGGGCCGTCCCAGTTTCCGGTCGGCACGAGGTGCACGCGAACCGCCTTCGGGGCGGCGTCGATCCGGAGGACCTCGTAGCCGTCGAAGTTGTTCTGCACCGCCCGTCCCTGCTTGAAGGTGATCTCGGAGGTGAGGGCGAGCCCCATCCCCATGACCACAGCGCCCTCCATCTGCGAGCGGATGCGCTCCGGGTTCACCTGCGGCCCGCAATCGACCGCGATGTCGATCGCCTTCACCGTCACCTGACCCTTGTCGTCGACCTCCACCTCGGCCGCCACCGCCGTGTAGGTGACGAAGCTGTAGTGGCCGGCGACGCCGAGGCCGCTGCCCTTGGGCATCTGCCGTCCCCAGCCCGCGCCCTTGGCGGCCGCCTCGATCACGCCGCGCAGGCGCCCGGTCTCGATCGGGTAGCGCTTGGGATCCTCGCCGTAGTTCCAGACGTCGCCGATCTCGGTCGGGCTGATCTTGCGATCGGGTCCGATGAGTTCGAGCAGGTACTCCTTCGGCTCGCGGCCGGCGGCGTGCGCCAGTTCCGACACGAAGGACTGGATCGCGAAGGCGTGCGGGATGTTCGACACCGAGCGGAACCAGCCGACGCGGACATGCGCGGCGGCCTCGGGGTTCTCCAGCCGCATGTTCGGGATGTTGAGCGGCGTGTTGACCAGCCCCATCCCGAGCTCGAACGGCAGCTCGTGCTTCGGGTCGGGCGCGAAGATCGAGCCGATCGTCGGCGCCACCGAGCGGTGCAGCCACGCCACCGGCATGCCCTTCTCGTCGAGGCCGGCCTCCAGGTGCTCCACCGAGATCGTGTGGTAGAAGCCGTGGTGGAGGTCGTCCTCGCGGGTCCAGGCGAGCTTCACCGGCGCGCCGCCGACGGCCTGCGAGCAGAGCGCCGCCTCGACCACGTAGTCGGGCTTGGACTTGCGCCCGAACCCGCCGCCGAGCAGCGTCACGTTCACCTTGACCTTGTCGTCGGGCAGCTTGAGCGCCTTCATCAGGCGGTCGTTGGCCGCCTGCGGACCCTGCACGCAGGCCCAGGCCTCGCAGAACCCGTCCTTCACGCGGGCCACGGCCGCCGGGGGCTCCATCGGCGCCTGGGCGAGGTGGGGCACGAAGTACTCGGCCTGAACCTTGGTCTTGGCCTTCGCCATGGCGCCGTCGACGTCGCCCTGCGTGCGCACGACCTTGCCGGGCTTGCGGGCGGCGGCCTCCAGCTCCTTGCGGAACGCGTCGGTGTCGTAGCCGGCGTTCGGGCCGTCGTCCCAGGTGATCTTGAGGGCGTCGCGGGCCTTCATGGCCGACCACGTGTTCTTGGCGACCACCGCCACGCCGCCGAGCGGCATGAACTCGGACGGGATCTCGCCGCCGTCGATCTTGAAGATCTTCACGACGCCCGGGACCTTCTTGGCCTCGCCGTCGTCGAAGGACTTCACCTTGCCGCCGTAGACGGCCGGGCGCGCGACGACCGCGTACAGCATCCCGTCGAGCTTGGTGTCGAGGCCGTAGATCGCCTTGCCGGTGGTGATGTCGAAGTTGTCGATCAGCCCGACCTTGCCGGTGCCGATGTAGCGGAAGTCCTTGGGGTCCTTCAGCTTGACGTCGGTCGGAACCGGCAGCTCGGCGGCGGCCTTGGCGACCGCGCCGTAGCCGAGGGTGCGACCCGACTTAGCGTGGGTCAGCGTGTGGTTGACGGCCGTCACCTCGGAGGCCGGCACGCCCCACTGCTTGGCCGCCGCCTGGATCAGCATCAGCCGCGCGGCGGCGCCGGCGTGGCGGAAGTGCTGGAAGAAGTGGCGGGTCGAGCGCGAGCCGTCGGTGTCCTGGTTGCCGAAGCGGGTCTCGTCGCCCCAGGCCTGGACGACCTTCACCTTCGACCAGTCGGCCTCCAGCTCGTCGGCGACCGTGAAGGCCACCGAGGTGCGGATGCCCTGGCCCATGTCGGAGCGGTGGTTGGTCACCGTGACGGTGCCGTCCGGCGCGATGGCGACGAAGATCTTCGGATCGTCGCGCCAGCCGTGCGGCATGCCGTCGGCGCCGAACTTCTGCTCCTTCTGCTCCTTGGTCTGGGTCTCGTCGGCCCGGGCGGGGCGCAGCGAGAGCGCCAGAACCAGCGCGCCGGCGCCGCCGAGGATGCCGCGGCGGCTGACGTTGTCGAGGGCCGGCGTGGTGCCGGCGGTGCGCTCGGCGCTCAGCTTGGCGTCGTGGATCACAGGCGCTCTCCCTTGCTGGCGGGCGCCGTCTGGCCGGCGGCCTGATGGATCGCGGTGCGGATGCGCGGGTAGGTGCCGCAGCGGCAGATGTTGCCGCTCATCGTGGTGTCGATGTCGTCGTCGGTGGGCTTCGGCGTGTCCTTGAGGAGTGCGGCCGCCTGCATGATCTGGCCGCACTGGCAGAAGCCGCACTGGGCGACGTTCTGGTCGCGCCACGCCACCTGCACGGGGTGGTTGCCGTCCGGCGACAGCCCCTCGATGGTGACGACCTCCTGGCCCGCGGCCGCCGACACCGGCGTGATGCAGGCGCGGGTCGCCGCGCCGCCGAGATGGATGGTGCAGGCCCCGCAGAGGGAGACGCCGCAGCCGAACTTGGTGCCGGTGAGCCCGAGCTCGTCCCGCAGGTACCACAGCAGCGGCATGTCGGGGTCGCCGTCGAAGCTGCGCGCAGCCCCGTTCACGGTGAGTTTGATCATCGTTGCGTCCTGTCTGGCGGCGCCGGAGCGGCGATCAGTCGGGTCCGAGCCGGGCCGGGGGCCACGACCGGCTTAGCCGGCTCACGTTCCCCGTTGCGGACAGGCCGCGGGGCGAACGCTCAAGCTCAGAATAATAAATATTCTAAGGCACGCGGCGGGGTGGGCGCAACGCGGGGACGCGGCCGGTCATCCCGGAGCCTCTGCGCGCGGGTCATGCCGCGTGCGGCGGCGCACATGGGCGATCATCTACAAGTAGACGAAGGCGGGTCGGTTCGGGCCGACGGGCCAGTCCACCGCGCGCCGTGGCCGCGGATGGGGCGAGGCACTTGGCTCCGCGTGGCGCCCGAGGACCGCACCTTAGTCGGGGGCGTTTCGCTTCGCGCGATGGCGGGCGCCCGCTGTCGATCTTCGTCGAGCCGGCAGCTCACCCCTCGAAGGTCCTGTCGGCGCCGACCAAGAGACCGCGGCCATCCTTCGGTATAGGGAAGCCGTACCCGTCACCGGGTTTCTCCCATATCAGGACGCCGGCCTTATGGGCCGCGCCGCCGCAGAGATCGATGCCGATCCTCTGCATCGCCAGATGGAGCGCCTGCAGCGCGTCGGCGCCGGCTCCGAAACGGTCCCGCGGCCGCTCGGGCCGATCGATGGTGTCGCGGCAGATCCAGTGCCCGTCCGCGTGTTCCGGCGCGGAGCCGGACCGGGACAGGGACATCGCCGTCCGGACCTCGGATCGTCAGGACGCGCGCGCCGATGACCGTGACGGCGCGGCCCTCAGACCGTCACCTGCGTCCCGACCTCCACCACACGCCCGGTCGGGATCTGGAAGAAGTCCGTGGCGTCGTTGGCGTTCTTGGCCAGCGTGATGAAGATCCGGTCCTGCCAGAGCGGCATGCCGGAATGCGCCGCCGGCCGGATCGAGCGGCGCGACAGGAAGAACGATGTCGCCATGATGTCGAACTTGAAGCCCTGGCGGCGCAGCAGCACCAGGGTCTTCGGGATGTTCGGCGTCTCCATGTAGCCGAACTTCATCACGACCCGGTAGAAGTGCGGACCCACCGGCTCGATCCGCACCTTGTCGGCCTCGTTCGAGCGCGGCGTGTCCACCGTCTCGACGGTGAGGATCACGTTCTTCTCGTGCAGCACCTTGTTGTGCTTGAGGTTGTGCAGGAGCGCCGCCGGGGCGATCTCCGGGTCGCTCGTCAGGAACACCGCGGTGCCGCGCACGTGGTGGGGCGGGCTCTTCTCCAGCATGCCGACCAGCTCGACCAGCGGCACGTCGGTCTTGCGGGTCTTGTTGAACAGGATCGTCACCCCGCGCACCCAGGTCCACATCAGGATGACGAGGCCGCCCGCCAGCAGGAGCGGCACGTAGCCCCCCTCCACGACCTTGATCAGGTTGGAGAGCAGGAACAGGAACTCGAGGACGATGAAGGGCAGCATCACGGCGGCCGCCGCCAGCGGCGACCAGCCCCACATCCGCCAGATCACCAGAAAGGTCATGGAGGCGGTGAGCAGCATCGTGCCGGTCACCGCGATGCCGTAGGCCGAGGCCAGCGACGACGAGGTCTTGAACAGCACCGCCAGCAGCACGACGCCGATCATCAGCAGCGAGTTGATCTGCGGCAGGTAGATCTGACCGGCATGCGACTCGGAGGTGTGGCGGATCTCCAGCCGCGGCAGCAGGCCGAGCTGGATCGCCTGCCGGGACAGGGAGAACGCGCCGGTGATCACCGCCTGGCTCGCCACCACGGTGGCGAGCGTGGCCAGCACCACCATCGGCAGCAGGCCCCAGGCCGGCACCAGCTGGAAGAACGGGTCGGCGGTGTCGGGCTTCTCCAGCACCAGGGCCGCCTGGCCCAGATAGTTCAGGGCGAGCGCCGGGAAGACGAGGCAGACCCACGCCACCTGGATCGGCTTGCGGCCGAAATGCCCGAGATCGGCGAACAGGGCCTCGGCGCCGGTCACCGCCAGGAACACGGCGCCCAGCGCCACCAGCGCCCCGGTGCCGTGGCCGAGCAGGTAGACCACGGCGTGCGCGGGGTTGACCGCGCGGAAGACCTCCGGATGGAGGGCGATGTGCGGCAGGGCCGCGAGCGCCATGGCGAGGAACCACACGATGGTCATCGGCCCGAAGAAGGCCGCGACCTTGGCGGTGCCGCGGTTCTGCACGAGGAACAGCGCGACGATGATCACCACGGTGATCGGCAGGACGTAGTCGTCGAGGGCGGGCGTGACGAGCTTCAGGCCCTCCACCGCCGAGAGGACCGAGATCGCCGGGGTGATCACCGCGTCGCCGTAGAACAGCGAGGCGCCCAGCAGCCCCAGCATGAACACGATGCGCGAGCCGCCGAGCGCCTTCCGGGCCAGCGCCATCAGCGAGAGGATGCCGCCCTCGCCGTTGTTGTCCATGCGCAGCAGGATCGCGACGTACTTGATCGTCACGATCATGAAGAGGGCCCAGAGGATCAGCGAGACGGTGCCGATCACCTCCTCGGGCAGCAGGATGCCGTCGGTCCGGGCCGGGACCAGCGCCTCGCGGAACGCGTAGAGCGGGCTCGTGCCGATATCGCCGTAGACGACGCCCACGGAGCCGACCAGCAGCGTCCAGAACCCGGCATGGCCGTGCTGGGTCTCGGCCTTCTCGGGGGCATCGAGGGTGCCGGAGGTAGCGGGCCCGTGCGTCGGCGCCGGAGCGCCGGTCTCGTCCGCCGCCTGGGCGGCCGCGCGCGCGGCGTCGGGGGCTGCGGGCGCGGGCTGGGCGGCTACGCCGGGTGCGAAGGTGTGGCTCATGCGGATGTCGGAAGCTCGGGCGTGGCCGGCGCTTCGCGGTTCGGCTCAGGGGCCAGTCGGGGCCGGGCAGAACACGCGAAGACTCCGCCGAACCGTGCGGGCCGGCCACCGGGCCGACCGCTCGCGGGATCGTGCGGCCTTGCTATCATGCCCTCGTGCGCCCGGAAACCGTGTGCACCTGCGAAGATCGCGGAGCTGGGTCTCGGCGCGGCGGGCCGCCACGTCAGCGTTAACGCGACGCGCCGAGCCTGTCAGAGACGGCGCGTCCGGGTTCCGGGTTCGCCCGCGGCGCTCCGGAGTGACGGTGCGGGAAGCGCGTCCTCCGTGTCGAAGGACGTCCGCATCGACCCGCCCCACGCCTCACTCGGCGGCGGTGCGGGTCCCGCCCTGCTGGCCGAATCGGCGCTCGATGTAGTTGATCACGACCGTCTCGAAGTCCTTGGCCAGTGTCGGGCCGCGGAGCGTCATCGCCTTCTTGCCGTCGATGAAGACCGGCGCGGTCGGGGTCTCGCCGGTCCCGGGCAGCGAGATGCCGATGTCGGCGTGCTTCGATTCGCCCGGGCCGTTCACGATGCAGCCCATCACGGCGACGTTCAGCCCCTCGACGCCCGGATAGGTCTTCTTCCACTCCGGCATCGAGGTGACGATCCAGTTCTGGATGTCGCGGGCCAGCTCCTGGAAGGTCGTCGAGGTCGTGCGGCCACAGCCCGGGCAGGCCGCCACCATCGGCACGAAGGTGCGGAACCCCATCGTCTGGAGGAGTTCCTGGCTCGCCTTGACCTCGACGGACCGGTCGCCGCCCGGCTCGGGGGTCAGGGAGTAGCGGATCGTGTCGCCGATCCCCTCCTGGAGGAGCACGCCGATGGCGGCCGAGGCGGCGACGAGGCCCTTCGAGCCCATGCCGGCCTCGGTCAGGCCGAGATGGATCGCGTAGTCCGAGCGGCGCGCGACCTCGCGGTAGACCGCGATCAGGTCCTGCACCGCCGAGACCTTGGCCGAGAGGATGATCTTGTTCTGCGGCAGGCCGAGTTCCACGGCCCGGTCGGCCGAGCCGATCGCCGAGCGGACCATCGCCTCGCGCATGACCGCGCGGGCATCGATCGGCCGCGGCAGCTTGGCGTTCTCGTCCATCAGGTGGGTGAGCAGCTCGCCGTCGAGGGAGCCCCAGTTGGCGCCGATCCGCACGGTCTTGTTGTGCTTGATCGCCTGCTCGATGATCGACGAGAACTGCGTGTCCTTCTTGTCCTTGAAGCCGACGTTCCCGGGGTTGATCCGGTACTTGGCCAGAGCCTCGGCGCAGGCCGGGTGGTCGGCGAGCAGCTTGTGGCCGATGTAGTGGAAGTCGCCCACCAGCGGGACGTGGACGCCGATCCGGTCGAGGCGCTCGCGGATCTTCGGCACGGCGGCGGCCGCCTCGTCGCGGTCGACGGTGATGCGCACGAGTTCCGAGCCGACCCGGGCGAGCTGGGCGACCTGCGCCACGGTGGCGTCGATGTCGGCCGTGTCGGTGTTGGTCATCGACTGGACGACGATCGGGGCACCGCCGCCGACCGTGACCGCGCCGTCACCCTCGCCGACCGTGACGCCGACGGTGCGGTGGCGCGGGGCGGGGCCGGCGATCTCCGGGCCGCCGCCGGCCAGCGGGTTGTCGGCGGGGATTTCGGAACGGGTGGCTTCCATGACTTCCATCGTGGACTTTCGCGGGCGCGCCTCGCGGGTGCCGGAGCCGTGACGGCTGCCGGGCCGGTCCCGGGGACACGCCTCGCCGGAACTTCGGGGCTGCCGCGGGTTAGCTGCGGATGACCCGGCGCCGCGTCAACCCGGCGCCGCGCGGGGCAGCATCGCGCAGGACAGCATCGCGGCTGTCATGTCGTATCCGGGCGCGGATGTCGAGTTTTCTGCACGTCCGGGCGGCGTCCGGCGCGCTGCCGGCCGGTTTTCGTCAGCCCCTGTTGCCGATTCGCTCATGCCGACGGGCGTGCCGATCTGGATGCCAACCCGGGTACCGACCCGGGGGCGGGTGCCCCGTCGCAATCCCCGCGCATGGTTGATGCTGCATTGCAGCATCCCATCTGTGTTCCATCTATGTTGCGGATCAGGAGGCCGACATGAGCGAGCAATTCGGCGGCGCCGAGCCGCACAACCCCGTCACCGCCGTTCCCGAATCGCCCGTCACGGACGCGATCGAGGCGCAGCCCGCGCAGGCGCCGGGCGCCGCGCTGGCCGGGCCCGGGGCCGAGAAGCCGGTGGCGCTGGCGCTCCAGGGCGGCGGCGCGCACGGCGCCTTCACCTGGGGCGTGCTCGACGCCCTGATCGAGGACGGACGCCTCGGCTTCGAGGCGGTGACGGGGGCGAGCGCCGGGGCGATGAACGCCGTCGTGCTGGTGGATGGCTGGCTCAAGGGCGGCCCGGACGGGGCCCGCGAGGGACTGGAGCGGTTCTGGCGCGAGGTCAGCCTCGACGGCGACCTGGGGCCGGCCCAGCGCAACCTCGTGAGCGGCCTGTTCAGCCTGTGGAAGGGCAATCCGGTGGCCGAGTTCTGGGCCAAGATGCTGGCGCCCAGCCCCTACGTGTCGAACCCGCTCAACATCAATCCGCTGCGCAAGGCGCTCGCCGAGCAGGTCGATTTCGACCGCCTGCGCGAGGCCGACACGGCGGGCCTGTTCGTCTCGGCCACCAACGTCTGGACGGGCAAGCTCGCGGTGTTCGAGCGCGAGCGCTTGACCGTCGACCACCTGATGGCCTCGGCCTGCCTGCCGACGGTCTTCCAGGCGGTGGAGATCGACGGCGTGCCCTACTGGGACGGCGGCTACCTCGGCAACCCGCCGCTCTACCCCCTGCATCGCGGCGCCCAGACCCGCGACATCGTACTCGTCCAGATCAACCCGGTGGAGCGGCGCGAGACCCCGCGCACGGAGGCGGAGATCCGCGACCGGCTCAACGAGATCACCTTCAACGCCAACCTGATGCGGGAATTGCGGGCGATCGACTTCCTCGACGGGCTGATCGAGGAGGGCACCCTCGGGCAGGGCCAGTACCGCCGGGTCCTGGTGCACCGGATCGACGGCACCGACGCCCTGGAGGACTACAACGCCGCCTCCAAGCTCGACGCCCGCTGGACCGTGTTCAAGCGCCTGCGCGACAAGGGACGCGCCGCCGCGCAGGCGTGGCTCGCCGAGAACTACGAGCGGATCGGCCGGGACTGTACGGTCGACCTGCAGCAGGCGTATCAGTAGCTCGATCCTCTCCCGATCTGGTTCGTTGACGCGCCGGAACGTCCGCATCGGAGACCTGCCATGACGCTGCTGCGCCGCGAGGCCCTGATCCTGATCGGTGCCGGCCTCGCCGGCGGCGCCCGCGCCGCCGAGCAGCCGGCCGCGACCGCGCGGGCCACGGATTTCGCCTTCGAGACCCCGGAGGCCGCGCCCATGCCGCTCTCCGCCTACGCGGGCAAGCCGATCCTCGTGGTCAACACCGCGACGGCCTGCGGCTACGCCGGGCAGCTCGCCGGGCTCCAGACGCTCTGGACGCGGTTCGGCGATCGCGGGCTCGTCGTGCTGGGCGTGCCGTCGCCGGATTTCGGCAACCAGGAGCCGCTGGACGGGCCGGCCATCGCGGAGGCGGCGCGGAAGAATCACGGCGTCACCTTCCCGCTCACGGCCAAGACCCGGGTGAAGATGCCGGGCGCCCATCCGTTCTACCGCTGGGCCGCGGCCGAGCGCCCCGCGGAGACGCCGCGCTGGAACTTCCACAAGTACCTGATCGCCCGGGACGGCACCCTCGCGGCGGCCTTCGCCACGCAGGTCGAGCCGACCGATCCGCGGATCATCTCGGGCATCGCCGCCACCCTCGACCAGGCCTGACCGCGACGCCGGGCCGACCTGCGGGATTAAACCGCCGAGCCCCCGCGTTCACACCCTATGGCATCGGACAAGAACAAGCGCCCGGATCTCCTCGACCTGCTGGTGCCCCTGCGGCGCTACGCCCGGTCGCTCACCCGCGACACGCTGCGGGCGGACGATCTCGTGCACGACACGCTGGTGCGGGCGCTGGAGATGCAGGGCTCGCTCCGGCCGAACACCAATCTGCGCACCTGGATGATGACGGTGCTGCACAACGCCTTCATCGACGAGCAGCGCCGCCGGCAGGTCGAGGCGCGGCACGCCGACACGCTGGTGCGGATGACCGAGGACATGGCGCCGCCAGCCCAGGAGGGGCAGGTGCGCCTCGCCCAGATCCGGCAGGCCTTCCTCAAGCTGCCGGAGGAGCAGCGCGCCGCGCTCCACCTCGTCACCCTGGAAGGCATGGCCTACGCCGACGCGGCGGCCGTTCTCGGCATCCCGATCGGCACCCTGATGTCCCGTCTCGGCCGCGGCCGGGCGGCCCTGCGGGCCTTCGAGGAGGGGACGCGGACCGATCGCGGCTCCGACGACGCGGAGCCGGCCAAGACACCCGAGACGCGGCGCGGACCGCCCTCCACCCTCCGGCTCGTCGTCTCCGACGAGCCGCGGGAAAGGTCCGCCTGGCCTCTTCGACGCGCCGTCGGAGAGAGCTGAACACGGAGCTGATGAAGGACCGGCACCCGAGGGCGCCGGTGCCGACCGACGATTGCGACCGGCGGATCGCCTCCGGGCACGCTGGATTCGAGGACTTCACGATGATCGATCCGATCACAGACGACGATCTCATCGCCTTCGTCGACGGCCAGATCGACCCGATGCGCCGTCTCGACGTCGAGGCGCACCTCGCGGCCAATCCCGCGGCCGCGGCCCGGGTGATGGCCGAGATGCACGATCGCGACGCCCTGCGGGCCTGCTTCGAGCGCGTTCCGGGGCCCGGGCCGGACCGGAACATGGTCCTGGCGCGCCGCTTCGACCGGAACCTGCGCTGGCGCCGCGTCGCCTCGCGCCTCAAGAGGGCCGCGGCCATCGCGGTGCTCGTGGGCGCGGGTTGGCTGGCCCACGACGAGATCGGCCGCTTCGGCGTTCCCGACACCCTGGCGGCGACCCCGGATCCGGCCCTGATCGCCGACGCGCGGCAGGCCCGGGTCGTGGCGCAGCTGCGCAAGAGCATCGGCGGCCAGGCCGACGATCCGGTCTACGACCGGGCGCGTCTCCGGTCAGCGACCGGCATCGACCTGCCGGCCCTGCCCGACGGCTGGCGGGTGCGCGACATCCAGGTCTTCCCCGCCCGGCACGGCACCGGGATCGAGGTCGCGCTCGAGACCGGCAACTTCGGCGAGGCGTCGCTGTTCGCCACCCGCGGCATCCGCGGCGGACCGACGACGCTCATCACCGGTTCGGACGACGGCGACGTCGTCTCGTGGAACGCCGGCGACACCGCCTACGCCCTGAGCGGTCCGCGGAGCGACGCGGACCTGCGGCAGGCGGCGAGCCTCCTCGGCGCCGGTCCGGCGAGCCGCTGAGGCCGCGCCGGACTCCTGCCCGGGGCCTCGACAGGGCTCCCCGGCGGGTGTCAAAGATCGGCCATGCAGGCCGCGGATCCAGCACCGGACCCACCACCGGACGATGACGGGCTCGCCGCCCTGTTCGAGGCCGCCCGCGCGGTGCGCGGGCGGGCGCACGCGCCCTATTCCCGCTTCCCGGTCGGCGCCGCGCTGCGCGACGAGCGCGGCGCGATCCACGCCGGCTGCAACGTCGAGAACGCCGCCTACCCGGTCGGGACCTGCGCGGAGGCCGGGGCGATCGCCGCCATGGTGGCGGCCGGCGGCCGGCGCATCGCGGCGATCCTGGTCTGCGGCGACGGCGCCGGCCTGGTGACGCCCTGCGGCGCCTGCCGCCAGCGCATCCGCGAGTTCGCCGGGCCGGACACGCCGATCCACGCCGCCGGTCCGGGCGGCGTCGCCCGCACCTTCACGTTGGCGGCGCTGCTGCCGGAATCCTTCGGCCCGGAGACGCTGGGTGAGTGAGGCGGCCGCCCGCGACGCCCTGCGCGCCGCCGGCTTCGCCGGGCCCTACGCCTGCGCGGTGGTGACCGGCACCGGCCTCGGCGGGATCGCGGCCGCCCTCACGGACGCGACCGCCGTCGACTACGCGGCGATCCCGGGCTTTCCGGGACCGGGCGTCAGCGGCCACGGCGGCCGGCTGCATCGCGGGCGCCTCGCCGGCCGCAAGGTTCTGATCTTCGAGGGGCGGGCCCACGCCTACGAGCGCGGCGACCCGGCGGTGATGCGGGTGCCGCTCGCCTGTGCCCGGCACCTCGGCGCCCGGCGCCTGCTGCTCACCAACGCCTCGGGATCGCTGCGGCCGGTGACGGGGCCCGGCAGCCTCGTGCTGCTCGCCGACCACATCAACCTCTCCGGCCTGAACCCGCTGATCGGCGAGGCCAGCGACGCCCGGTTCGTGCCGATGACCGAGGCCTACGACCCGGATCTGCGGGCGCGGCTCCGCGCGGCGGCCGAGGCCTGCGGCGTGCCTCTCGGGGAGGGGATCTACGCGTGGTTCTCGGGCCCGAGCTTCGAGACGCCCGCGGAGGTGCGGATGGCCGGCATCCTGGGCGCCGACCTCGTGGGCATGTCGACCGTGCCCGAGGTGATCCTCGCCCGGTTCCTCGACCTGCCGGTGGCGGCGGTCTCGGTCGTGACGAACCTCGCGGCCGGCATCGCCGGCGGCGCGCCGCACCACGCGGAGACGAAGGCGGTGGCGGCCCGGGCCGCGGAGGATCTCGGCCGCCTGGTCCGGGCCTTCGTGGCCGCCCTGCCCGACGGAGAGACAGCCGATGACTGATTCCGAAGCCGGCGCGGTCGCCCGCCGGGTCCTGCCGCTCCTCGACCTCACCGATCTCGGCGAGACCTGCACCGAGACTCGGATCGACGCCCTCTGCCGGGACGCGAAGCGCGGCGGCGTCGCGGCGATCTGCGTCTGGCCGCGCTTCGTCGCGCAGGGGGCGCGGGCGCTGGGGAGCACCGGCATCCGGATCGCCACGGTGATCAACTTCCCCGCGGGTGGCGAGGACTGCGCCCGCGCCACCGACGACACCGCCGAGGCCCTGCGCGACGGCGCCGACGAGATCGACCTCGTCCTGCCCTACGGCGCGCTGCTGCGGGGCGAGGCGGCGGTCGCCCGCGACATGGTCGAGGCCGTGCGCGACACCTGCGGGTCCGCGACCCTCAAGGTGATCCTGGAGACGGGCGAACTCGCCGATCCCGGGCGGATCCGGGAGGCCAGCCGGATCGCCCTGGAGGCGGGCGCCGATTTCCTGAAGACCTCCACGGGCAAGAGCCCGGTCTCGGCGACCCCGGAGGCCGCCGAGGCGATGCTGGCGGAGATCCGCGCGGGCGGCCGCCCCGCGGGCCTGAAGGTCTCCGGCGGCCTGCGCAGCGTCGCCGACGCCGCCACCTACCTCGACCTGGCCGACCGGCTGATGGGCCCGGGCTGGGTGAGCCCGAGAACCTTCCGGCTCGGGGCGAGCAGCCTGTTCGAGACCCTGATCCGGGCGCGGACGCTGTGAGCGTGCGGCTTCCCCAGGAGACGATCCGGGCCAAGCGCGACGGCCAGCCCCTCGAGCCGGAGGCGATCGACGCCTTCATCCGCGGCCTCACCGACGGCACGGTCGGGGAGGGGCAGGCGGCGGCCTTCGCCATGGCGGTGTTCTTCCGCGGCCTGTCGCTGCCGGAGCGGGTGGCGCTGACCCGCGCGATGGCCGAGTCGGGCCGGGTCCTCGCCTGGGACCTGCCCGGGCCCGTCCTCGACAAGCACTCCACCGGCGGGATCGGTGACGCGGTGAGCCTGCCGCTCGCCCCGATGGTCGCGGCCTGCGGCGGCTACGTGCCGATGATCTCGGGGCGCGGCCTCGGCCATACCGGCGGGACGCTGGACAAGCTCGGCAGCATCCCGGGCTACGACGCCACGCCCGGGCTCGACGCGTTCCGCCGGGTGGTCGGCACGGTCGGCTGCGCCATCATCGGGCAGACCGCCGAACTCGCGCCCGCGGACCGGCGCCTCTACGCGATCCGCGACGTCACCGGCACGGTCGAGTCCCGCGACCTGATCACCGCCTCGATCCTGTCGAAGAAGCTCGCCGCCGGGCTCGACGGGCTCGTGATGGACGTGAAGCAGGGCTCCGGCGCCTTCATGGCGGGCGTGCCCGAGGCGCGGGCGCTGGCCCAGAGCATCGTCACGGTGGCGGAGGGGGCCGGCCTGCGCACCGCCGCGCTGATCACCGACATGGACGCGCCGCTCGCCAGCGCGGCCGGCAACGCCGTCGAGGTCGCCTACGCGATCGACTACCTGACGGGCGCGCGCCGCGAGCCGCGCTTCCACGCGGTCACGGTGGCGCTGGGCGCGGAGATGCTGGTCGTCGGCGGCCTCGCGCCGGACCGCGTCAGCGCCGCGGAGCGGCTGGAGCGGGCCCTCGCCTCGGGCCGGGCGGCCGAGGGCTTCGGCCGCATGGTCGCGGCGCTCGGCGGGCCGGGCGATCTCCTGGAGAGGCCGGACGCGCATCTGCCCGCCGCGCCGGTGCGGCGGCCGGTCCGTCAGGACGGGACCGTCGCGGGGATCGCCACGCGGGCGCTGGGCCTGGCGGTGATCGGGCTCGGCGGCGGACGCACGCGGCCGGAGGATCCGGTCGACCCGCGCGTCGGCTTCACGGATCTCGCCGGCCCCGGATCGTCCGGCGGCCTGCTCGGGATCGTCCACGCGGCCGACGAGGCCGCGGCGGACCGGGCGGAGGCCGCGCTGCGGGCGGCCTACCGGATGGGCGACGCGCCGCAGGAGCGGCCGCCCGTCCTCGAGCGGGTGGGCGCCGGTTAGCGGCCGCGCCCGGTCATCACGGAGCCGTGGCCGGGCGGGGCGGGCTCGAAGCCCTTACCAGCGGCCGTAGCCGTGGCGATGGCCCCAGCCGCCGTGGTGATGGTGACGCGGGCCGAAGCCGCGGTGGCCCCAGCCGTGATGGTGGCCCCGGCCCCAGCCGTGGTGGTGATGGCGCGGGCCGTAGCCGCGGTGACCCCAGCCGCCGTGGCGGTGCCCGTAGCCGTAGCCGTACTGGACGGTCTGGATGTCGCCGGCCTCCGCCTGCAGGCCGGCGTCGCGGCCGAGGGGCGCGGCCATGGCCGGGGCCGCGAGGGCGAGTCCGCCGAAGGCCAGGGCGGCGGCCAAGCGGGTCCGTGCGGTCTTGGTGAACATCGGCGTTCTCCTGATCCACGCCGGTCGCCCTGTGGCGTCCGGCCGTGTCACAGGTCTGCGCCTTTCCAGTTGACGCCAACGTGACCTGTTCGCTCAGGCCGTGTTCAGGTCAGGGCCGACGGTAGACCCAGACCCGCGCCGGCGGCAGGTTCAGCCAGACCCGGTTGGAGCGGTCGGCGGTGTAGCTGCCGGCCTCGCAGCGGGCCGGGATCGGCGGGACGACCGCGTAGGTGAACTGCACGAACGGCGCGCCCGGCCGCATCAGGTCGTGGGCGGTGTTGAGCAGGTCGAGCCGCTGCTCCAGCGGCTTGGTGAACAGCGGCAGGCTCGAGATCGTCGCGGCCGCGGGCTGCGTCAGCACGTCCTGGAGGCTCGCGCGCATGTTGTAGGCGTCGCCCTGGATGACCCGCACGCCGGGGAAGCGATGGGCCAGGAGGCGGCAGAAGTCGGGGTTGAACTCCACGAGGATCAGCCGCTCCGGCGCGACACCGCGCCGGATCAGCGCCTCGGTCACCGGGCCGGTGCCGGGTCCGAGCTCGACCACCGGCCCATCCAGGCGCGGGTCGACGTAGGCGGCCATGGTCCGGGCGAGCATCTTGCCCGACGGCGTCACCGCACCCGTGACCAGGGGGCGCTCGAACCAGGACCGCAGGAACCGGGCCTCGTCCTCGAGCGGGTCGCGCCGCGGCCCGAAAATCGCGCTCCTGCCCTCAGGAGCCTTCGCGTTGGGACGGCGGAGCGGCGGCAAGTCCTGGATTCCTTGATGCCGAATGAGAATGAAAGGCTAAAGAACGGCGCTGTCTTACAGCCAAGCCGGCGCGGCGCCTAGGGTAAGCAAGCCACGCCGGCCGCTTGCATAACGGGCCGTCCCGGGTTTCGGATCCGGCCTCACGGCCGGACCGCGCCCCCGAAGAAGTCCCGCACCTTCGAGAAGAAGCCCGCGGATTCGGGATGGTTCTCCGGGGAGGCCGACTGGTCGAACTCCTGGAGCAGCTCGCGCTGGCGCTTGGTCAGGTTCTGCGGGGTCTCGACGAAGACCTGGATGTAGAGGTCGCCGACCTCCCGCGAGCGCAGCACCGGCATGCCCTTGCCCTTGATGCGGAACTGCTTGGCGGTCTGCGTCCCCGCGGGGATGCGCACCTGCGTCTGCGAGCCGTCGATCACCGGCACGGTGATCTCGCCCGACAGCGCGGCCGTCACCATCGAGATCGGCACCCGGCAGAACAGGTCGGCGCCGTCGCGCTGGAAGAACTCGTGCTGCTTGATCGACAGGAAGACGTAGAGGTCGCCCGCCGGCCCGCCGCGCAGGCCGCTCTCGCCCTCGCCGGCGAGCCGGATCCGCAGCCCGTCATCGACGCCCGCCGGCACGTTGATCGAGAGGGTGCGCTCGCGGTTGACCCGGCCGGCGCCCTGGCAGGCGGTGCAGGGATCGTCGACGATCTCGCCGCGGCCGTGGCAGTTGGGGCAGGTCCGCTCGATGGCGAAGAAGCCCTGCGCCGCCCGGACCCGTCCGTAGCCCGCGCAGGTCGGGCAGGTCCGCGGCTTCGAGCCGGGCTTCGCGCCGGACCCGTCGCAGACCTCGCAGGTGATCGAGGTCGGGATCTTGATGGTCTCGGCCTTGCCGAGGAACGCCTCCTCGAGGGTGATCTCGAGGTTGTAGCGCAGGTCGGCCCCGCGCTCGCGGCCCGGCGCGCCGCCGCGCCCACGGCCGCCGCCGGCGGCCCCACGGCCGTCGCCGAAGAAATTGTCGAAGATGTCCGACATGAAGTCGCCGAACTCGTTGCCGAATCCGGGGCCGCCCCCGCCCTGGCTGAAGGCCGCGTGGCCGAACCGGTCGTAGGCGGCGCGCTTCTGGCCGTCCGAGAGGCACTGATAGGCCTCGTTGATTTCCTTGAACTTGATCTCGGCGTCCTTGTCGCCGGGATTCCGGTCGGGATGATAGGTCATCGCGAGCTTGCGGAAGGCGACCTTCATCTCGCCTTCCGTGGCGGTCTTGGTGACCCCCAGGATCTCGTAATAGTCCCGCTTCGACATCCCGCCCTCAGGTGCCTTCCCGTCGGCCCGAACTCCGGATCGCGACGCTTCTACCATCGCTCCGGCATTCCGGGGCGCCGAAGGCGAGCCCGGAATCCAGAAGCATCGACGGTGCAGACCTTCGATCTGTCGGCGAACCTGGATCCCGGGCCCCGCTTCGCGTCCCCGGAACGACGGAGCCTTCGGATCAGCTGCCCACGCAAACGCAGGGCCGGATCGCTCCGGCCCTGCGCGGTCGTATCAGAAACGCGCGTCAGGCGCGCTTCTTCTGGTCCTTCTCGTCGACCTCCTGGAAGTCGGCGTCGATGACGTCGTCCTTCTTCTCGGAGGCCGCCGCCTCGGCACCGGCGTCGGGGCCGGCCGCCTGGTTGGCGGCGTACATGGCCTCGCCGAGCTTCATCGAGGCCTGCATCAGGTCCGTGGTGCGGGCCTTGATGGCCTCGACGTCCTCGCCCTCGAGCGCGGTCTTGAGCGCGGTCATCGCGGTCTCGATCGCACCCTTGTCGGAGGCCGGAACCTTGTCGCCGTACTCGGCCACCGACTTCTCGGTGGCGTGGATCAGGCTCTCACCCTGGTTCTTCACCTCGACGAGCTCGCGGCGCTTCTTGTCGGCCTCGGCATTCGCCTCGGCGTCCTTCACCATCCGGTCGATGTCGGCGTCCGAGAGGCCGCCCGAGGCCTGGATGCGGATCTGGTGCTCCTTGTTGGTCGCCTTGTCCTTGGCCGTCACGTTGACGATGCCGTTGGCGTCGATGTCGAAGGTCACCTCGATCTGCGGCATGCCGCGGGGCGCCGGCGGGATGCCGACGAGGTCGAACTGGCCGAGCAGCTTGTTGTCGGCCGCCATCTCGCGCTCGCCCTGGAAGACCCGGATCGTGACCGCGTTCTGGTTGTCCTCGGCGGTCGAGAAGGTCTGGGACTTCTTGGTCGGGATCGTGGTGTTGCGGTCGATGAGCCGCGTGAACACGCCGCCCAGCGTCTCGATACCCAGCGACAGCGGGGTCACGTCGAGGAGCAGCACGTCCTTGACGTCGCCCTGGAGCACGCCGGCCTGAACGGCGGCGCCGATGGCCACGACCTCGTCGGGGTTCACGCCCTTGTGCGGCTCCTTGCCGAAGAAGGACTTCACCACTTCCTGGATCTTCGGCATGCGGATCATGCCGCCGACCAGCACCACCTCGTCGATCTCGGAGGCCGAGACGCCGGCGTCCTTGAGCGCCTTGCGGCAGGGCTCGATCGTGCGCTGGACCAGGTCGTCGACCAGCGACTCGAACTTCGCCCGGCTGAGCTTCAGCGCGAGGTGCTTCGGGCCGGTGTTGTCGGCGGTGATGTAGGGCAGGTTGATCTCGGTCTGGGTGGCCGAGGACAGCTCGATCTTCGCCTTCTCGGCGGCCTCCTTGAGGCGCTGGAGCGCGAGCTTGTCCTTGGTCAGGTCGATGCCCTGCTCCTTCTTGAACTCGGCCGTCAGGTACTCGACGATGCGGTTGTCGAAGTCCTCGCCGCCCAGGAAGGTGTCGCCGTTCGTCGACTTCACCTCGAACACGCCGTCGCCGATCTCGAGGATCGAGACGTCGAAGGTGCCGCCGCCGAGGTCGTAGACCGCGATCGTGCCGGACTTCTTCTTGTCGAGGCCGTAGGCGAGCGCCGCCGCGGTCGGCTCGTTGATGATGCGCAGCACCTCGAGGCCCGCGATCTTGCCGGCGTCCTTGGTGGCCTGACGCTGGGCGTCGTTGAAGTAGGCCGGGACCGTGATGACCGCCTGCGTGACCGGCTGGCCGAGATGCGACTCCGCGGTCTCCTTCATCTTCTGCAGCGTGAAGGCGGAGATCTGCGAGGGCGAGTACTTCTTGCCGTCCGCCTCGACCCAGGCGTCGCCGTTGTCGCCGCGGGCGATCGTGTAGGGCACCAGGCCCTTGTCCTTCTGGGTCATCGGGTCGTCGTAGGTCCGGCCGATGAGCCGCTTGATGGCGAAGAACGTGCGCTCGGGGTTCGTGACCGCCTGGCGCTTGGCCGGCTGGCCGACGAGCCGCTCGCCGTCGTCCGTGAAGGCGACGATCGACGGCGTGGTGCGCGCGCCTTCCGAATTCTCGATGACCTTGGGCTGCGTGCCTTCCATCACGGCCACGCACGAATTGGTGGTGCCCAGGTCGATGCCGATAACTTTACCCATGGTGGGATCCCTCTTTGTGTCGCGTTCAAGCAGACCGCCGAGCCCCGAAGCAGCTCGGCCCATGGCGGTGTCGGGGGTGATGTGAGTATGGGACCCGGGCCGGATCAAGGGCCGTGAACGGCTGAAACCCAGCGCGCAATCCCGCGTCGAGGGCGATATAAGAAGCCCGTTCCGGGCCCGCAAGGCGAAGCCTGCGCGGCGGGATCGGCCACGCAGATCCGCGCCATCCCCTTGTCATTCCGGCAGGATCTCGCCGCACGGCCGCCGACGGCCCGGTGGCGTGGCTGCATTTTGTTGCTCCGCTGCCACGTCGGCGCCATCGACGGCGTGTTAACGTTTCGACAAGGGGTTGCGCGTGGCCCCGCCACCTCGTGTCCCCGTCGTAGAGTCCGATGCGCCCGACCCGCAGCCTCCTGCTCCCGATCCTGGCGGTCGCCGTCGCGGCGCCCGGGATGCTCGCCGCGCCCCCGGCGCGGGCCCAGAACTTCTTCGAGCGCCTGTTCGGCATCAAGCCGGAGCGGCCGCCGACGCCGCCGCGCGGCCTGCCGGAGCCGGCGCCCGCCCCGGCGGCGCCGGGCGAGCCGGGCCCGCCCGCGGCCCCGAGGCGCCCCGGCCCGCCCCCGCCCCGGCCCGCCCGGTCGTGCTGAAGACGCCCTCCGAGGACGGCGTGATCGGCCAGGAGCTGCAGCTCAACGGCCTGTCCGGATCCCTGAAGCTGGAGCGCTCCGGCACCGCCGTCACGGCGCGGATCAAGCTGCCCGGGACCAAGATCTCGCAGCCGGCGGATTCGTGCACGGTGCCGCTCGCGGGCGGCAATCCGGTGACGCTCACCGCCGAGGGCAAGCCCGAGGGCGTGCCGCGCTTCGAGGCCGCCGGGGCCGAGTGCCCGCTGCGCTTCGACGTGACCGACGGCGGCGTGCTGGTCTCGAGCCTGGGTTCGGGCCCGGTCTGCACCTTCTCGGCGGCGGATTGCGCGACCACGCCGGTCGGCCTCTGGGGGCCCGGCGCCGCCACCCTGATCCCGCGGGCCGGCGAGTTCGACACGGCCCGCGGCGTCGCCGACAAGGCCGTCCGGGACAATTACAAGCTGATGACCCAGCGGGCCCGGCGCGAGGACGTCCGGCCGATCGTCAGCGAGCAGGCGGCCTTCTCGTCCGACCGGGAGCAGCTCTGCCGCACCTACGCGCGCGAGGGCACCCACGGGTTCTGCCATCTGCGGGTGACGGAGAACCGCGCCCTGGCCCTGGCCACCCGGCTCGGCGCCAACACGGCGACGCCCACCGCCGCCGTGGCGCCTCGCCGGCCGCGGCCCAAACCGGCCGTCGAGGGCATGAACCCGGACGCGGTCGGCGGCGGCGACGCGCTGCCCGAATAGGCGGCCCGCGCAGGATCGCCGGCGCGACCGGGGGCGGGTTCGAGGTTCCGGAGGCGCGGCCGGGTCAGGCCCGGCCGGCGGTCATCGACAGCATCGCCGGGTCGATGCCGTTGGCCCGCAGGGCGAGGTCGTACTTGGCGTCGAGGTCGGCGTTGAAGATCAGGGCCGGGTCGGCCGGGCAGTTGAGCCAGCCGTTGGCCATGATCTCGCTCTCCAGCTGCCCCGCCTGCCAGCCGGCGTAGCCGAGCGCCAGCACGGCGCTGGCCGGGCCGTCGCCGCTGGCGATGGCCCGGAGGATCTCCACGGTCGCGGTCAGGCAGATGCCGTCGTCGATGATCAGCGTCGACTGCTGGATGTGGAAATCGTCGCTGTGGAGCACGAAGCCGCGCCGTCCCTCCACCGGGCCGCCCATCAGGACCGGCATGTGGCCGACCCGCTCGCGCAGGCGAATCGCGTCCGCCTCGGGCGCCACGTCGAGCTGGACCAGGAGGTCCGGCATGCTGATGTCGGTCGCCGCCTTGTTGACGATGATGCCCATGGCCCCGTCGGCGGAATGGGCGCAGACGTAGATCACCGTGCGGGCGAAGCGCTCGTCGGCCATGCCGGGCATGGCCACGAGGAACTGCCCGTCGAGGAAGTGCGGGCCCGCCAGCTCCGTCCGGAGCGGCGACGATGCCGCCGATGAGGGGTCAGGCCTGCGGTGCGGAGGGTGCGCCATGGGGCCATGCTACGCCGCGCCCCTCCGTTGTCCAGCGGGCGAAAGGGACGCAGCGAGCCTGCCCCATGCTCGTGCGCGTCTCGATCTCTGTCCCACGATACCGGGGTCGGTCCGCGTCGCCGCCGGCGCGGTCGCAGCCGAGGCTCGACGGTCATGACGGCGGGAGCGGCGTTCCTCGGGGCCGGGGCAGCCTTCATCGAGCTGCTCGGGCCGCGAGGACGGTCCGAGCCGGAGCCGGCCGCATCCTCGACAGTCACCCCCTGCCACGCTAGGTCAGGCGCGCTGCTCACGCGCGCCATCCCAGCGCGCGACAACGAGGGACCCGCGATGATCCAGGTCGGCGACCACCTGCCCCAGGCCACCTTCCGGGTGATCGGCCCCGAGGGCCCGCTCGCGCGCACCACCGACGACGTGTTCAAGGGCCGGCGCGTGGTCCTGATCGGCGTGCCGGGCGCGTTCACCCCCAGCTGCCACCGCAACCACCTGCCGGGCTTCGTCACCCACAAGGACGAGATCCTCGGGCGGGGCATCGACGCCATCGCGGTGACGAGCGTCAACGACGTGTTCGTGCTCGACGCGTGGTCGAAGGCGAGCGGCGCCGAGGGGCTGGAATTCCTCGCCGACGGCAACGCCGATTTCGCCAAGGCCCTCGGCCTGGAGATGGACGGCACGGGTTTCGGCCTCGGGATGCGCTCGAAGCGCTACTCGATGGTGGTCGAGGACGGCGTCGTCCGGATCCTCAACGTCGAGGAGACGCCCTCGAAGGCGGAGGCCTCGGGCGCCGAGGCCCTGCTGAAAGTCCTCTGAGCGCGCCGCGCGCCGCAGATCGGCCCTTCAAAGGCCACGTTCCGTCCGCTTGTGTCCCCGGGCTTTGCCCGGAGACCGGCCCGAGGACCGCATGGCCTTCCTGAACGACCTGCCCATCGCCGACCTGATCGCGAATTACGGATATATCGCGATCTTCGTGATCATCACCCTCGAGAGCGCCGGCGTGCCGTGCCCGGGCGAGACGGTGCTGATCTCGGCCGCCGTCTACGCCGGCAGCACCGGCAACCTGAACATCGGCCTGGTCATCGCCGCGGCGGCGGCGGCGGCGGCGGCGATCCTGGGCGACAATGTCGGCTACTGGGCGGGGCGGCGCTGGGGCATGCCGCTGCTGCTGCGCTACGGCCACCTCATCGCCCTCGACCACGGGCGGCTCAAGCTCGGCCAGTACCTGTTCCGCCAGCACGGCGGGAAGATCGTGTTCTTCGGCCGCTTCACCGCGATGCTGCGCGCCTACGCGGCCCTGCTCGCCGGGGTGAACCGGCTGGACGCGCGCCGCTTCTTCGCCTTCAACGCCCTCGGCGGCATCGTCTGGGCCGGCAGCATGGGCATCGGCTCGTACTATTGCGGGCGCCAGATCGAGCACATCGTCGGTCCGGTGGGCCTGACCCTGCTGGCCCTGGTGGTGTTCGGCGGCCTGGCCCTGTGGCTGTTCGTGCGCCGCCACGAGGCGCGCCTGCTCAGCGAGGCGGAGATCGCCATCCCGGGCCCGCTCGCCTGAGGCGCCTCACGCCTCCGCGAGGTCGATCGCCGCGAGGGCGTCGTGGTGCAGCAGGAGCACGCCGGTGGCCGTGGCCAGCCGGCGCGCCGCCGGCGTGAAGCCGGCATTCGACACCACGGCGGCCCGGTCCCCGTCCCAGTAGCGCAGAGCGGCTGCGGCCTCTTGCACGGCGGCGTTGCCCACGGGCTTGCTCAGCCGCTTGCACTGCACGACGAGGCGCAGCCCGTCCCGCACCGCCACGATGTCGGCGCCCTGGTCGCCGCTCGCCGGCGTCCGGTGCGCCCGCCAGCCGGCCCGGACCAGGCGCTCGGCGCAGTAGCGCTCGTAGTCGAGCCCGTCGCCCGGCGCCTCGTCCTCCTCGGGGAGCGCGACGGCGGCCGCCTCGGCCTCGATGATCGCCAGCATCCGCGCGTGCTCCGCCTCGGCGAGGTCGGCGAAGCGGGAGCCGAGCTGCGGCAGGACGGTCCGCTCGAGGAAGTACGCCCGCTCGCGCAGCCAGCCGTCCTCGATCCAGTTGCCGTAGGGGTCGCTGTAGCTCTCCTGACGCCGCCGCAGCGCCAGCGTCTCGGCATGGACCCGGGCGATCCGGCGCACCCGGGCCCGGAACCGGCGCGGGCGCCCGAGATGCCGCAGCAGGACGAGCGCGAGGGCGAGCCCCGTCGCGGCGAGCGCCGGCCGGCCGTACCAGAGCCCGAACGGGAGGCCGATCACGGCCGTCCAGAACAGGCGTGCGACGAGGCTGGGCTTGCCGGGCATCGGGTCTCTGCGGCGCTGACGGGCCCCGGACCCTCGCAAGCGCGGCTTGCCCGATGCCTAACCCGGCGCCGAAAGCTGTGGACGCGGACGGGAGCGCCGCGCCGTCAGCCCTTCCGGCGCTGGTGGCCGAGGCCCATGCTCTTGGCGAGGCTGGACCGCGCCGCGGCGTAGTTCGGCGCCACCATCGGGTAGTCGGGCGGCAGGCCCCATTTCCCCCGATACTCCTCGGGCGTCAGGTTGTAGTGCGTCCGCAGGTGGCGCTTCAGCGACTTGAACTTCTTGCCGTCCTCCAGGCAGACGATGAAGTCGGGCTGGACCGAGCGCCGGACCGGCACGGCCGGCCGCAGCTCCTCCGTCGGCGGGGCGGACGGCTCGCCGAGCCCGTGCAGCGTCGCGTGGATGGCCGCGATCAGCCCGGGCAGTTCCGGCGCGGGGACCGGATTGTTGCTCACGAAGGCCGACACGATGTCGACGGACAGCGTGAGATAGTCCGGTTGCCCTTCACCCGTAGCGTCCATCCCATAACCTCCACTCGATCCCAGGCGGCCACCGACCACCGGCGCCGGCCGGAATCTGTCTCTGCTCGACCCGATACAGGGTAGTTAAGGGGCAGTTACTATGGTGGTGTGAATTTAATAGCAAGACCAATCCACACACGCCCACAAGTCCCGTCTTAGAGTGGATAAAGGGCGCTCGATATTGAACAAAAGGAGGTCTGGAGGCCTCGCTCGGGTAGGCCACACGATTTCCGGCCGGCGCGTGCCGAGCGGGCGTTGCAGGCGCGCCGGATCGCGCCATCTGGGAGGGCGGCGGGCGCCCGGGCGCCCGCCCGGACGGACGTGAGCGAGGGGACCAGATGCGTGCCGCCAGGAACGGCTTGCGGGACCTCATCCCGTGACGGCGCCGTGAGCCGCCGGTCGTGAGCACCTACCGGTTTGACAAGCTTCTGGCCCCCCGATCCATCGCGCTGGTGGGGGCGGTGGCGCGCGCGGGCTCGCTGGGGCGCAGCGTGCTCGACAGCCTGCGCGCCGCGGGCTTCCCCGGCGCGATCATGCCGGTCCAGTCCGATCAGGCGACCGTCGAGGGATTGCCCTGCGTGCCGCGGGTCGCGGACCTGCCCGCCGCCCCCGACCTCGTCCTGATCGCGGTGCCGCCGCCGAGCGTGCCCGAGGTCGTCGCGCAGGCCGCCGCGATCGGCGCCGGGGCGGCCGTGATCCTCACGGCGCGGCTCGGCTCCGGGCCGGAGGATCCCGGCCCGGTCGCCCACGGGATCGCCCGCGCCCACGGCCTGCGCCTGCTCGGGCCCGACAGCGCCGGCCTCGCGGTCCCGGGCGCCAGGCTCAACGCCAGCCTGTTCGCCCACGCGCCCGAGGCCGGCGACCTCGCCCTCGTCTCGCAATCCGGCACGGTCGCGGCCGCCATCGTCGCCTGGGGCGCCCGCCACGGCACGGGCTTCTCGGCGGTGCTGTCGCTCGGCAGCGTCCTCGACATCGGCGTGGCCGACTGCCTCGACCATTTCGCTGCCGATTACCGCACCCGCGCGATCCTGCTCTGCCTCGACCGGGTCGCGGATGCCCGCAGGTTCATGTCGGCCGCCCGCGCCGCCGCCCGGGCGAAGCCCGTCGTGGTCCTGCGGGCCGGCCGGCACCGGCCCGACACCCGCGCCGCCGTCACCCATACCGGTGCCCTGGCCCGCCCGGACGCGGTCTACGCGGCGGCGTTCCGGCGGGCCGGCCTGCTGGACGTGCCGGACCTCGACGCGATGTTCTCGGCCGTGGAGACCCTGGGGCGGCAGCGGCCGTTCCCCGGCCACCGGCTGGCGATCGTGTCGAACGGTCGCGGCATCGGCCTCCTCGCCGCGGACCGGCTGATCGAGCGGGCCGGGACCCTGGCGGCGCCCGCCGAGGCGGAGGGACGCGCGCCGGGCAACCCCCTCGATCTCGGCATCGACGCCGCCGGCCCGGCCTTCGCGGCCGCGCTCACGCCGCTGCTCACGGATCGGACGAGCGACGCCGTGCTGGCGATCCACGTGCCGACCGTCCGCTCGGAGGCGGGCGCGGTGGCCGAGGCCGTCGCCGCGACGGTCAAGGCCGCCCGCGCCGGCCAGACCCGCAAGAAGCCGGTCTTCGCGGTCACCCTGGGCGACGCGGAGGCGGCGCGCGAGACCTTCGCGCAGGCCGGGATCCCGCATTTCACCACCGATTCCGAGGCGATCGAGGGCTTCCTGCACCTCGTGCGCTACCGCGAGGCGCAGGACGACCTGATGCGCACGCCGGACTCGCTGCCGCGGGACTTCTCCCCCGACACGGCGCGGGCCCGCTCGATCGTCGCCGGCGCCCTGCGCCAGGGCGCCGCCTGGCTCGACCCGGTGGCGGTGAACGGTCTCCTGCAGGCCTACGGGATCCCGACCGTCCCGATCACGCTCGCCCCCGACACGGACGCCGCCGCGGCGGCCGCGTGGCCGATCATCGCGGCGGGCGGGACGGTGGCGCTGAAGGTCGTCTCGCCGGACATCGTGCACAAGTCGGACATCGGCGGCGTCCATCTCGACCTGACCAGCGAGGCCGACGTCGCGGAGGCCGCCCGCAGCATCCTGGCCCGCGCCCGCCGGGAGCGGCCCGACGCCCGGGTGACCGGCTTCGCGGTGCAGCCCATGGTCCGCCGCGGCCAGCGCCGGGAGCTGATCGCCGGGCTCGCCGAGGACGCGGTGTTCGGCCCGGTGGTGGTGTTCGGCCGGGGCGGGACCGCCGTGGAGGTGATCGACGACCGCGCCCTCGGCCTCCCGCCGCTGGACCTGACCCTGGCGCGCGACCTCATCGCCCGCACCCGGGTCGCGCGGCGCCTGGAGGCCTACCGCGACGTGCCGGCGGCGGACCTCGGGGCGATCGCGCTGACACTGGTGAAGCTGTCCCAGCTCGCCGCCGACCTGCCGCAGGTGCGCGAACTCGACGTCAACCCGCTCCTGGCCGACGAGACCGGCGTGCTGGCCCTCGACGCCCGGGTCCGGATCGGGCGCGCCGAGCGCGGCGCCCACGGCCGCGGCCACCCGCGCTTCGCGATCCGGCCCTATCCGGCCGAGTGGATCCGCACCCTCAACCTCAAGGACCGGACCGTGCGGGTGCGGCCCGTGCGCCCGGAGGACGAGGGCCTGTTCCTGAGCTTCTTCGAGGGCCTCGACCCGGAGGATCTGCGGCTGCGGTTCTTCGGGCCGGTGCGCGCGTTCAGCCACGCCTTCCTGGCCCGCCTCACGCAGCTCGACTACGCCCGCGCCATCGCGTTCGTGGCCACGGAGATCGAGGCGGGCGGCGGCGAGCGCATGCTCGGCGCGGTCCGGCTCCACGCCGACGCCAACCACGAGAGCGGCGAGTACGCGATCGCGGTGGGCCGCGACGCCCGGGGCACGGGCCTCGCCTTCGCGCTGATGCGCCTGATGATCGACTGGGCGCGGTCCGAGGGGATCGGGCGGGTCGAGGGCACGGTGCTGGCCGAGAACCGGCCGATGCTGGCGGTCTGCCGCCGCCTCGGCTTCGCGCAGGGGCGCGACCCCGACGACCCGGGCCTCGTGAAGGTGCACCTCGATCTCGCGGCGGGTTAGCGGCGGTCCGATCGCGGCCCGCGGACGCGTCGCGCGGCCGCGGGGTCGTCGCGGTCTCAAGAGCCGTTCCCGCTCGGATCGGACGGGGGGCGATCGCGCAACCCGTGCCGCACGAGGCGCGGGTCCCCGCTCCCGTGCGGGAGGGGGATCGCGCGGCTGTCTCGACCGGGATCGTCGTCCTTCCCAACCGTTGCGACGCGATCGGAAGCGGCTCTAGCCGTCGACGCGCACCGCCGCGCCGGGGCGACGCAGGCGGACTCGGAACCCAGGACCACGACGGGTGCCGGGCTTCCACGCCTCGGCGCGTCCGGATCCCAGGCTCCGCTGCAGGCTCCGCTGCGCGGCCCCGGGATGGCGCGAGGCGCGGCTCAGTGGCCGCTGTCGGTTGCGTCGCGGGTGGTCTCGTAGAGGAACCACGTCCGCTCCTCGGACTGGTCGATCCACTCCTCGAGCTGCGAGGTGGTCGCGACGTCGCCGGCCTCGTCGGTGACGCCGTGGAGCGTCCGCATGTTGGCGGTCAGGGCCTTGTTGTCGTCGCGCAGCTCCTTGAGCATGTCGAGGGGCGAGACGTACTCGGCGTCGTTGTCGGCCACGCGGGTCAGGCTCTTGGCCTGGCCGAGCGAGCGCAGGACCGTGCCGCCGATCTTGCGGGCGCGCTCGTTCACCGCGTCGATGATCTCGAAGATCTGGGCCGACTGCTCGTCCAGCAGGAGGTGGTAGTCGCGGAAATGGGGCCCGCTCATGTGCCAGTGGAAGTTCTTGGTCTTGATGTAGAGCGCGAACAGGTCCGAGCTCAGGATCGTCAGGCCCTCGGCGATCGTCCGGACGTCACTCGGATCGAGGTCGGTCGGGGTGTTCAGGCGCGCGCTCTCGATGCGGCTGCTGGGCTTGGCCTTGGCCATGGTCGTCTCCGTGCGATTCGGTAGCTCGGCGCGTCGCTCCGTCTCTCCGGGGAGGGGCAGATGCGCCTTCAGCGAGCCAATGACCGGTCCGCCGGGATGTTCCGGCGTGCCGAGAATCGCATGGCTGGGTTGGCTTTAGCGGATAGGTTCGACGGATTCCAAACTGCGGTGCTCGGCGGCGGGCCGGACCGGCGCCGGCTTTGCCGGTGCGGGCCTGACCGCTGCGGGCTTGGCCGCGGCAGCCCGCGCCGGGACCGGCTTCGCGTCGTGGGCGGCACCGGGCCGGGGCGCGGCCGGCGCCGCGGTGGTGGGGGCCGGCTTCGCGGCGCCGGCTTCCGCACCCGCCGCCGCGGGCGGGATCGCGCCGGTGGCGGCGGGCTCGGCAGCCGGCGTGTCGAGGTTGTAGATGTCGTCGCGGAAATGCGCCTTCCCGTCCGGCGTGGCGAAGCCGGTGAGGTACACGAAGGTCACCGGGATCGGCTTGGTGAGCTTGATGTCGCGGCGCTCGCCGTCGGCGATGCCGGTCTCGATCTCGATCGGGCCCCAGCTCGTGCCCGGCCCGTTGGGGCCGTCGGTGCCCTGCAGCAGCCAGCCGACGAGCTCCTTCACCTGTCCGACCCGGACGCAGCCGTGGCTGTGGAAGCGCACGCTCGCGGCGAAGAGCGACTTCGCCGGCGTATCATGCATGTAGACGGCAAAGCGATTCGGCATGTCGATCCGCACCTGGCCCAGCGAATTGTCGAAGCCGGAATCCTGGCGCAGCGTGTAGTTGACGGCCTTCTCGCCCGCCCAGTCGATCCGGGTCGGGTCGACCTCGCCCGCCGGGCCGAGGATCCGGATGTGGTTCTTGGCGAGATAGCCCGGGTTCCTGCGCATCTGCGGGATGATCTCGTTCTTCACCACCGAGGCCGGGACGGTCCAGGTCGGGTTGAAGTTGATGTCGGTGATCCGCGTCTCCACCGGCGGCGTCGCCTTGTCGGGTGAGCCGACCACCGCGACGTAGCGGCGCGCGACGGCGCCGTTCTCCACCGCCTCGACGGCGGCCGAGGGAATGTTGACGACGACGTAGCGCTCGCCGAACGGGAGTTTCGAGCCCATCAGCCGGGCCGCCGAGGCGGCGAGCTGACGCTGGCGCACCGCGGCCGGCACGTTGAGCGCGTTGATAGTGAGCCGGCCAAGGATGCCGCTGTCGGGCAGGCCGTGACGGGCCTGGAACGCCGCGGTCGCCGTCACCAGGGGCGGGTCGAGGCGGTCGTTCGGGGGCGCGTCCGCCGGCAGGTCGCCGGTGAGCGTCAGGTGGTGGCGCAGGGCGGGAATCGCCGGGTGGCGCTCGCCGGGCTTGAGGCGCGCGAGATCCTCCGGCAGCCGCTCCCAGCCGCCGGCCTCCGCGAAGGCCGCGTAGCGCTCGGCCGCCCGGAGCGTGTCGAGGAACGTCCGGGGCGTCAGCGTCGGGTTCGGGTCGGTGGAGACTTTGGCGTAGACCAGCGGCGCCGGCTCGCGGGATTTCCTGGCCGCCTCCTGAGGCTTGGCCTGCTGCGACTTGGTCTCCGACGGCTTGGTGTCCGACGGCTTGGTGTCCTGGGCCTTCGCGTCCTGAGCCTTGCCCTGCGCCGGGACAGGCTCCGGCACGGCCTCGGTCGCCCTGGTGTCGACCGGCTTGGCTTCGACGGGCTTGGCTTCGACCGGCTTGGTCTCGGCCCGCTTGGCGTCCGCCGCCCTGCCGGCCGCGCCCTTCGCCTCCGGTGCCCGGGGCTCCTGGCCCTTCGCGGCCTCGCCCGCGGCGGCAGCCGGCACCGCGACCGGCACGGCGACCGGCACGGCGACCGGCACGGCGAGCGGCGGCACCGGCGCGGGGTTGCCCTGCGCCGCGCCGGCCCCCTGCGCCAGGGCGGCGCCCGGCGCCCCGAGCAGGGCCAGCAGGGACAGGCCCGCACCCAGCGCGGCGTGCGGGCGGGCGTGACGGCGGGGCTGGACCGGGACCATACGCAACACTCCCGACGGCGCCCGTGGCCGGGCGATCGGGCGGGATCATGGACCGGCGTGGTTACCAATCTCCTCCGGCCTCCGCCGGGCTCGGAGAGCGGGATTCACCATGAGGACACTGGTCCAGCCGCTCAGCGTGCCGTGCGGATGTCGGTCCGCGCGAAAAGCGCGCTTATGCTGTGCCCCCACGCGCGCCGCGAGACCGACCTCCGCCATGCCGGAATCCGGATACCCGATCCCGAAGACGATGCCCTACCTGCCGCAGCTCGACGGGGTGCGGGCGCTCGCCATCCTGATCGTGTTCGCGGCCCATTGCGGCTACAGCCACGTGGTGCCGGGCGGCTTCGGCGTGACCGTCTTCTTCTTCCTCAGCGGCTACCTGATCACCACGCTCCTGCGGATCGAGCGGGCGCGGACCGGCACGGTGTCGCTCGGGGCCTTCTACCTCCGGCGGAGCCTGCGCATCCTGCCGCCGATGTACCTGACCCTGCTCGCCTCCGGCGCGCTCTACGCGGCGGGGTGGCTCGACTGGATGCAGGTCGCGCCGGCGGCGATCCTCGGGCAGGCGACCTTCCTGACGAACTATCCCGGCCTGTTCGGCACCGAGGCGGTGCTGCCGGTGCCGCTGTGGAGCCTCGCCATCGAGGAGCACTTCTACCTCGTCTTCCCGCTGGCCTTCGTGCTCTGGCTCGGGCGCCTGCGGCCGCGCCGCGCGGCCCTGGCCTGCCTGGGGCTCTGCGCGGCCGTCCTGGCGATCCGGTGCCTCAACGTCTGGCGGCTGCCGGATTACAGCCTGAACTACAGCTGGACTCACACCCGGATCGACGCGATCCTGTTCGGGTGCTGCCTCGGGCTGTGGAACAACCCGGTGGTCCCGGCCGACCGGGCGTGGCGCCCCGCGCCCTGGCACGTCGCCGCGAGCCTCGCGGTGATCCTCGGGACCCTGGCGGTCCGCGACCCCGCCTTCCGGGAGAGCCTGCGCTACACGCTCCAGAGCGCCGCCCTGTTCGTGCCCTTCGCGTACCTGCTGCACGGCGACGGGCCTCTGGTGAAGCTGCTGGCCAGCCGGCCGATGCGCCAGCTCGGGCTCTGGTCCTACAGCTTCTACCTCGCGCACATGACCGTGGTGGCCCTGGTGCTGCACCTGCGGCCCGGGCTGCACGGCGCCGGGCTGATGCTGGCGGCCTTCCCGGTGACGCTGGCGTGGTGCTGGGGGATGTACGGGCTCGTCGAGCGCCCCTGCGCGCGCCTCCGCCGCCGCCTCCTGGCGGACCGGCCGCCGGAGCGGAGCCTGGCCGAGGACGGCCGCCGGGCCGGGGTCACGCCCGCCTGAGCCTGTCGCGGGCGGCCCTGTGGTCCGGCGCGGCCGCGAAGGCCGCCTTCATGGCGTGCCACAGGGGCTTGCGCCCGAACTGCGCGTCGAGCGGCAGCGCCCGCTGCGGCAGGCCGTCGGGCCGCTTGCGGTAGGGGTGGTCGTTCAGCCACGTGTCCGGGTCGTAGATGTCCCAGGTCAGCACGTCGAGGCAGGCGGGCTCGTCCAGCACCACGTCGAGGTAGCGCCGGGCGTAGTCGGCCACCATCCGGTCACGGGTCGCCACGTCGGACGGGAAGGCGCGGTCGTCGATGTCGAGCTCGGTGATCTCGATGCCGAGGCCCATCTGGCCGATCTCCCGCAGGAAGCGCCGCAGCTGGCCCTGGTCGATCGGGATCGTGCTGGTGAGGTGCGACTGGAGCCCGAAGCGCCGGATCGGCACGCCGCGGGACCGCATCGCCTCCAGGCGGCGCAGGACCTTGGTGCGCTTGGCCTCCATCCAGGGCACGCCCTGCTCCACCGCGTCCTCGTTCCACGTGCCGGCGGCCGCGGGGTCGGTCTCGTGCAGGATCCGGAAGGCGAGGTCGACGTAGCCGGGGCCGATCGAGGCGAGCCAGGGGGAGTCGCGCAGGCCGCCGCCGCGGTCGGGATCGGCCTCGTTGCCGAGGATCTCGTTGACCACGTCCCAGGCGACGATCTGGCCCCGGTAATGGCCCGCCACCGTCTCGATCCAGCGCCGCATGAAGTCCTCGGCCTGGACGGCGCTCGCCCGGCCGAGCAGGGGCCCGACCCAGGGCGGCAGCGCCGCGTGCCAGACGAGCGTGTGGCCGCGCATGCGCTGGCCGTTTCCCCTCGCGAAGCGCAGGATCGCGTCACCGCGGGCGAAGTCGGTCTTGCCGGGCGCCGGCAGGACCTCCTCCATCTTCATCTCGGTGCCGCAGACGAGGATGCCGCATTCCCGCGCCACCGCCTGCCGGTAGGCGGGCGTCGCGTCGAAGCGGTGGAACGGCACCTCGCAGCCGTACGTCAGGCCCTTGGCGGCCGCGGCGGCCTGGAGGCTGTCGCCCGACCAGGACGGCCGCCCCAGGGGCCCGAACCCCGCCGGGCCGGCCGCGCGCGCCGCGCCGGCGAGGCCGAGGGTGGCCGCGCCGGCGAGGATCGACCGGCGGCTCGGGGGAGGGGGCATCCGCGTGCTTCGTTCCGAGAAGGGGGCCGCACCCTAGCAGATGCCGCCGCGGCGGCGATCCGCTGGTTCTGCCGGGGCCGCGCGGGATCGCGGCGCGAACTCGCCTTCCGCCCGGGGCGCCCCATCTGAGGGGCGCCAGTCAGCCGAGGATCCGTCATGAGCCAGCACCCCGCGGTCAGCCCGGGCCGCAGCGCGGTCGTCACCGGCGCCGCGAGCGGCATCGGGCTCGCCGCCGCGCAGGCCTTCGCCCGGGCCGGCATGAACGTCTGGCTCGCCGACCTGCCGGGGCCGGCCCTGGACGCGGCCCGGGCCGCCGTCGCCGAACTCGCCGCCGTCGAGGTGCGCGCCGTGCCCACCGACGTGTCGGACCGGGGCGCCGTGGAGGCCCTGGCGGCCGCCGTCGCCAAGAGCGGGCCGCCCGCCCTGGTGATGCTGAATGCCGGGATCGAGGCCGGCGGGAAGCTGTTCTCCGACGCCGACACCTGGGCGCGGATCCTGGACACCAACCTCGGCGGCGTGGTCAACGGCATCCACGCCTTCGCGCCCGGCATGATCGAGGGCGGCAAGCTCGGGGCGATCGTCGTCACCGGCTCGAAGCAGGGCATCACCACGCCGCCGGGCAACGCGCCCTACAACGTCTCGAAGGCGGGTGTGAAGGCGGTCACCGAGGCGCTCGCCCACGAGCTGCGCAACCGGGAGGGCTGCCACACCACGGCCCACCTGCTGATCCCGGGCTTCGTCTACACCGGGCTCACCAAGGCCCGCGGCGTCGCCGAGAAGCCCGCGGGCGCCTGGACGCCCGACGAGACCGTGGCCTTCCTGCTGGAGCGGCTCGCGGCCGGCGACTTCTACATCCTCTGCCCCGACAACGAGACGACCCGCGCCCAGGACGCGAAGCGGATCGCCTGGGCGTCCGGCGACATCGTCGAGAACCGGCCCGCCCTCTCGCGCTGGCATCCGGACCACGCCGAGGCGTTCAAGCGGTACATGGAGGGCTGACCCGCGCGGCCTCGCGCTGCCCTGGGTCCCTTCGCTCCGCTCGCGAGGACGAAGTGTGTGACGGCGGCCTAATGGGCCGCCATAATCCGGACAACGCCGTCCTTGCGAGCGCAGCGAAGCGATCCAGGGATCCGCGACGCCGGACCCGTTCACGCGAGATCGGGATACAGGTCGTTCCAGTCCGGGTTCATCGCCTCGATCAGCGCGAGTTTCTTCTTCCGTGAGCCCGCCTTGATCCGCTTCTCGCGGGTGATGGCTTCGGCCATGGTCGGGTATGGCTCGTACCAGACCAGGCGCTTGCAAGCGTGGCGGCTCGTGAAACCGGGAAGCATCGCCTCCCGGTGCTCGTAGACCCGCCTGGCGAGATTCGCGGTCACGCCCGTGTAGAGCGTGCCGTTGCGGCGGCTCGCCATGATGTAGACGGCCGGCTCGCGCATCGTGCTGTCCTTCGGCGCCGCCGCGCTGCCCTGGGTTGCTTCGCTGCGCTCGCAAGGACGGAGCGTGGCAGCGTGGACTTGCTCGGACCTGTCCCAGCCGCCCCCTGAACCAGACAGCGCTGGCCTGCGCCCCTCGTCTGGCGAAGCCCTTGCACACGGGCTAGGTCAGTGCGACGCAGCCGCCGCACGAGACCAGCGCACGACACCCGGGAGCCGCACTTGGCCACGATCATCCCCGTCGCTTCCTTCGACTGCGTCGTGTTCGGCGCGACCGGCGATCTGACCGCGCGGAAGCTCCTGCCGGCCCTGTTCTACCGATTCCGCGACGGCCAGATCCCCGAGACCAGCCGGATCATCGGCGCCTCGCGCTCGGAACTGTCCCTCGACGCCTTCCGCGAGCACGCCCGCGACGCGCTCAAGCGCTTCGTGCCGGCGTCCGACCTGTCCGACGACATGCTCAACCGCTTCCTCGACCACGTCGACTACGTCGCGGTCGACGGTGCCGGCGACAGCGGCTGGACCGACCTCGTCGCCAAGCTCGACGAGCGGCCCGACCAGGTCCGGCCCTACTACCTCGCCACCTCGCCCGACCTCTACGGCTCGATCTGCCGCAACCTCGCCGCCCACGGGCTCGTCGGCGAGAAGTCCCGCGTCGTGCTGGAAAAGCCGATCGGCAAGGACCTGAAATCGGCCAAGGCGATCAACGACGCGGTCGGCGAGGTCTTCCCCGAGTCGCAGATCTTCCGGATCGACCACTATCTGGGCAAGGAGACGGTCCAGAACCTGCTCTCGCTCCGCTTCGCCAACACGATCTTCGAGCGGCTCTGGACCTCGGACGTGATCGACCACGTCCAGATCACCGTCGCCGAGACGGTGGGGGTCGAGGGCCGGGCCGGCTACTACGACACGTCGGGCGCGATGCGCGACATGCTGCAGAACCACATCCTGCAGCTGCTCTGCCTGACCGCCATGGAGAGCCCGCTCAATCTCGAGGCGAACTCGGTCCGCGACGAGAAGCTGAAGGTCCTGCGCGCCCTCAAGCCGATCACGGCCCACGACGTGCAGGCGGTCACCGTGCGCGGCCAGTACGTGGCGGGCGCCGTCGACGGCAAGCCGGTCGAGGGCTACCTCGCCGAGCTCGGCCACGAGAGCCGGACCGAGACCTTCGTGGCCATGAAGGTCGAGATCCAGTCCGGGCGCTGGGCGGGCGTGCCGTTCTACCTGCGCACCGGCAAGCGCCTGCCCCAGAAGCTCTCCGAGATCGTGGTGCAGTTCCGCGCCTCGCCGTTCTCGATCTTCCCCGAGGAGGCCTTCGGCCGCGAGCCGAACCGCCTCGTGATCCGCCTGCAGCCGCAGGAGGGCATGAAGCTCGAGGTGATGACCAAGGATCCCGGCCCCGGCGGCCTGCGCCTGCGCCCGACCGACCTCGACATCTCCTTCGAGGAGACCTTCAAGCAGCGCTACCCCGACGCCTACGAGCGCCTGCTGATGGACGTGGTCCGCGGCAACGCGACGCTGTTCATGCGCCGCGACGAGGTCGAGGCCGCCTGGGCCTGGGCGGACGGCGTGCTCAAGGCCTGGGCCGACCGGCCCGAGGCGCCGCGGCCCTACCCGGCCGGGAGCTGGGGGCCGACTGCCGCCATCGCGCTGATCGAGCGCGACGGCCGGACCTGGCACGAGGAGCTGCGGTAGGGACGTTCGGCGGCCCACGGCCAAGCTGCCTTGATGCGGTCAAGCCGGATGTGAAATCTGTCGGCGCTGCCGGATACCGCCCCGCCAGAGGGCGGCGACGGCGCAGCACGAGGGATCATCACATGCTGGACAATCATCGGGACGTGGCCGTCCAGGCCGAGCGTCGCCTGGAGCGTTCGGTCGCCGCCGCCCTGCGCGTCATCGCGGCCGCCCATGTCGAGCGGCAGGCCCCGCCGGTCTCCGCGGCCCGCCGCCGCCTCAGCGAGGTCTACGGCGCCACCCGCCTGGCTCGCCGCCTGGAGCAGGAGCAGCGCACGGCCTGAGACACGCCGTCCTTGCGAGCGCAGCGAAGCAATCCAGCGGCGCCACGTTCATCCAGGTCGCGCTGCCCTGGGTCGCTTCGCTCCGCTCGCGATGACGGAGCCTACACGGCGGCGTCCCAGGTCTCGCTGAGGGGGATCGTCCCGCGGACCAGCCGGGCGCGCAGCACGACGTCGCCCGGCGGCACCGGCTCCGGCGGGCGCCACTCGACGTAGATCCGCCAGCCGCCGGTCTGCGGCACGAAGTTGGCCACCGGCTCGTGCAGCGTGCCGGCGCTGGCCGAGACCTCCGCGGCGACCGCCTCGTCGGGACCCTTCGGCAGGCCCGGACCCTCGAAGTCGATCACGCAGAGCCGCCGCCGCGGGTCGGGCGGGTTCGACGGGCGCAGGCGCTCCGCCGAGCCGAGCCGCGTCGACGTCACCCGGGCGAGGGCGGCCTCCGGGATCGCCGGCACGGGCTCGGCCCCCACCGTGGTCAGGCCGTAGGCGACGTGCAGCGGCGCGCCGGGCTGGGCCGGGGCCGCCGGCACGAAGGCCGCCACGATGTTGTCCATGTACTCCTCGCCCGACGGGATCTCGAAGAGCTGTACGGCGCCGTCCGCGAAGGCGCCCCCGGCGGAATCCGGCGCCACCCACAGGCCCGGCCGCGCCTCGTGGCGCGCCTCCACGTCGAGGTAGGCCGCGAAGCTCCGCTCCCGCTGCAGCAGCCCGAAGCCGGCGAGCGGCCGGGCCGCGAAGGCGGAGATCTGCGGCTGCGCGCGCCCGTTGACCAGGGGGCGCCAGATCCGGTCGATCCGTGCCGGGTCGCTCCCGGCCGCGACGCAAAGCCCGTCGGAATCGTGCACCTGGGGCCGGAAATCGTCGAAGGGCTTGGCGCCCCGCGCCCCGGGCCCGTTCTGGCCGTACAGGAACATGCTGGTGAGCGGCGCCAGCCCGAGCTTCGGGAGCGCCCGGCGCGGGTGGAGCGCCGCCGTGACGGCGATCCGGGCCGGATCGCCGGGCGCGATCGCGAACCGGTAGGCGCCGGCCACGCTCGGGCTGTCGAGCAGCGAGAGCACCGTGAGCGTGCGCGCCTCCGGCTCCGGCTCGCAGATCCAGTGGGCCACGAAGTCGGGAAATTCCTCGCCTTCCGGCGCGCCGGTGCCGATGGCGAGCCCCCGGGCCGAGAGCCCGTACTCCTGGTTGGCCGCGCGCAGGCGGAAATAGGAGGCGCCCAGGAAGACGAGGAACTCCTCCTGGAAGCCCTTCGGCCGCCAGGCCGGCATGTCCGGGAAGGCGTAGTGCAGGCGGAAGCCCGCGAAGCCGAGATCCGGCGCGAAGCTCTGGCCGGCGAGCCGCGCGCCCAGGTCGAACAGCCGCGTGTCGTAGGGGATCGGGCGCGCGGGCCCGCGGAGCGGCTGGAGGTGGAGCGCCACGCGCCGGCGCTGCAGGAAGCCGCGGTGGAACAGCTGGGCGCTGAAATGCGCGCCGAGCCGCAGGCCGGCGTCCGGCCGGAAGGTGATCGCCCGGTAGCCGTCGTAGTCGAGGGCGGCGAGCGCCGGCGGCAGGTCCTCGGCGGGCGGGGCGTAGGGCGCGGCGGCGCGGCGCGCCGCCTCGGCCGAGAGAGTCTCGAAGGTCATCGCGCCGTCCTGCGGCGGAAGCGCCGGCCCGGCCCACGTTCTGGACCCATTCAGATCAGTCGCGCTAGGTAGAACCGTGCCGGCAGCCGCGGCCAGGACTGTTCGAAGAACGCGGCGCCGGGAGGGGGGATTGATCCGTTCGGCTTCCGGCGGCCTTGGCTGCCGGGTCGGCTCCGTATCCTCACCCCGCACATCGGTGTCCACGGTCATCGGTTCCCGGCCCCGGACGGCCGGGCGGCCGGCAGCCTTCCACGGTCGAGTTCCTCGCGCCATGTCGTCACGCGTCACCTCCTCCGCCGAGCGGTCGCACCGGAACGCGGCTCCCGCCATACCGGATCCGTCGGAGAGCGCATCCTGCCGCGAGGTCTGGACCGGCGCGCCGCGCGGCGCCCTGCGCCCCCGGCGCCTCGCCCTGGCCATCCCGAGCCTCGCCACCGCCGGCGGCCTCGCGTGGCTCGCCGCGCTCGCCTACCCGGCGGGCGTCAGCCCGCTGGCCTGGGCGGTCCTGGTGCTGTTCGGCCTCGTGATGGGCTGGCAGGCGTTCGTCGCCTGCCAGTACGTCTACGGGTTCGTCGCGACCCTCCTGGGCGACCGGGCGAGATCCGCGCTGGAGCGCCGCTCCGAGCAGGCGGGCGCCGGCCCGGACGGGGCCGGACGCACCGCCGCCGTGGTGGCGATCCACGCCGAGGACGCGGTCGCGGTCTTCGCCCGCCTGCGGGTGATGGCCCGGTCGCTCGCCCGCGCCGAGGCGCGGGGCATCGACATCTTCGTCCTCTCCGACACCCGGGACGGCGCGATCGCCGCCGTCGAGGAGCACGAGTACGCCCGCATCCAGGCCTGGGCGGCGTCCGACCCGGCGCTGCCGCGGATCCGCTACCGGCGCCGGACGGAGAATGTCGGCCGCAAGGCCGGCAATATCGGCGAGTTCTGCCGCACCTACGGCGGCGAGTACGCGTTCATGATCGTGCTGGACGCCGACAGCCTGATGACCGGCGCGGCCATGGGCCGGCTCGTCGGGCTGATGCAGGCGAGCCCGCGCACCGGCCTGATCCAGACCGTCTCGTACGCGGCCGGCCGCGACACGCTCTTCGCCCGCATCCAGCAATTCGCCGTCCGGCTCTACGCGCCGCTGGCCCTGCGCTGCCTGGAGACCTGGCAGGGCCCGGAGGGCAGCTACTGGGGCCACAACGCCATCCTGCGGGTCGAGGCCTTCGCGGAGAACGCGCAGCTCCCGAAGCTGCCGGGCCGGGAGCCGCTCGGCGGCGAGATCCTGTGCCACGACATCGTCGAGGGCGCGCTGATGGTGCGCGCCGGCTGGGAGGTGCGGCTGCTGCCCGAGATGGGCGGCACCTGGGAGGAGATGCCCACCAACCTCGTCGACCTGCTCGGCCGCGAGCGCCGCTGGTGCCAGGGCAACCTCCAGCACCTGCGGGTGCTGCCCTGGGCGGGCCTGCGCGCGGCGAGCCGCTGGCACCTCCTCGTCGGCATCCTCTCCTACGGGATGCTGCCGCTCTGGATCGCGTTCCTGGGCCTCGCCGCGTGGCAGGCCGCCCGGACCGGCGATCTCGGCCTCCTGGCCTACGGGCTGACCGGTCAGGGCGCCGCCGCCCACGCGCTCGCCGCCCTCAGCGTCGCCGTGCTGGCGCTGCCGAAGCTCCTGAGTCTCGGCCACGTCCTCGCCTCGCCGGAGCGCCGGGCGGCCTTCGGCGGCGCGCGGGCCCTGCTCGCGAGCGCCGCCCTGGAACAGGCGGTGTGGGTGATCCTGTGGCCGGTCCTGACCCTGTTCACCGCCGGCGCCGTGGTCTCGACCTTCTTCGGCCGGGTGGTCCGCTGGGACACGCAGGACCGGGACGACCGGCAGGTGTCCTGGGCGGAGGCCTTCCGGCTCCAGGCCGACGCCGTGGTGGTCGGCGCGCTGATGGTGCTCGCCCTGGTGCTCGTCGGGAACCCGTGGCTCGCCCTCTGGCTGGCGCCCGTGGCCCTGGCGCTCCTCACGAGCCCGGCCCAGAGCGTCTGGACCAGCCGGGCCGATCTCGGCCGCGCCGCCCGGGCGCGGGGCCTGTTCCTGAACGCCGACGACACCGCGCAGGCGCCGGAACTCGCCGAGCTCGCCCAGCTGCGCGGCCTGCCCGCCGCGCCGGCCCCGCTCCGCCCGGCGCCGCGCGAGCCGGCCATCTGGCTCGCCGCCGACGAGGCCTGACGCGGCCCCGCGCCGCCCGTCCGGGGCGGCGCGGGCGCGGGCCGCGGACGCCGGGACCGGCGCCGTTCATCCCGGCCCTTACGGCCAAGCTGCCACAGTGTTGCCATCGAGTCACGGGCGGGCGGAACCGCCCGGGCGGGGCGGTTTCAGGCTTGGATTTGAGGCGCGAGCGTTTACCCCTTGGCGAGGATCGGCACGGCATCGTGCCGCGGTCTTCGCCGCGTTCCCGCCATAGTCCGCGCCTGCCCCGAGAGGCTTTGATGCGTCGTTTTCTCCCCGCCCTGATCGGGCTTCTCGGCGCGGCCGCCTGCGCCGCGCCGGCACTGGCCTACGAGATCGACCCGCTGACCCGCCAGCCGCTGAACGACGCGCTCACCGTGCGCGTCCGCCCGCAGGCCGTCGAGACCGTCGCGGTGCCGGTGGCCAACGCCGCCCTGAACCCCGCCGACCCGCTGAGCGCCGACGCGGCGGTCCCGCAGATGTCGGCGATCCCGCGCGAGACGGTGGCGTATAACGGCCCCTACGGCGCCGGCACGATCGTCGTCTCCACGGCCGAGCGGCGGCTGTACTACGTGATGGGCGGCGGCCAGGCCCTGCGCTACGGCGTCGGCGTCGGCCGGCCGGGCTTCACCTGGGGCGGCGTGCAGACCATCACGATGAAGCGCGAGTGGCCGGATTGGCGCCCGCCGTCGACCATGCTGAAGCGCCGGCCCGACCTGCCGCGCTACATGAAGGGCGGTCTCGAGAACCCGCTCGGCGCCCGCGCCATGTATCTCGGCGGCTCGATCTACCGCATCCACGGCTCCAACGAGCCGGAGACCATCGGGACGGCCGTCTCGTCGGGCTGCATCCGCATGACCAACGACGACGTGACGGACCTGTACACCCGCGCCAAGGTCGGCACGAAGGTCATCGTCCAGCGCTGATCTTCCTCGGGACTGTTCGGGGGAGGGCCGGCCGCGAGGTCGGCCCTTCCGCGTTCAGGCCGCCGGCAGCGTGACCAGGGCGTCCGGACGCTTCACCTCGATCTCGATGAACGCGATCGGGTGTTCGGACCCGTTCATCACGTCGTGCCGGATGCCCGCGGGACGCATGTAGGATTGCCCGGCCGCGAGCGCCGTCTCGCTGACCACCGCGCCGTCGTGGACGCGCAGGATCCCGTCCACCAGCATCACCACGAAGTACGGCCAGCCGTGCTCGTGCCAGCCGGTCACGCCGCCGGGCGGGAAGTCCCAGCGGGTGATGCGCACGGCGGCGTCGTCCTGCTGGATCGTGGGCGTGGCGGGAATGGTGCAGGCGAAGGCCATGGCGGCTCCGAAGGTGATGGGCTGACGGGTGCGCGATGCAAGCCGCCGGCCTTCTCCGCGACTCCGCTCGGCCCCGCCGTCATCGCGAGCGCAGCGAAGCGACCCAGGGATGCGCGAGGCAGGAAGACTGGGTGCTGCCCTGGATCGCTTCGCTCCGCTCGCAAGGACGATGCTCAGGGCTAGCGCCAGGGTAAGCGAGAGCGGCTGCCCTCAGTGGCAGCCGCACGAGCCCGACCCGCAGCCCCCGCCCTGCTTCACCGGGGCGGTGCGCGCGGTCTCGCGGTCCAGGCCGCGCTCGGCGAGCTCGCCGAGATAGGTGTTCCAGCGCGTCTCGTACTCGCGGCCCAGGGTGTGGAGGTAGCCCCAGCCGTAGATGCCGGTGTCGTGCATGTCGTCGAAGCCGAGCTTCACCGCGTAGTTGCCGATCGGCTCCACCGCCAGGATCGCCACGGCGCGCTTGCCGCCGATCACCTTGCGCTCCTGCGGCGAGTGGCCCTGCACCTCGGCCGAGGGGCTCGACACCCGCAGGTACTCGGCCGGCAGGGCGTAGCGCGCGCCGTCCTCGAAGGCGACGTTGAGCACCCGCCGGTCGGCCGACAGGCGGATCTCGGTCGGCCACAGATCCTCGGTCACGGGTCACACTCCTCACGCAATCTGGGGCTGCGTCGCGGGACCTGCTTGCCCGCGACCGCCGGTGGCATCATATGCCGGACGATGCTCGATGACAGCTCCCTGACGCCGCAGACGTTTGCTCTCGGCGCGCCCGCCGGGCCCGCGCCGCTGATCGACCCGTTCCAGCGGGCGATCTCGTACCTGCGCATCTCGGTGACGGATCGCTGCGACCTGCGCTGCGCCTACTGCATGTCCGAGCACATGGAGTTCCTGCCCAAGCGCGACCTGCTGACCCTGGAGGAGCTGGACCGGCTCTGCGGCGTGTTCATCGCCCGGGGCGTGCGCAAGCTCCGGATCACCGGCGGCGAGCCGCTGGTGCGCCGGGACATCATGCACCTGTTCCGGAGACTCTCGCGCCACCTCGATTCGGGGGCGCTGGAGGAGCTGACGCTCACGACCAACGGCACGCAGCTCACGCGCTACGCCGACGAGCTGGCGAGCCTCGGGGTGCGCCGGATCAACGTCTCGCTCGACACCCTCGACCCGGACAAGTTCCGGGAGATCACCCGGCGCGGCGACCTCAAGGTGGTGCTCGACGGCATCGCGGCGGCGCGGGCCGCCGGGATGAAGGTGAAGATCAACGCGGTGGCGCTCCGCGACGTCAACGCCGACGAGATCCCCAGCATGATCGCCTGGGCGCACGGCCTCGGCATGGACATGACGCTGATCGAGGTGATGCCGCTCGGCGAGATCGAGGCCGACCGGACCGACCAGTTCCTGCCCCTGTCGGTCGCCCGGCAGCGCCTGGAGACCCGCTACACCCTCACGCCGCTGCCCGACCGCACCGGCGGCCCGGCGCGCTACGTGCGCGTCGAGGAGACCGGCGGGAAGCTCGGCTTCATCACACCGCTGACCCATAATTTCTGCGAGAGCTGCAATCGCGTGCGCCTGACCTGCACCGGCCAGCTCTACATGTGCCTGGGCCAGGAGGACTCGGCCGACCTGCGCGCGGTCCTGCGCGCCTCCCAGGACGACGCGGTTCTGGCCGCGGCGGTGGTCGAGGCGATCACCCGCAAGCCCAAGGGCCACGACTTCGTCATCGAGCGCCAGCGCCCGGCCGCCGTGCCGCGGCACATGAGCGTGACGGGCGGTTAGCCCCGCCGTCTTTGCGAGCGGAGCGAAGCAACCCAGGGCAGCGGGCCGTGACCAAAGGTGGCGCATCCCTGGATTGCTTCGCCGCGCTCGCAAAGACGGGAGCGCTCACATCTCCTCGTCGGCGTAGCGGGCCTGTTGCCGCCCGCGCTGGCCGGATCCCCGCCGGGGCGCGCCCGCGCTGATTCCCGCCACCAGGTCGGCGATGTGGCGCAGCGTCTCCACCGCCAGCGCCTTCTCGCCCTCGCCGCGGCCCTGCGGGATCAGCGCCTTGGCGAAGCCGAGTTTCTGGGCCTCCTTCAACCGCGATCCCGCCTGTGCCACCGGCCGGATCGCGCCGGAGAGCCCGATCTCGCCGAAATAGACCGTCTCGGGCGGCAGCACCGCGCCAGACAGAGACGAGACCAGGGCGGCGGCGACCGCGAGGTCGGCCGCCGGCTCGGTGATGCGCAGGCCGCCGGCCACGTTCAGGTAGACGTCGTGGCTGCCGAGCCGGATGCCGCCGTGGGCCTCCAGCACGGCGAGCACCATCGACAGCCGGTTCGGGTCCCAGCCGACCACGGCGCGCCGCGGCATGCCCAGCGAGGAGGGCGCGACGAGTGCCTGGATCTCCACCAGCAGCGGCCGCGTCCCCTCCATGCCGGCGAAGACCGCGGTGCCCGCCGCCTGATGGTCGCGGCCCGCCAGGAACAGGGCCGACGGGTTCGGCACCTCGCTGAGGCCCGCGTCGGTCATCTCGAACACGCCGATCTCGTCGGTCGGCCCGAACCGGTTCTTCACGGCGCGCAGGATGCGGAAATGGTGGCCCTGGTCGCCCTCGAAGGAGGCGACCGCGTCGACCATGTGCTCCACCACGCGGGGGCCGGCGATCTGCCCGTCCTTGGTGACGTGGCCGACCAGGATCACCGCCGTGCCGGTGGTCTTGGCGAAGCGGATCAACGCCTGCGCGGAGGAGCGCACCTGCGTGACCGTGCCAGGGGCCGATTCCACCGTCTCGGTCCACATGGTCTGGATCGAGTCGATGATGGCGAGCGCGGGCGGGCGCCCCTGGCTCAGGGTCTCGACGATGTCCTCGACGTTGGTCTCTGCGGCGAGCTGGACCGGGCGGGCGCTCAGGCCCAGCCGCTCGGCCCGCAGGCGCACCTGCCCGACCGCCTCCTCGCCCGAGATGTAGGCGACCCGCTCGCCCGTGCCCGCCATGGCGGCGGAGGCCTGCATCAGCAGGGTCGACTTGCCGATGCCGGGATCGCCGCCGAGCAGGATCACCGAGCCGCGCACGAAGCCGCCGCCGGTCACCCGGTCGAGCTCGCCGATCCCCGAGGGGATGCGCGGCGCCTCCTTGGCCTCGCCGGTCAGGCCCTCGAGGGGGAAGACCCGGCCGCGGTTGCGTGACGGCCGGGTCGCGGCCGGGCCGGACTGGCCGGGGGCCGAGGGCGCCTCCTCGACGATCGTGTTCCAGCCGTTGCAGGCCTCGCAGCGCCCGCGCCAGCGGTTGTAGACCGCCCCGCAGGACTGGCAGACGAAGGTCTGGTGGATCTTGGCCATTCGAGTCCGGGCGCCGGCCGTCCGGCGTGTCAGGGTGGAGTCGCGTCAGCCTACATAAGTTCGAACATAACGAGAACCCAGCCCCGTCAGGATCTCGTACCCGATCGTGCCGGCGGCGCGGCCGACCGCGTCGATGTCGAGGCTGTCGCCGATCAGCACCGCCTCCGCGCCGCGCCGGGCCGCGGGCGCCGCGGTCACGTCGAGGATGATCAGGTCCATGGAGACGAGGCCCAGGATCGGGCACGGGACGCCGCCGACCAGCGCCTGGCCGCGCCCGCTGATCGCCCGGGGGAAGCCGTCGGCGTAACCGAGCGAGAGCGTCGCCAGCCGGCTCGGTGCGGCGGCGGTCCAGCGGCCGTTGTAGCCCGCGGTCGCGCCGGCCGCGACGCCGCGCACCTGCGCGATCGCTGCCTCCAGCCGCACCACCGGGCGCATCGGGTTCGCGGCGCCCGGCGTCGGGTTGCCGCCGAACAGGGCGTAGCCCGGCCGCAGCAGGTCGTGCCGGGCCCCGTCGAGGAAGAGTCCCGACGAGTTCGCCAGCGAGGCCCGGAGCCCGGGATAGGCCGCCCGGACCCGCGCGAAATCGGCGATCTGCCGGGCGTTGACCGGGTCCTCCGGCTTCTCGGCGCTGACGAAGTGGCTGAGGAGCAGGTCGATCCCGGCGGCCGCGATCCGCGCGTCCCCGGCGAGGTCCAGCGCCTCGGGCACCGACAGGCCGAGCCGGTTCATGCCGGTATCGACGTGGAGCGCCGCGGGCGGCCGGTTCCCCGCGAACGCGGCCCAGTCCGACAGCTCTTCGACGCTGCCGAGCACCGGGCGCAGCCCGTGGTCCGCGAAGGCCGCCGCGGCGCCCGGGGGCAGACCGTTCAGGACGTAGATCGCGGCGTCCGGCAGGGCGGCGCGCGCGGCGACGCCCTCGGACAGGTGCGCGACGAAGAAGGTCCGGCAGCCGGCGGCCCACAGGGCCGGCCCGACGCGGCCGACGCCGCAGCCGTAGGCGTCGGCCTTCACCACGGCGGCGCAGTCGGCGCCCGCGCCGCGGGCCGCCAGGACTCGCCAGTTGGCCGCGATCGCCCCGAGGTCGATCGTCAGCCGGGCGCCGTGGGCGCCGATCTCCGTCACAGGTCCGGCCTCGGACACGCGGAACGCCTCCATCCATTCGCCACCGGGAGTCCGGAAGCACAGACCGGACCCCGGGCGCGACCCATAGCACCGGGACGGTGCCCGGGTGGAGCCGGGCATTCCGCGCGGCGGCTCGCGCCACGGTGATCGGCGCGTCTGATGCACGGTCTGATGCACGGACGGCACAGGCGCGCGATCAGGCGGGCGCGCCAGGGTGACGGCCGAGTTCGGGCTTGGTATAAATCCGCCGCGGTCCGGGGGAGCCGCACGGCCGACGCGCCATCCCCGCGGGTACCAAAAAGCTCAACGATGCCGTTTACCGTCCTGGATCTCGCCGTGCTCGGCATCGTCGCGGTCTCCGCGCTGCTCGCGGCCGTGCGTGGTGTGACCCGCGAGGTCCTGGCGATCGTCGCCTGGGTGGCGGCCGCCGCCGTCGCGTGGACGCTCCACCCCATGCTGCTGCCCACCGTGAAGCAGCACGTGAACAGCGACACCGTGGCGCTCGTCGCCTCGATCGCGGCGATCTTCCTCGGCACCCTGATCGTCGTGTCGATCATCACGGTGAAGATCTCCGACGTCGTGCTCGACTCGCGGATCGGCGCGGTCGACCGCTCCCTCGGCTTCCTGTTCGGCGCGGCCCGCGGCTTCCTGATCTGCGTGATCGGCTGGGTGTTCCTGTCCTGGCTGGTGCAGGGCAAGGTGCCGGACTGGGCCGCCCAGGCCCGAACGCGCCCGATGCTGGAGAAGTCCGGCGACGCCCTGGTGGCGCAGCTGCCCGAGAATCCGGAAGGCTTCCTCAAGCAGTTCAAGAAGCCGAAGACCGGCGCGCCGCCGAGCGATTCCGCCGACGCACCGGCCGAGACCGACGCGGCGCCGCAGCGCCGGACCGAGACCGCGCCGACCCCGACGCGACGCTGATCTGCGGTATTCGCCGTAGGTCTCGTCGCGCGGAACGCCTAGATAGCGGTTCCGGTGGTGTACGGATTGCTTCCGCGACGACCGGCGCGCCGGCCCGTCGCCGCCGGGATCTGTGAGTGATCGACAGCCCCATGTCACACGCCGCCGCCACCACCGACACCTTCGATCTCGATCTCGACGGCGACACGCTCCGCGAGGAGTGCGGCGTCTTCGGCATCTTCGGTCATCCGGACGCCTCGGCGATCGTCGCGCTGGGCCTCCACGCCCTGCAGCACCGGGGCCAGGAGGCGGCCGGCATCGTCTCCTTCGACGGCTCGGTGTTCCACTCCGAGCGCCGCCCCGGCCTCGTGGGCGATTCCTTCTCGGACGGCGACACCATCGCCCGCCTCAAGGGCCGCGCCGCCATCGGCCACGTGCGCTACTCGACCACCGGCGGCACGATCCTGCGCAACGTCCAGCCGCTCTTCGCCGAGCTCGCCAGCGGCGGCCTCGCGGTCGCCCACAACGGCAACCTGACCAACGCCCTGTCGATCCGCCGCGACCTCGTGCGTGACGGCGCGATCACGCAGTCGACCTCCGACACCGAGGTGATCCTCCACCTCGCGGCCCGCTCGCGGAAGCCGCGGATCATCGAGCGGTTCATCGACGCCCTGCAGGCGATCCAGGGCGCCTACGCGATCGTGGCGCTCACCAACAAGAAGCTGATCGGCGCCCGCGACCCGCTGGGCATCCGCCCGCTGGTGCTGGGCGAGCTCGACGGCCGCTACATGCTGGCCTCCGAGACCTGCGCGCTCGACATCATCGGCGCCCGCTTCGTGCGCGACATCGAGAACGGCGAGATCGTGGTGATCTCCGAGGAGGGGATCGAGTCGATCCGCTTCGCCGACGCCGTGCCGATGCGGCCCTGCATCTTCGAGTACATCTACTTCGCCCGGCCGGACTCGGTGGTGAACGGCAAGAGCGTCTACGCGGTGCGCAAGGCGATCGGCCGGGAGCTGGCCCGCGAGGCCGCGGCACCCGCCGACATCGTCGTGCCGGTGCCGGATTCCGGCGTGCCGGCGGCGCTCGGCTTCTCGCAGGAGACCGGGATCCCGTTCGAGATGGGGATCATCCGCAACCACTACGTCGGCCGGACCTTCATCCAGCCGACCCAGTCGGTGCGCGAGCTCGGCGTGCGGATGAAGCACTCGGCCAACCGCGCGGCGATCGAGGGCAAGAGCATCGTCCTCGTGGACGACAGCCTCGTGCGCGGCACGACCTCGGTGAAGATCGTCCGGATGATGCGCGAGGCCGGCGCCGCGGAGGTGCATTTCCGGATCGCCTCGCCGCCGATCACCTACCCGGACTTCTACGGGATCGACACGCCCGAGCGGGAGAAGCTGCTCGCCGCGACCCACGATCTCGAGGCGATGCGCAAGTATATCGGCGCCGATTCGCTGGCCTTCCTGTCGATCCCCGGCCTCTACCGGGCGATGGGCGAGGAGGCGCGGAACGCGGCCTGCCCGCAATACACCGACCACTGCTTCACGGGCGACTACCCGACCGGCCTGACCGACCTGTCCATCGCCGGCCCGAAGCGCTTCGCCATGCTGGCCGAGGCGGACTGACAGGATCCGGCCGTTTCGCGCGATCGGGCATCCCCTGCGCGCGGAAATGCGCTAGGTCCTCGCCATGGCTGAGTCTCAGAGAATCCTGGAAGGCCGCGTCGCGGTCGTCACCGGCGCGTCCCGCGGCATCGGGCGCGCCGCCGCCCTGGCGCTGGCCGGGGCGGGGGCGCACGTCATCGCGGTGGCCCGGACCGTGGGCGCCCTGGAAGAGCTCGACGACGCGATCCGCGCCGCCGGCTCCAGCGCCACCCTCGTGCCGTTCGACCTCGCCGACTACGACGCGATCGACCGCCTCGGCGCGGCGATCAACGAGCGCTGGAAGCGCCTCGACATCCTGGTCGCCAATGCCGGCATCCTCGGCGCCCTCATGCCGATCGGCCACATCACCCCGAAGATCTGGGGGCAGGTGATGGACGTGAACGTCACCGCGAACTGGCGCCTGATCCGCTCCCTCGACCCGCTGCTGCGCATGTCGGACGCGGGCCGCGCGATCTTCGTCTCGTCGGGGGCCGCCTCGAAGTGCCGGCCCTACTGGGGGCCCTACTCGGTCTCGAAGGCGGCGCTGGAGGCCCTGGTGCGGACCTACGCGGCCGAGAACGAGAGCACGGCGATCCGGGCCATGCTGCTCAATCCGGGCCCCCTGCGGACCGGCATGCGCCGCTCGGCCATGCCCGGGGAGGACCCCGAGACCCTCCGGACACCCGAGGAGCTCGCCCCCCATTTCGTGCGTCTCGCCGCGCCGGACTGGGCCGAGACCGGGAAGCTCTACGATTTTCCCACCGACCGGGTGCTGAGTTTCCGCGCACCCGAGTGACGGGGTCGGGCGTTGTTGGATCGGGTCGTCCCATCCAGTCCCCTCGTCCTGAGCTGCCCGCGAGAGCGGGCCTCGAAGGAGCCCTCCAGCCGGCGCGGTGATCCCTGGAGCCCTCCTTCGAGGCGTCCGCTTCGCGCACGCACCTCAGGATGAGGAGGACGGGTTGGATCGTCCGAGCAGTCTCCCTTCTGGTTCGAGTTCTTCACGATGATCGACGTCCGCTGCATCTGCGCGATCGGCCTGCGGGGCCAGCTCGGCCTCGACGGCCACCTGCCCTGGGAGGGCAACACCGACCCGCTCTTCGTGGAGGACGTGACGCGCTTCTTCGCCCTCACCATGGGCCACGTGCTGATCGCCGGGCCGAAGACGGTGGCCTCGGTGCCCGAGTTCGCCTTCAAGGACCGCACGATCGACGTGATCCGCAGCCACGAGGATCCGGAAGCGGTGCTCAAGCGCTATCCCGGGCGGCGGATCTTCGTCGGCGGCGGGATCGCGGTGTGGAACGTCTACGCGCGTTACATCCAGCACTGGGACATCACGCGCCTGCCCTACGACGGCGAGGCCGACCGCTGGTTCGACCCCGCCTGGCTGGTCGGCGGGCCGCTGCGGACGCCCTGAGCGGCACCTTCGTCCCCGCCGGCGCGTTGGCGCGCACGCGTCGCGTTTCCCGGAGACCACGATGAGCGCCCCCAGCTACCGCTTCGGCATCGAGGAGGAGTACTTCCTGGCCGATGCCGAGACCCGCGGGACGCCCCGGGGCGACCTCGCCGCTTTCCACGCGCGGGTGGAGGCGGAGCTGCCCGAGACGGGCCGCGAGCTGGTCGCCGCGCAGGTCGAGGTCTGCACGCCGCCGCTCACCGACGCGGCGGCCGCTCGGGACAATCTCGGCGGCCAGCGGCGGCAACTCGCCGGGATCGCGGCCGAGAACGGCCTGCGACTGCTGGCCTGCGGCACGCACCCCCTCGCGCGCTGGTCGCGCCAGACCGCCACTGACGGCGCGCGCTACAAGGGCATCCTGTCGGATGTCGGCATCGCGGCGCGGCGGGCCCTGATCTGCGGCATGCACGTCCACGTCGAGGTCCCCGATCCCGAGGCCCGCGTCGACCTGATGAACCGGCTGCTGCCGTTCCAGCCGCTGCTGCTCGCGCTGTCGGCCTCCTCGCCGTTCTGGCAGGGCGAGGCGACGGGCCTGCGGGCCTACCGGCTCAGCGTCTTCGGAGAGCTGCCGCGCACCGGCCTGCCGGAGCTCTTCGCCGACGCCCCCGCCCACGCGCGGTTCGTCGCCATCATGACCCGGTCGGGCGCCATCGCGGACGCGAGCTTCCTGTGGTGGTCGCTGCGTCCCTCCATCAAGTTCCCGACGCTGGAGCTGCGCATCGCCGACGCCTGCACGCGCCTCGACGATTCGCTCTGCATCGCCGCGCTGTTCCGCTGCCTCGTGCGCCTGTGCGTGCGCCGGCCGGAGCTCCACGCCGGCCTCGACGGCGTCTCGCGGGCGCTGGCCTCGGAGAACCTCTGGCGCGCCCAGCACAGCGGCGTCGCCGCGTCCCTGATCGACGAGGCGCGGGCCGAGGCCGTGCCGTTCGCCGAGGCGCTGGAGGCGGTGCTCGCCCTGGTGGCCGAGGACGCCGACGCCCTCGGCTGCGCGGCGGACGTGGCCCGCGCGCGGGCGATCGTGGCCGAGGGGACCAGCGCGGACGGGCAGATCGCGGCCTACGAGGCCGCGCTCGCCGCGGGGCAGGACGAGCGCGCCGCGCTGGCGGCGGCGGTGGACTGGATCGCCGACGCGGCGCGCTGAGCGGGGCCGCACCCGCGCCGTCATCACGAGCGCAGCGACGTGACCCAGGGTTGCGCGGCGTCGGCCATCGTGACGCGGCCTGGGTTGCTTCGCTCCGCTCGCAAAGACGACAGGAGCTCGGATCAGCCCTTGTCGAACGGGTTCTGCGAGGTCCGCAGGGACAGGCGGATCGGCGTGCCCGGCAGGTCGAACGCCTCGCGCAGGCCGTTCACGAGGTAGCGCGTGTAGGATTTCGGCAGGGCGTTGAGCTGGTTGCCGAACAGCGCGAAGTGCGGCGGCCGGCTCTTCACCTGGGTGGCGTAGCGGATCTTGATCCGCCGGCCCGACACCGCCGGGGGCGGGTTGCGGGAGGTCGCCTCGTTCAGCCAGTCGTTGATGCGCGAGGTGGAGACGCGCCGGTCCCAGACCTCGGCGGCCTGCACCACCGCCTGCATCAGCTTGTCGACGCCGTCGCCGGCGAGGCCGGAGAGCGGCACGACCGCGACGCCGCGCACCTGCGGCAGCAGCCGGGTGCAATCCTCGCGCAATTGCTTGAGCAGGCCCGGCTGGTCGGCGACCAAGTCCCACTTGTTGAGGCCGATGACCACGGCGCGACCCTCGCTCTCGACGAGGTCGACGATGGTGAGGTCCTGCTTCTCGAACGGGATCGTCGCGTCGAGGAGCACCACCACCACCTCGGCGAAGCGCACGGCGCGCAGGCCGTCCGAGACCGCGAGCTTCTCCAGCTTGTCGTCGATCCGGGCGCGGCGGCGCATCCCGGCCGTGTCGTGCAGCTTGATCCGCCGCCCGCGCCACTCCCAGTCCAGGGAGATCGAGTCGCGGGTGATGCCGGCCTCGGGGCCGACGAGCAGCCGGTCCTCGCCGAGCATGCGGTTGATCAGCGTCGACTTGCCGGCATTCGGGCGGCCGACGATCGCGACCTTCAGGGCGCGCCCGCCGGGGGCGTCGTCGTCGGCATCCTCGTCCTCGTCGCGCTGGGGCAGGGCGCCCTTGAGCGCCTCGTGCAGCTCGCCCAGGCCCTCGCCGTGCTCGGCGGAGAACGGGATCGGGTCGCCGAGCCCGAGGGTGAAGGCCTCGTAGGCGCCGGCGAGCCCGGCGCCGCCCTCGGCCTTGTTGGCGATCAGGATCACCGGGCAGCCGGCGCGGCGCACCAGCTCGGCGAAGGGCTGGTCGGCCGGCAGCACGCCGGCGCGGGCGTCGATCACGAACAGCACGACGTCGGCGGCGAGGATCGCCGCCTCGGTCTGCATGCGCATCCGGCCGGTGAGGGTGGCGGCGTCGGCCTCTTCCAGGCCGGCGGTGTCGATCACCCGGAACTGGAGGCCGCCGAACGCGACGTCACCCTCGCGCCGGTCGCGGGTCACGCCCGGGCGGTCGTCGACCAGCGCGAGCTTCTTGCCCACGAGGCGGTTGAACAGGGTCGACTTGCCGACGTTCGGCCTCCCGACGATCGCGACGGTCGGCATATCCATGGTGGTTCTCGAAACAGTCCGGACGAAGAATCAGCGCGTGATCGGCGGGGGCGGCGCGGCGGGCTCGGGCTTGGCCGCGGTCACCGTCACGGGACCGCCCGCGACGATCGCCGCGTAGACCTCGATCCGCTCGCGCAGGTTCCGCGGCGTGTCGGGATCGGCCACGATCTGATCGAACCAGCGGCTGGCGTCCTCGTAATCGCCCTTCTTCAGGGCGGCGAGGCCCAGCATCTCGCGGGCGGTGTGGCGGAACGGAGTCCCGGCCGCGAGGCCCTGGAGGTTGGCGAGCGCCGGATCCGGGTTCGGCCCGTCGAGGCGCAGCAGCGCGGCGCGCAGGCGCGCGAGGTCGCGCAGGCCGTCGCCGAGGCCAGTATCGTCGGCGAGCTTGTCGAACTCCGCCGCCCCGGCCGCCGGGTCGCGCTTGCCGGTCTCGGCCGCCGCCCGGAACCGGGCGAGCAGGCGGTAGCCCGCCGGGCCCTGCGCCTCCAGGGCGTCGAAGGCCTTGTCGGCCTCCGCGGCCTTGCCGTCCTTGGCGAGGCGGTTGGCGTCGTCGAACTGCACCGAGGCGACCTCGGCCGCCGCGCGCTGCTGGGCCTGCCAGTAGCGCCAGCCCGCGACGCCCGCGACCAGGAGCACGGCGAGCGCGATGATCACGCCGCTGTAGCGCTTCCAGATCTGGAGGATCCGGTCGCGGCGGTAATCCTCGTCGACCTCGCGAAGGAACTCGTTGTTCTCGGCCATTCTATCCCGGCCCGCATGATCTCAGCGGGCCACCTCGTCGCGTTCGGGCCCCGCGCCTAACACACGGGCGGCGGGTTGGCGACAGGCCATGTCTCCGGTGCCCTCTCCGGCGCCGTCTCAGGCCGGGGTGCCCGGCCAGACCGGCACGCCGATCACCGGATAGTGCAGGTAGCGGGCGAAGACGAACCACGCGGCCGTCCCGATCACCAGGGCCAGGACGTCGTTGCGCCAGCCCAGCGGGGCCGCCGCCGGACCGCCGTGCTGGGCCGCGACCGCCCCCGGGGCGAGGCCCCGGCGCTTGGCGCTGATCCGGGCGGTCACCGCCCAGGCGAGGAAGCCGCCGAACAGCAGCATCGAGCCGAGATCGCCGTTGGCCAGGAGGTGCGCCGTCGCCCAGATCTTCACGGCGAGCAGCATCGGGTGCTTGGCCTTGGCGCGGATATGGCCCGGCAGGTAGGCGGCCGCGAGGCACACGAAGGCGAGCCAGACCAGCGTCAGGGCGAGGTGGCGCGTCCAGACCGGTAAATCCCAGACCGGGATGTAGCCGGCGAGCCGGTAATCGTGGAAGCCGATCCCGATCAGCACGAGCCCGAGCAGCGACAGGGCGGTGTAGCCGAGCTTGTAGCGGCCCTCGCCGATCCGGCCGACGATCGCGGCGCGCCGGGTGCGGGCCATCGAGAAGGCGTGCGTGCCGAGGAACAGCACCAGCCCGAGGATCAGGAGAACCATGGATGACTTTCGGTCGGGCCGCGCGCGTCCGGTCGGCGGCAAGCACTCTGTAATGGTTCTCAAGCGAATCTCCGCCTGTTTGTCCAGGCGCGGCCGGGACGCAGCCGGATGGCGACCATGGGCTGGATGGACGGGATCGCCGGACGGATGCGCGTCGCGCCGCGCTCCGGATTCGGAATGACGGCGCGGCGGATTCTCCTGACGCTCCTCCCGCTCCTCCCGCACGCCGCTGCGGCCGCCCCCGAGCCGCCGCTCTCGGCCCTGACCCTGGTCGGGCCGCCCGCGCTCGTCTTCAAGGCGGGGCGCGACGCCTGCGACGGCGCCGACGTGCCCGACGCGCCGGCGCGCGCCTTCCGGGACGCGTCGGGCGCGGTGGCGCTCTACGGGATGCACTACCGCAACCGGGCGCTGCGCGGTCCCGACCTCGAGCATCTCAAGATCGACTGCGCGGTGGTGCTCGATTCGGGCGAGAAGCCCGACCCGGCGGCCTACGACGACCGCTCCTGGATCACCGCCACCTGGACCGAGGACGGGAGCCGCGTGACCGCGCTCCTCCACCACGAGTACCAGGCCAACGAGCATCCCGGCCGCTGCCCGGCCGCCAGCTACATGGCCTGCTGGTACAACACGATCACGGCCGCCGCCTCGACGGATGGCGGCCGCAGCTTCCGGCGGCAGAGCCCGCCCGCGGTGGTCGCCGGGGCGCCGTTCCGGCAGGAGGTCGACCAGGGCCGCCACCGCGGCTTCTTCAACCCGTCGAACATCGTGGCCGACGGGACGTGGCGGTACTTCCTCGCCTCGACCACCGGCTGGACCCGGCCGGGCAGCGATCAGGAGGCCGGGGTCTGCCTGTTCCGCAGCGACGACCCGGCCGATCCGACCCGCTGGCGGGCCTGGACCGGCACCGGCTTCACCGCAGCCTTCCCGGACCCCTACCGGGCCGCCCGCCCGAACACGGCGACCTGCCGGCCGGTCGGGCCGTTCCCGGGCCCGGTCGGTGCCGTCGTCCGGCACCGCGGCACGGGTGCGTGGATCGCCGTGTTCATGGCCAAGGCGGGGGAGGGTTTTCCCCGGTCGGGCTTCTACTGGACGACCTCGCGCGACCTGATCACCTGGGACAGCCCGCGCCTGCTGCTCGAGGGCGCGACCCTCTACGACGACCCGTGCGCGGCGACCGCGCCGCTCCTCGCCTACCCGTCGCTGCTCGACCCCGACGCGCGGGGCCGCAATTTCGACGACGTCGGCGACCGGGCGCTGCTGACCTACGCGAGCCTGCGCACGGAGGGCTGCACGATCACCTCCGACCGCGACCTGCTGCGCCGCCCGGTGGCGATCCGCGTCTGGCCCTGATCCTGCTCGACCGGCGCGGCCCCGCCGCGCGGCGCCGTCCCGAGCCTCGGCCGCATCCTGTCCGACCGGACGCGGCTCTACGGAGCGGGCCGGCCGAGCGCCACCGTGTAGGACGGGGCGGCCGCGACGGCGCGCCCCGGGACGCCGATCCGCTGGCAGAGCACGGTGCCGAGGGTCACGCTCAGCATCAGCGCCGTCGCGGAGAGCAGGAGCGTGGTCGCCCGGGCATAGGCGCGACCGGCATGGATCAGCAGGCAGCCGAACGCGAAGATCGCGACGGCCTGGAACAGGTGCTGCACGGGCGACGTCCTCTCTGGCGGCGGACGCGCGGTCCGGGCCGGCCGGGATCGAGGACCATCGTGCCCGGGCGGCGTGAAAACGCGGTTAACGTCGGGTATAGCTAGCTCGGCAATCGCCCGCTCGGAGAGGAATCCGCATGTCGCGTTCGAGGGTTCCGGAGGCGCAGAGCCGCCCCGACGGGACGGGGGTGATCCCGTCCCACGACACGGCGATCCTGGGCTCGGGCGCCGTCGGCGCGGGGGCGATCGGGGCGTCGGCCCTGGGCGCGCTGGCCCTCGGGGCCGCGGCCCTCGGCGTCGTGGCGGTCGGCGCCTTCGCGATCGGCCGCCTCTCGGTGGGCCGCGCCCGGGTCGGCTCCCTGGAGGTCGGCTCGCTGGAGATCGACACGCTCACGGTGCGGTCGGTGCGGATGCCGGACCGCGGCTGAGCCGCCGCGTCGGCGACCGGAGCCGGGAAGAAGACGGGGAGGGGAGCGATGACCGAGCGGAAACCGCCCTTCCGGCCCGCGGACGCGGTCGACGCCCTCGGCGAGATCGAGGGCGATTTCGTCCTGCCGCTCTGCCTGCCGGGATCCAACCTGCTGATCGGCGAGGACCTCGCCATGCTGGTCCTCGACACGATCCACGGGCAGCGGGTCGGCCTGCCGCTGAGCCAGCAGGGCGCGGCCGACCTCCACGCGGTCCTGGGCGAGGCCCTGCGGCTGCTGCAGGCGCGGGACCGCGGGCCCATCCAGTAGGGGTCGCGCCGCGGCGAAAGGCTTCGTTGAGGCGGCCGGGATAGACAGGTCCCGGTTCCTCTCCGTGGCGGCCGATGCGCGCTCCGTTGCTTCTCCTGCTGCTGACCTGCGCCGCCCCCGCGCAGGCCCGGCCCGCCACCTTCCTGGCGGTGCACGCCGTCGGCATGGCCGCGCTGCCGCCGGTCCCGCCCGCGGCCGCACCCGCACCGGTCGCCGCCGACGCGCGATCCCGCTACCTGCCGCTCATCGCCCGCGAGGCCGCCGGCACCGGCCTGCCCCTCGCGGTGGCCGACGCCGTCGCGCGGATCGAGAGCGGCTACGATCCCACCGTGGTCGGCAGCGTCGGTGAGGTCGGGCTGATGCAGGTCCGCCCGACCACCGCGGCGATGCTCGGCTTCCGCGGCACCGTCGCCGAACTGGCCTCGCCGGAGATCAACGTCCGCTACGGCGTCCGCTACCTCGCCGAGGCGTGGCGCCGGGCCGACGGCGACCTCTGCCGCGCCCTGATGAAGTACCGGGCGGGCCACGGCGCGGAGGCGATGTCGCCCCTGTCGCAGCTCTACTGCGCCCGCGCCCAGGCGATCCTCGGCGACCCGGAGGCGCGCGTCGTCCGGGTGAGCGCCCGCGCGGCCGGCCCGCTCCGTCTCGCCGAGCGGCCGGCGGGCCCCGTCCCCCGGACCCGCGCCGCCGCCATCCCGGCGAAGCCGATGTCGTTCTGGGAGGCGCACCGCGCGCGCATCGCCCGGCTCAACGCCGCCGTGGTGTCGCGCTGGCGGGCCCGCGGCTGGTCGGCCGCGCCCGACGGAACCTCCGGCGAGCCGGCCGGCGGCTAGCGCCGGTCACGCCTCGGATTCGGCCTCCGGCCCGTCCGAGCGCGCGCCGCGGGTGACCTCGCGCATCGCCGCGTCCGGGAGCGGCCGCTGGAGCCGGAGCGCCTCCGCGGTCGGCGCCTCCAGCCAGGTCGCCCACTCCTCCGGTTTCGTGAGCAGCACCGGCATCGCCTTGGGATGGATCGGCCCGACGACGCCGTTCGCCTCCGTGGTCAGGAAGGCGAAGAGCCGGTGCTCCTCCGCGACCCGGTCGGGGTTCTCGCGCTTCGTGCCCCGCACGCCGGTCCAGGGCCGCCAGATCCCCGCGAAGGCGAAGAGCGGCCGGTCCTCGTCGAGGGCGAACCAGACCGGCGTCTTGCGCGGCTTGGTGTCGGCGTACTCGCTGAAGGCGGTGACCGGCACGAGGCAGCGATGGGCGACCCCGAGCCAGGGCCGCCAGTGCGGGCTCGCGACGTTGCGCACGTTGGTGATCGGATGCTCGCCGAACGCCTTCGGCCCCGGCATGCCCCAGCGCATCATCGCGAGGTCCCGGCCGGTCGCGCCGTTCAGGACCACCGGCGCCAGCTGGTCGGGAAAGATAGCCGGCAACAGCGGGAGGTTTCCGGTGCGATCCTCCGCGATCGCGAAGGCCCGGCGCAGGTCCGCCGGGCCGGTCCGCAGGCTGTAGAGATTGCACATGGACGTCCCGGGCGGTCGGTGAGCACGGCGCCGGCTCTACACGGTTCCGGGACGCCGCGGCCAGCCGGACGGAGGGAGCGCCCCGGCCGATCCGCGGCCGGGGCGCCGACGACTCAGTTCAGGTGGAACACCACCTTCACGCAGCCGTCCTTCTTGTCGCGGAAGGTCTTGTAGAGGTCCGGCCCCTCCGCGAGGTCCTGCGAGCGGTGGGTGATCAGGGAGGTCATGTCGATCTTGCCCTCCTGGATCAGCTTGGTCAGCGGCTCGAGGTAGCGCTTCACGTGGGTCTGGCCGCTCTTGAGGGTCAGGCCCTTCTGGACGATCGACCCCATGTTGACCGGGATCGGCCCGCCGTAGACGCCGGGCACCGAGACGATCCCGCAGGGGCGGACGGCCTTGATGGCCTCGGCCAGCGCGTAGGGCCGCTCGGTGGCGGTGAGCTTCTCCTGCACCGTTGACAGCATGCCGGTGAGGCCGCCGTGACCGGCGCTCGCCTCCATGCCGACGCAGTCGATCACGCCGTCGGCGCCCTGGCCCTTGGTGATCTCCTTGATCCGCTCGAACACGTCCTCGTTCATGAAGTCGATGACGTCGGTGGCGCCGGCCTTCCGGGCGAGCTCGATCCGCTCGGGCACGGTCTCGATGGCGATGATCCGCCCGGCTCCCATGATCTTCGCCGACTGGATCGCGAAGATGCCGACCGGGCCGGTGCCCCAGACCGCGATCGTCTCGCCACCCCGGATCTCGCAGTGCTCGGCGCCCTGCCAGCCGGTCGGCAGGATGTCGGTGAGGAACAGGACAGATTCGTCGTCCATGCCGTCCGGCACCTTCATGGGCGCGACGTCCGCCATGGGCACGCGCACGTACTCGGCCTGGCCGCCCGCGTAGCCGCCGGTGAGGTGCGAGTAGCCGAACAGGCCGGCGGTCGGGTAGCCGAACTGCGCGGCCGCCATCTCGGCGTTGCGGTTCGACCGCTCGCAGACAGAGAAGTTGCCGAGCTTGCACTGCCGGCATTCCCCGCAATTGATGTTGAAGGGCACGACGATCCGGTCGCCCTTCTTGAACTTGGTGAAGCCCTGCCCGACCTCGACGACCTCGCCCATGAACTCGTGGCCGAGGACGTCGCCGCTCTTCATGGTCGGCATCAGGCCGTCCATCAGGTGCAGGTCCGAGCCGCAGATCGCGCAGCTCGTCACCTTGATGATGACGTCGCGGGAATCCTCGATGACCGGATCCGGGACCGTGTCGCAGCGGATGTCGTTGCGGCCGTGCCAGCACAATGCCTTCATGGCGTCGTCTCTCCGGAAGCTTTCGGGATTGCGGCCGTCTCGGCCGTTCTCCCGTAAAGCCCGCCTCGGCACGGCCAAGTTCCTGCGACGCCGTCCGGTCGACCGCGGCGCGGTGGTTTACAAATGTTTCACGTGAAACAGCCCCGTTCACCGACGCTTCACGACTCGCGCGCCCCCGCCCGGATCAGGCGACGCCGTCGATGCCGATGCGCAGCTGCTCGGGCCCCCGGAGCGACGCGCCCGGCCGGTAGGGCGGCGGATCGACCGCGAGGCGCGGGGCCACGAGGCGGCGGCTCAGCGCCACCAGGGCGATCTCGGCCTCCAGCCGCGCCAGCGGCGCGCCGACGCAGTAGTGCAGGCCCCCGCCGAAGCCGAAATGCTCGATGTCGCCCCGGTCGGGATCGAAGCGGTCGGGCGCGGCGAACCGATCGGGATCGCGGTTCGCGGCGGCGAACATCAGGATGACGGGCGCGCCCTTGGGGATCATCTCGCCGGCCAGCGCGATCGCCCCGAGGGCCTTGCGGGTCCGGAAATGCACCGGCGGCTCGTAGCGCAGGACCTCCTCGATCAGCCGCGGCGCGCGCTCCGGATCGGCCCGGAGCCGCTCCAGCTCCTCGGGATGCCGGAGCAGGGTCAGCATGGCGTTAGTGATGAGGTTCACGGTGGTCTCGTGGCCCGCGACCAGCAGCAGGACCGCCGTCGACAGGAGGTCGAAGTCGCTCATCTGCTTCCGGCCGTCCGGCCCGGGCGCGGCGAGACCGCTCAGCATGTCGTCGGCCGGGCGCCGCCGCTTCTCGCGGATGAGGTCGCGCATGTAGGCGGCGATCTCGTCGAAGGCGCCGACGATCTGGCGCCGGGTCGTGTCGTCGTGGCGCGCGTCCGGCTCGACGGCGGTGGCGAGCTGCGTCGCCCAGGCTTGGAACCGCGGCTCGTCCTCGCGCGGCACGCCGAGCAGCTCGCAGATCACCGTCACCGGCAGCGGGTAGGAGAGGTCGCTCACGAGGCAGACCTCCTTCCGCTCCCGGCACGCGTCGATCAGGCCGTCCACCTCCCGGGCGATCCGCGGCCGCAGCGCCTGCACCCGCGCGATCGAGAATTCCCGCATCACCAGGCTGCGCAGCCGGTCGTGGTCCGGGGGATCGCGGAAGATGAACGGGCGGTGCGTGGCGCTGATGCGGTTCTTGATCGGGTTGAGGATCAGGTCCTTGAGCGGGTTGCCGGTGCGCGGCCGCCGGGGCGGGGGCAGGTCCTCGGAGCTGAGCCGCGGGTCGAACAGCAGGCTGCGGATCGCCGCGTGCGTGGAGACGACGTAGCTGCCGTCGCGCTGGCGGGAGACCGGCTGCCGCCGCAGCCGCTCGTAGAGCCGGTACGGGTCGGCCCGGTTGGCCGGATCCATCACGGCGGCGAACAGCGCGTCGTCAGACATGAACGGTCTCGGCGGAAGATCGCGCCGGGGCGGCGCGGCGCGGCGGGAAGCCCGGGGCCGCCATCTCGACGCGGGGCCGGTCGGTCGCGTCGGTGAGCGGCGGGAACGGATCGCCGGCCACGATCGCCTCCGCGTAGGCCGGCAGCCAGCGGGCCTGATCGAACGAGACGGCCGCGATGCTGCGGCCGGCGCGGCCGTACACGGCGAGGAACCGGCGGGACGCCCGCGACCCCTGCATCACCGCGATGGAATCGGCGCCGTCGGGGAGTCCGACCAGCTTAATGTTGATCCCGAACTGGCTCGACCAGAAGGCCGGCAGGTGCCCGTAGGGACTCTGATCGCCGGGGCCGGCCAGCATGTTGCGCGCGGCGTGCGCGGCCTGCTCGACGGCGTTGCCCCAGTGCTCCACCGCGATCAGGCGGTTGCCGTAGAGCGGGATCGGCCACCGAGCGACGTCGCCCGCCGCGTAGATGTCCGGGCAGGGCACCCCGTCGGCGTCGAGGACCCGGCAGGCCGCGTCGCAGGTCACGCCGCCGGCATCGGCGCGCAGGCCCGCGCCCCGCAGCCAGGCCGTCGCCCGGGTCGCCCCCAGGGCGGCGATGACCAGGTTGGTCTCGACGGTGCTGCCGTCCGCCAGCCGGGCCCGGGCGACGTGCCCGGACGCGTCGCCCTCGAACGCCCGCACCGTCGTGCCGGGTCGGAACGTGGCGCCGGACGCGCGCAGGCACTCGGCGATCACGCCGCCGACGAAGGTCCCCAGACCGCGGGCCAGGGGTGCGGCGTTCGGATCGACCAGGGTCACGGACAGGCCGAGATCGCGCAGGCAGGACGCCGCCTCGCAGCCGATCAGGCCGCCGCCGACGATGAGTGCCTGCCGCGGGCGCGCCACCAGGGCGTCCCGCAGCGCGGCCGCGTCGTCGCGCCCGCGCAGGGTGAAGATGCCGGTGAGACCGCCGCCGGTCTCGGCCGGCCAGGGCCGGGCCTCGGCGCCGGTGGCGATGAGCAGGGCCTCGTAGGCGAGCGCCGACCCGTCGGCGAGCCGGAGCGTGCGGGCCGCCCGGTCGAGGGCGACGGCCGGGCTCCCGAGGCGCCAGCGGGCGCGGAGATCCGCCAGTTCCGGCAGCCGGGTCGCGTCCGCGGCGAGTTCGCCGGCGAGCACGTGCTTCGACAGGGGCGGGCGGTCGTAGGGGCGGTACGGCTCGGCGCCGACCAGGGTGAGCGGGCCGTCGTAGCCGCCCCGCCGCAGCGCCTCGGCGCCGCGCAGGCCGGCGAGGGAGGCCCCGACCACGACGATGCCGGCGGGTTCGGGGGTCACGGCGCGCCCCGGTCGTCTGGGCCGGCCTGGAGGCTGATGGCGCGGACCGGGCAGGCCTGCACCGCCCGCTCGATGGCGCCGCGCCGGTCGGCCGGCGGCGCGGGATCGTAGAACAGGATCTCGTGGCCGCGGATCGCGAAGGCGTCCGGCGCGGCGTAGCAGCACTGGGCGTAGCCCTGGCAGCGGTTGAGATCCACCACGACCCGGAGCGCCGCCGCGTCGGAGGCCGGCTTCATGCCGACCTCGCCAGAGCGCGCGCGCTTCCCGCATCGGTCCCGACGCGCGCGAGATCGTCCAGAGCCGTCAGGATGGCGGCCATGGCGTCCCGGGCCGCGAAGGCGTCCCGCAGCGCCCCGGCGCGCGTCCGGAAGTCAGGCTCGTCGAGCACGCGCGCCACCGCGGCGCCGACCGGCTCCGGGCCCGGCGCGTTGGTCCCGAGGTTGATCCCGACGCCGGACCAGCCGATGCGCGCGTTCACCTCCGCCTTGTCCTCGGTCAGGCCGGCCGAGACGATCGGCACGCCGGCGGCGAGCGCCTGCGAGACGCTGCCGTAGCCGCCGTTGGTCACGAGCACGCTCACCCGCGGCAGCAATTCGCGGAACGGCAGGAAGCACGACACCCGGGCGTTGGCCGGGACCGGAACCTGCAGCGCGTCCACGGGGCGGCCGCCGGTGGTGGCCAGGACCAGCAGATCGTCCCGGTCGGCCAGGGCGGTCAGGGTCGGCTCGACCAGCTCGCCGAAATCCGCGTTGGCCAGCGTGCCCTGGGTGACCAGCACGACGGGCCGGCCCGCCGCGTTCGCCGCCTCCAGATCGGGCCACCAGTCCGGGAGCGGCGCGGGCGGCGTCGGCGGCTGGAGCAGGCCGATGAAGCGGAGGCCCGGCGGCAGGGTGCCGTAATCGTACTCGAAGCCCGGCACGGTCGGCTGCAGGAACAGGTCCGGCAGGATCACGATGGAGTGGGGCAGGGAGGCCGGCAGGGGCGGCAGGCCGAGCGCCGCGAGCTTGGCATCCGTGTAGGCCCGCACCGGGTTGACGAAGGCCGCGTCCATGCCGGCCTTCAGGGCGGCGTAGCGGACCAGGTCGTCCCGGTCGCGGGCCGGCGGCAGGCCGAGGCCCACGGGCGCGTGGTCGGGCCGGTCGAGGAAGAGGATGCTGACGTTGACGGTCACGATGGGCGGCCGCGGCGCGGTGTCGAGGAGCAGCGGCAGCGCGCCCAGGAACATGCTGCCGGCCAGGATCACGTCGGGGGCCTCGGCGGCGATCAGCGCCCGCAGGGCGGCGGCCTGGACCGGCATGGGATCCACGAACCGGCGCTCGAACTCGCCGCGATAGCGCTCCGGGCCGGCCGGCAGCTCGGTCTCGCGGTACTCGGCCGCGTGGTTGTCCGCGTAGGGCGTGAAGCGCAGGCCCGCCGCCTCGACCTTCGGCCGGAAGGCCGGGTCGGTGAGCACGAGGACGTCGTCGCCTCGGGCCGCCGCCGTCCGCCCGATCGCGAGGAGCGGGTTCACGTGGCCGGTGAGCGGCGTCGCGGCGATCAGGATCTTCATCACGGCCTCCTCGCGCCGCCGGTCGCGCCGGCGTCGCTCCTGCTCGGGTGCCGGCGCCTTCATGCGCGGGGGCCCCATGGCCCCCGGCGCGCCGGACTCACAGGGAAAATCGCGGCCGGTCCAGCGCAGTTACACAACCGGAGGGTGCCTAGTGCGGCGGCGCACCATGCCATCCGGTTGAAGTCCGGCGCAATATCGGACTGTGACAGGTCACAGCCATCGTGCGGTCCGCCGGCGTTCGGCGCGTCCTCCGTTCGGACGACGTCCGACCGCGACGGCCGGGAGCGCCGTCAGTCGACCACGACGACCCGGTTCGGCAGCTCGTCGGGGTCGCCCGGACCTGCCGGGAGATGCTCCGCCAGGCAGGCCCCGACGCGCGCGACCGCCGCCGTCAGGCCGTCCTCGATCGCGCCGCGCCCGAGGGCCGGCATCAGCTCGGCGAGGATCCCGTCCCAGGCGGCCGGCGGGATCTCCCGCAGGACGCCGAGATCGGTGACGATCTCGGCGTGCCGCTCGGCGAGCGACAGGTACAGCAGGACCCCGGTGCGCCGGCGCGTCAGGCTCAGGCCGCGCGACCAGAAGGCCCGCCGGGCCGCCTCCCGGGCTCGGGCGCGGCGCAGGCGGCGCGGCACCAGGGCCATGCGCAGCCGCTCGTTCTGGCTCGCCACAAGGATCGCCGCCACGAGGGCCGCCTGCGCCAGCAGGATCGACGCGGCGCTCCACGCCGTCAGGGCGATCAGCGGCCCGGGCAGGACCAGCGCGACGACGAGGGCGGTGAGCAGCACGACCGAGCGGTAGGCGCCAGCGCGCCGGCTCACCATCACGACGATCTCGCCGGACGTCCCGGCCTCCGCGTGCCCGACCGCCCGGGCGAGCCGGTCCCGCGCCTCCGGAGTCAGCACGGCCGCGCCTCTACCAGTCACCGGATGCTCCTCCGCCACCCGACGAGCCGCCGCCGCCGGAGAACCCGCCGTCGAAGCCGCCCGACCCGCCGCCGTCCGAGAAGCCGCCGCCCCAGCCGCCCGAGCCGGGGCCCGGCAGGATGACGAGGCCGCCGGGGCCCGACCGGCCGCCCCGGCTCATGCGCCACGCGACGAACAGCACGATCAGGAACAGGGCGATGAAGACCGCCACCTGGGCGGGATCGACCTCGTCGGCCCGCACCTGGGGCTTGCGCTGCCAGTCCTGCGCGTCGCCGGCCAGGATCGACAGGATGCCGTCGACGCCGGCGTCGAGGCCGCCGAAATAGTCGCCGGTCTTGAAGCGCGGCGTGATGGCGCCGGCGATGATCACCTTGGACAGGGCGTCGGTCAGCGCCCCCTCGAGGCCGTAGCCGACCTCGATCCGGACCTTCCGCTCGCTCGGCGCCACCAGCAGCAGGACGCCGTTGTTGGTCTTGGCCTGCCCGAGCTTCCAGTCCCGGAACAGGCGGTTGGCGTAGTCCTCGACGGTCGTGCCCTGCAGGTTCGGCACCGTGGCGACGACCACCTGGTCCGAGGTCTTGTCCTCGTGCGCCTTCAGCTTGGCCTCGAGGGTGCCGCGCTGCTCCGGCGTCAGGATGCCGGCCGCGTCGACCACGCGGCCGGTCAGCGCCGGGAAGGTCAGCTCGGCCGCCAGCGCCCCGATCGCGGTGATCGTCAGGCAGGCCGCCAGGACGGCGAGCGACAGGGCGAGCCGCACCCGGACGGGCGCGGCCCGGCTCACGGTCCGGCCCACGGGTGCCACCCTAGAACTTCACGTTCGGCGGCCGGTCCGCGTTCGGCGTCGCCGTGAAGGTCTCCATCGGCTTGGCGTCGGGGTACAGGATCGCCGCGATCCAGCGGCCCGGGATCGTGCGCACCTCGGTGTTGTAGGCCTGCACGGCCGTGATGTAGTCGCGCCGCGCCACCGCGATGCGGTTCTCGGTGCCCTCCAGCTGGGATTGCAGGGCGAGGAAGTTCTGGTTCGACTTGAGGTCGGGGTACTTCTCCACCGTCACCAGCAGGCGTCCGAGCGCGCCCGAGAGCTGGTTCTGGGCGTCCTGGTACTCCTTGAACTTCTGCGGATCGCTGACCGTGGAGGCGTCGACCTTCACGCTCGACGCCTTGGCGCGCGCCTCGGTGACGCCGATCAGCACGTCCTTCTCCTGCTGGGCGTAGCCCTTCACGGTCTCGACGAGGTTGGGGATCAGGTCGGCCCGGCGCTGGTACTGGTTCTGCACCTCGCTCCACGAGGATTTGGCCTGCTCCTGCAGCGTCGGCACCCGGTTGACCGCCCCGCAGCCGGAGAGACCCGCGGCCACCAGGATCACCGAGAGCACGCCGAGGAGGCGCGCCGCGGGCGATGTCCGGCGCAGCGCGCCGGCCGTCAGCGTCGTTCCCATATCGTCCCCCATCTGCCGGCCGAGACTCGGCCGCTTGATCACGAGCCCGAGAGATAAGGGCCGGAACCGCCAAGGTAAGGCCCCCGCCCGCCCGGCCTCGAAGGTTTGTGGCGCGGCCCGCTCAGGACGCCGGCAACGGACCGGGCCGGCGCACGTTCGGACCTTCGAGCCGGTGATCGGCGCGCCGCCGCGGAGGTCGGGAATGGATGCAGCACTCGCCGACCATGTCAGGGCCGCCAGCGCCGACGCGCGGCGCCACGCCCGGGCGTACCGGGCGCCGTCCGGCAAGGACGCGCTGCCCTGGTCGGTCATCGAGACGTTCGACGCCCGGGTCCGGGGCAACCTCGCCCGCGATCCGCGGATCGAGGACGAGCGCGACCGCGTCCTGATCGCCGCCGTGAAGCTCGCCGAGACGCCGCTCGAGGAGGGGGACGAGAGCATCGCCGAGGCGCGCGCCCACCTCGTCGACGCGATCGACTACCTGGAGCAGGCGGTGCTGCGGTTCGGCCTCGTCAACCGCGAGGGGGCCAAGGCCGGTCTCGGCACCTACGGCCAGCCGGTCGGATCCCGCGACTGACGGCGCGCCCGAGCCGAGCCGCCGGATGTCCGCCGACCTGCCCGCGGCCGCGACCCTGAGCCGCCTCGACCTGAAGACGCTCCGGCTGTTCGCGGCCATCTGCGCGGAGGGGACGCTGAACGGCGCGGCCCGCCGGGCGGCGATCGCGCCCTCGGCGGTGAGCAAGCGCCTCGCCGAGCTGGAGCACGCGCTGGGCTGCACCCTGCTCACCCGCGAGCCGCGCGGCATGCGGCTCACCCCGGCGGGCGAGACCCTGCTGCACCACACCCGCCGGATGCTGGCGAGCGCCGAGCAGATCGCCCTGGAACTCGCCGAGCACGCCCGGGGCGTGCGCGGCTTCGTGCGGGTGCTCGCCAACCTCTCGGCCATCGTGGAGTTCCTGCCCGAGGATCTGCAGGCCTTCCTGGCCGCGCAGGACGGGATCCGGGTCGACCTCGAGGAGCGCCCGAGCGGCGGCGTCGTCGCGGGCGTCGAGGAGGGGTTCGCCGATCTCGGCCTCTGCGCGGGCAACACCGACACCCGCAGCCTCACCGCCTACCCGTACCGGAGCGACCGCCTCGTCCTGGTGATGCCGGCCGGGCATCCCCTGAGCGGCCGCGGCGCCGTCGCGCTGGCCGACACCCTCGACTACGACCATGTCGGGCTGCACGCGGAGAGCTCGATCTACGCCGCCCTGCGCGACGAGGCCCGGCGCCTCGGCCGGCCCCTGCGGCTGCGCATGCACGTCCCGAGCTTCGACGCGATCTGCCGCATGGCGCAGGTCGGGCTGGGCCTCGGGACCGTGCCGGAGCGCGTCTACGCCCTGCTCGGCCCGCCGATGCGGCTGGCCGCGGTGCCGCTGACCGATCCCTGGGCCGCGCGCACGCTGCGCCTCGTGGTCCGCCCGGGCGCGCTGTCGCCCGCGGCCGCCCTCCTGCTGGAGCATCTCCGGGCCGCCGGGCGCTGAGCGAGCGTTCTCCGCTGGCGAACGCACGCTGGTGCATGGCGTTTGGACTTCGCCGCGGGAAGAGCCCTATCTCCGGGGCAACAAACGATGGAGGAAAGCCGTGTCCGGTCCGCTCAGCGGTATCCGCGTTCTCGAGCTCGGTCAGCTGATCGCCGCGCCCTTCGCGACGCGGCTGATGGCCGAGTTCGGCGCCGAGGTCATCAAGGTCGAGCCCCCGGGCGAGGGCGATCCCCTCCGGAAGTGGCGCAAGATGCACGAGGGCACCTCGCTCTGGTGGTACCTGCAGTCGCGCAACAAGAAGTCGATCGCCGTCAATCTGAAGTCGCCCGAGGGGCTCGACATCGTCAAGCAGCTCGCCGCGAGCGCCGACGTGGTGGTCGAGAACTTCCGCCCCGGGGGCCTGGAGAAGCTCGGCCTCGGCTGGGACGTGCTCTCCGCCCTCAACCCGAAGCTCGTGATGGTCCGGATCTCGGGCTACGGCCAGACCGGCCCCTACCGCGACCGGCCCGGCTTCGGCGCCATCGGCGAGTCGATGGGCGGCATCCGCTTCACCACCGGCAGCCCGGAGGCCCCGCCGGCCCGGGTCGGCGTCAGCATCGGCGACACCCTGGCCTCGCTCCACGGCGTCATCGGCGCGCTGATGGCCCTGCTGCGGGTCAAGACCGGGCAGGGCCCCGGTCAGGTCATCGACGTCTCGCTCGTCGAGAGCGTGTTCAACGTCATGGAGAGCCTCGTCCCCGAGTACGACTTGCTGGGCGAGGTCCGCACCCGCACCGGCGGCGCGCTGCCGGGTATCACCCCGTCGAACACCTACCCGACGCGGGACGGCGGCTACGTGGTCATCGCCGGCAACAGCGACCCGATCTTCCGCCGCCTGATGACGGCGATCGGCCGTCCCGACCTTGCGGACGACCCGGCGCTGCGCAACAACGAGGGCCGCTCCAGGCAATCCGCCATGCTGGACGGCACCATCGCCGACTGGTCGAAGACGCAGACGGTCGAGGAGGCGCTCGCCGCCCTCGACGCCGCCGACGTGCCCGCCGGCCGGATCTACTCGGTGGCCGACATCGTGGCCGACCCGCATTATCAGGCGCGCGACATGATCCTGCAAGCGGAGCTGCCCGGCGGGACCGCGGTGAAGATGCCCGGCATCGTGCCGAAGCTCTCCGACACGCCCGGCGAGGTCCGCTGGCAGGGGCCGGCCCTCGGCGCCCACACCGATTCCGTGCTCGCCGAGCTCGGTCTCGACCCGGCGCGCATCGCCGCGCTGCGCGAGAAGGGAGCCGTGGCATGAGCGGCGACACCCTGATCGTCCAGGAGGTCGCGACCCGGGACGGCTTCCAGATCGAGCCGGTCTTCGTGCCGACCGCGGAGAAGATCCGCCTGATCGACGCCCTGGCGGAGGCCGGCTTCGGCCGGATCGAGGTCTCGTCCTTCGTCTCGCCGAAGGCGGTGCCGGCGCTCGCCGACGCGGCCGAGGTCTTCTCCGGGATCCGGCGCCGGCCCGGGACCGTCTACGTCGCCCTGGTGCCGAACCCGAAGGGCGCCGAGCGGGCGCTCGCCGCCCGGGTCGACGAGATCAACCTCGTCGCCTCGGTGAGCGAGACCCACAACCGCGCCAACATGGGCATGAGCCCGGCCGACTCGATCGCCGGCTTCGCGCGGATCATGGATTCGGTGCGCGGCGCCCCGCTCAGCACCAACGCCACGGTGGCGACCGCCTTCGGCTGCCCGTTCGAGGGCGACCAGCCGGCCGACACGGTCGTCGCGCAGGTGGAGCGCTACCTGTCGCTGGGTGTCGACGGCGTGACGCTGGCCGACACGACCGGCATGGCCAATCCCCGGCAGGTGAGCCGCCTCGTCGCGCGGGTCCTCGCCCTGGTCGGTCCCGGGCGCCTGACGCTCCACTTCCACAACACGCGCGGCCTCGGCCTCGCCAACGTGCTGGCGGCCTACGACGCGGGCGCCCGCCGCTTCGACGCCGCGCTCGGCGGCCTGGGCGGCTGCCCGTTCGCGCCGGGTGCCACCGGCAACATCTGCACCGAGGATCTCGTCAGCATGGCCCACGAGATGGGCGTGCCGACGGGCCTCGACCTCCCGGCGCTGATCGGCCTGTCGCGCGACCTGCCGCGCCTCGTCGGCCACGACGTGCCCGGCCAGGTCGCCAAGGCCGGACGGCCCTGCGACCTCCACCCGGCGCCCGCCCGAGCAGCCTGAACCAGGGACGGAATGGGGCGGGCTCGCAACGGCCCGCCCCACGCGACCCGGACAGGGACGCGCCGCCGTCTCTCACGGACGCGCCGCGCTCCCTCTCCCGTGCGGGAGAGGGTTGGGGTGAGGGACAAGACGCTTCCAGATCGCGCGCCATCGCGTCGCAAGGCGAGCCTGATCCGGACAGACCTGCTCCCTCACCCTGTCCCTCTCCCGAACGGGAGAGGGGACCCGCGCCCCGTTCGGCGACGGTGCCATCGCCGTCGTGTGCCGCCAGCCTTGCCCAAACCTGACTTCGCGGGAAGCCGCCCGCCCGAAGGCGGCCCCGCGCACGACACGTCCCGCAAACACCATCACGGAGGAAACCCCATGACCGCAACCCTGTCCGGGTCGCCGGCCGCCGAGACCGGCGCGGTGACGGAGACCGGCGTCGTCCGCAAGGTCGCGTGGCGGCTCATGCCGCTGATCATGATCTGCTACATGTTCGCGTTCTTCGACCGCATCAACATCAGCTTCGCCAAGTTCCAGCTCCAGAGCGACCTCGGCTTCAGCAACGTCGCCTACGGGCTCGGCGCCAGCATGTTCGTCGTCGGCTACGTGATCTTCGAGGTGCCCTCGAACCTGTTCCTCTACCGGGTCGGGGCACGGCGCTGGATCGCCCGGATCATGATCTCCTGGGGCATCGCCACCGCGCTGATGATCTTCATCCGCAGCGAGTGGCACTTCTACGCCCTGCGCTTCCTGATCGGCGCCATGGAGGCGGGCTTCGCGCCCGGCATCCTCTACTACCTGACCATCTGGTTCCCGGCCTCGCATCGCGGCCGGATCACCTCGTTCATGTTCGTGGCCTCGGCCTTCTCGGGGATCTTCGGCGCGCCGGTGGCGGGCCTGATCCTCGGCGGGCTCAACGGCGTCGGCGGCCTCGCCGGCTGGCAATGGCTGTTCCTGGCCGGCGGCCTTCCCTGCCTTGTGCTCGGCCTGCTCGTGCTGGCGCGCCTCGACGACCGGATCGCCGACGCGAAATGGCTCTCCGAGCCCGAGAAGGCGCTCCTGTCGAGCCGGATCGCCCACCACAACCGGGATATCGGCGACCACTCGCTACTCGGTGCGATTCGCCAGCCGGGCTTCCTGATGATCGGGCTAATCTACTTCCTCCTGCAGGTCGGCTCCTACGGCCTGAATTTCTGGGGCCCGGACCTGATCAAGACCGCGAGCGGTGGGCAGGCCGCCTCGGTGGGCTTCCTGACGGCGATCCCCTACATCTGCGGGGCGATCAGCATGGTGGTGATCGGGCGCCTGTCCGACGCCTCGGGCGAGCGGCCGAAATTCGTCGCCGGCCTCGCCATCGCGGCGGCGCTCGGCTTCTTCGGCGCCGGCCTGTTCGACAAGCACATCGTGCCGCTGATGTTCGCCCTGGCTCTCCTCGGGGCCGGCATCGTCGCGTCGATCCCGACCTTCTGGACGCTGCCCGCCAAGCTCGTCACCGGCGTCGGCGCGGCGGGCGGGATCGCGCTGATCAACACGCTCGGGCAGTTCGGCGGCATCGTCAGCCCGGTGATGGTCGGCTGGGTGAAGGACCTGACCGGCTCGACCACGCCCGCGCTCTACGGCATCGGGGTGCTCTGCCTCGTGGCCGCCGGGCTCGCGCTCTTCGCCATGCCGGCGAGCCTGCGTCGGAGCGACCGCGCGGCCTGACCGGGCCGCCGAGGGCGCCCCGGGTCGGATGACCTGCGGGGCGCCCGTGAGGGCCGCCAGCCGGCGCTCCCAGATCCAGTCGGCGAGGTGCTGGCCGCGCTGGTGGAGCGGGTCCCGGAGCCGCCGCCCGAAATCGGTTTCTGGCGCCGATCTTCGCGGCCGAAAACAGTGAACGCGTCAGTAACCATGACCGGGATTCCGCCGGTTGCGCGGTGGAGCAAAAAACCTCGCGCCGTCGGACAAACCGGCGCCCGCTCATATTGTATATTATCTGCAACCTCAAGAAACGGAGAGAAATCAACTTGAGGTAGAAATGTCCCGCCGGCTGAACCGTTGCTCAGCCTCTATCCGCGCGAGGCCCGGTGCGGGCCGACCGCTCGGAGACGAGGCCCGAATGGTGGGACGCCCTCGAACAGCGATGTCTCAGATGGACCACCTTACCGACCACCGTTCAACCTTCATGCTGGAGAAGGTCGGCGCGATCGTCGCGGCCTACGTCTCGCGCAACGCGATCGAGGTCACGGCGCTGCCGGCGCTGATCGACCAAGTGCACGCGGCGATCGCCGTGCTCCGCTGCGCGCCGTCCGACTTCGGCGGGGTCGGCCTGAGCCAGCCGCAGGTCGATGCCTCGATCCAGGACAGGGGCCTGATCAGCTTCATCGACGGCCGGTCCTATCAGACCCTGAAGCGCCACCTCACCGCGCACGGCCTCACCCCCGAGCGGTACCGGGCGAAGTACGGTCTGCCGGCCGACTACCCGATGGTCGCCCCGGGCTACGCCGCGCGGCGCTCGGAGATCGCCCGGGCGATCCAGCTCGGCCACAAGGCGGCCTGAGCGATGGCGCCCGACGCTTCCGCGGATCCGGTCCGGACCCGCACGCCGTCCCCGGGGGCGGCGTGCGCCAGCGACGCCCTGAGCCGCATCGCCGGCATCCTCGACGTGCCGGTGGCGAGCTTCTACCCGGATGCCGACCGGCCCGACGCGGCCATGACCCAGGCGGCCGACCTCGTGTCGGCGTTCGTGGCGATCGACAGTCCGGCGGCGCGCCGGACCTGCCTGGCCTTCGTGCGGGCGATGGCGAGTTCCTGAAGCGTCGGATGGCGCTGCAGGAAGCCGGAGACCGGGCCGCTTCGTCGGGGGGCGGAGCGCGGTCTCCGGCCCGGCCGGGCCGGACCCGCGTCAGAACACGTGGCGCAGGAGGTAGAACAGCACGGCCGCGAGGGTGATCGCCGCCGGCAGGGTCAGGATCCAGGCGAGCGCCATGTTGCGCACCGTGGACATCTGGAGCCCCGAGCCGTTGGCCGCCATCGTCCCGGCGACGCCGGATGATAGGATGTGGGTGGTCGAGACCGGCAGGCCGTAGAGTTCGGCCAGCCCGATCGTGCCGGCGGCGACGATCTCGGCCGAGGCGCCCTGCGCGTAGGTCAGGTGGGTCTTGCCGATCTTCTCGCCCACCGTGACGACGATCCGCTTCCATCCGACCATGGTGCCGAGACCCAGCGCCAGGGCGACGCAGACCTTCACCCAGCCCGGGATGTAGCGCGTGCCGTCGTTGAGCAGGCCCGCGTAGCGCTTCAGGTCCGCCTTGTCGGCCTCCGAGAAGTCGGCCCCGGCGCTCGGCAGCACACGCACCGCGTCGGCGGCGAGATACATGTCGCTGCGCAGGTTCTGGGTCTGGGCGGCCGGCACCGTGCGGATCGCGCCGTAACTCTTCACGCTGGCGGCGATGTCGTTCGAGAGCGCCGCCAGGGCCGCGTAGACGGGCGGCGTGTTCAGCGCCTTGGTCTTGAGCGCCTCCGTCACGGTCCGGCGCGCGGCGGCGGCGTCCGGAACCGCCGCGCCGGGGGCGCGGGCGGAGAACACCGTGCTCGCCGCCGTCGAGGCCTGCACGAAGGCGGGCGTCGTGTCGTCCGCCATGGTGCGGTTGAGCGCGTAGGCGGTGGGGGCGGCGCCGATCAGGATCAGCATGATCAGGCCCATGCCCTTCTGCCCGTCATTGCCGCCGTGAAAGAACGACACCAGCGTGCAGGTGAGGATCAGCAGGCCGCGGATCCACGGGGGCGGGGGCGCCTCGCCCTTGGGCGCCTCGTACAGGTCCTTCCGGCGCACCGCGAACTTCAGGGCGAGCAGCAGCAGCGCCGCGAGCACGAAGCCGCAGACCGGCGAGAACAGCAGTGCCTTGAAGACGTTGAGCGCCTGGGTCCAGTCGACGCCCGCGGTGCCGTCGCCGCCGCTCATCAGCTGGTTGGCGAGGCCGACGCCGAGCACCGAGCCGATCAGCGCGTGGGACGACGAGTTCGGCAGCCCGAAGGCCCAGGTCCCGAGGTTCCAGATGATGGCCGCCAGCAGCAGCGCGAAGATCATCGCGTAGCCCGCGTGCGAGCCCACGTTGAGGATCAGCTCGACCGGCAGCAGCGTCACGATGGCGTAGGCCACGGCGCCCGACGACAGCATCACGCCGAGGAAGTTGAAGAAGCCCGACCAGATCACCGCGACGAGCGGCGGCATCGAGTGGGTGTAGATCACCGTGGCGACCGCGTTGGCGGTGTCGTGGAAGCCGTTCACGAACTCGAAGGCGAGGGCGATCAGCAGGGCGAGGCCGAGCAGCGCGAAGGCGCCGTAGGCCAGGGGCGCCTCCCCGACCGCGTTCATGTCCGCGACGAGGCTCACCACCGCGTAGCCGAGGCCCGCCACCAGGACGAGGAGGAACGCGACCACCCCGCCGAGATGCATCCCGTGGTCGAGGCGCGGGCCGCCCGCCTGCCGGTCTCCCACCGCCCCCGACGGCATCACGGCGGAATCGGACATGAACCCTCGCGCGGAATCTTTCGTGGTGAACGGGGATTAAAACCGCGCGGTGACGGTTGGGTGACGGCCCGCGACGCCGCGCGTCGGCGAGCGTGTCCGAGAGCGTCGGGCGCCGCTGTCACACGCCTGACGCGGTCGGGCCGCTAGCGGACCGGACCGCTCGCCCGATCGCACGAGGGATCCGCATGATTGACGCCACGATGCCGGCCCTGTCCCTCGGCGCGCTCCTGGCCCTCGTCCAGATCGGCAGCATCGCCGTCGCGGCCCGGCGCCTCGGCCGGGATCACGGCCCGTCGCGGTTCCCGGACGGCGCGCCCGTCTCCCTGGTCCGACCCCTGCGCGGGGTCGAGGCCTACAGCGAGGAGATGCTCGTCCGCAGCTTCCGCCTCGACTACCCGGCCTACGAGCTGATCTTCTGCGTGGCCGACCCGGCCGACCCGATCGTGCCGATGGTGGAGCGCCTGATCGAGACCCACCCGCGCGTGCCCGCCCGCCTGATCCTCGGCGACGAGCGCGTCAGCGCGAACCCGAAGCTCAACAACTGCCTGCGCGGCTGGCGCGCCGCCGCCCACGACTGGGTGGTGCTCGCCGATTCCAACGTGGCCATGCCGCCGGACTACCTCCAGCAGCTCCAGGCGGCGTGGCGCGCGGAGACCGGCCTCGTCTGCTCCACCCCGGCCGGCGCCCGCCCCGGCAGCTTCATGGCGGAGGTGGAGTGCGCCTTCCTGAACACCCTGCAGGCGCGCTGGCAATACGCCGCCGAGGCCTTCGGGCTGGGCTTCGCGCAGGGCAAGAGCATGCTCTGGCACAAGCCCTTCCTGGAGGCGCAGGGCGGGCTCCAGGCGCTGGCGGCCGAGATCGCCGAGGACGCGGCCGCCACCAAGCTCGTGCGCGCCGCCGGCAAGCGGGTCCACCTCGTGGCGAGCCCGTTCGAGCAGCCGCTCGGCCCGCGCGGCTTCCGGGAGGTCTGGTCGCGGCAGCTGCGCTGGGCGCGCCTGCGCCGCGTGACCTTCCCGCTGTTCTTCGCCCCCGAGATCGGCAGCGGCGTCCTGCTGCCGGCGCTCCTGGTCGCCCTCTGGGCCGGAAGCCTCGCGGGCCTGGCCGGCGCTGCCGGCCTCGCCGCCCTGTGCTATGCCGCCGAGCACCGGCTCGCGGCCCGTGCGGGCTGGCACCGTTCGCCCCGCATGCTGGCGGCGTTCCTGGCGCGCGACGTCCTGATCCCGGCGATCTGGGTCGGCGCCTGGATGCGGAGCGCCATCGTGTGGCGGGGCAACGCCATGGACGTGCGCCCCCGGCGGGCCGCCGACGCGCGCACCTACGCGCCGACGGCCTGACCGCACGGCGATCGGAGGCCCTGACGTGTCGCGCCGCTACGCCCTCTACTGGCTGCCCGCCCCGGATTCGCGCCTCGAAGCCTTCGGCCGGGCGATCCTGGGCACCGACAACGTCTCCGGGCTGCCGGTCCCGCACCCGGAGGGTCTCGGCGATCTCGCACCCGTCACGGCGGGCGCGCGGGTCTACGGGTTCCACGCCACCCTCAAGGCGCCGCTGCGCCTCGCCCCGGGCACCGGGGAGGCCGACCTCGTCGCCGCGGCCCGCGCCCTCGCGGCCGCGCACCCGCCGGTGGCGATGGGCCCGCTCCGGGTCGCCGCCCTCGGGCCGTTCCTCGCCCTGGTACCGGAGGCCCCGCCGCCGGAACTCGGGCTCCTCGCCGCCGAGTGCGTCGCCGCCCTCGACCCGTTCCGGGCGCCGCTCACCGAGGCCGAGCGCGCCAAGCGCCGCCCGGAGCGCCTCGACCCGCGCGGCCGCGCGCTGCTCGACCGCTGGGGCTACCCGTACGTGTTCGAGGCCTTCCGCTTCCACATGACCCTGACCGACGCCCTGCCGGAGGCGGAGCGCGACCGCTGGCACCGGCGCCTGTCCGAGGCCTACGCCGCCGCCGGACCGGAGCCCCTGCGGATCGACGCCGTCAGCCTCCTGACCCAGGACGGGTCGGGGCCGTTCCGGCTCCTGGCGCGCCTGCCCTTCGGAGATGCCCGTGGTTGACCGTCCCCTCGGCCTCGAACCGGCGCTCGATCCGAGCGCCCGGGTCGTCGACAGCCGCCTCGGCCGCTACACCGAGGTCGGCGCCCGCACCCGCCTCACCGAGACCGTCCTCGACGACTATTCCTACATCGGCCAGGACGGCGAGGTCATCTACACCGCGATCGGCAAGTTCTGCTCGATCGCCGCCGGCGTGCGGATCAATCCCGGCAACCACCCGATGGAGCGCGCCTCCCAGGCGCACTTCACCTACCGGGCGCGCGCCTACTGGCCGGAGGAATCGGACGAGCCCGCCTTCTTCGACCGGCGCCGGGCGAGCCCGGTCTCGATCGGCCACGATGTCTGGATCGGTCACGGCGCGGTCGTCCTCCCCGGGCGCACCGTCGGCACCGGCGCCGTGGTGGGGGCGGGCGCCATCGTCACCCGCGACGTGGAGCCCTACACGATCGTCGTCGGCAATCCCGCCAAGCCGGTCCGGCACCGCTTCCCCGAAGCGATCGCCGCCCGCCTGATGCGCCTCGCCTGGTGGGACTGGGACCACGAGCGCCTGCGCCGGGCGCTGCCGGATTTCCGCGGTCTGCCGATCGAAGCATTCCTGGAGCGCCACGAAGATTAAGTCGGCTATCGATAAAACCGAGATGCTGCGCCGGCAAATATAATCGTCTCGAATACGTCATCCAATCGTCGTCAAACCGGCGTCTACGTGCGGCCATTCCGCGGCGGATGGTTGCATGCTGGTTATCGAGGATCTCACGCGCCAGTACGGCGACCGGCGCGCCGTCGACGGCGTGTCGCTCCGGATCGAGCCCGGCAGCTTCGTCGGGGTGATCGGCCGGTCGGGCGCCGGCAAGTCCACGCTGCTGCGCCTTATCAACCGGCTGGCGGATCCGAGTTCGGGGCGCATCCTCCACGACGGCCGCGAGGTGACGACCCTGCGCGGCCGCCCGCTGCGCGAGTGGCGCACCCGCTGCGCCATGATCTTCCAGCAGTTCAACCTCGTCGGCCGGCTCGACGTCATGACCAACGTGCTGATGGGGCGCCTCAGCCACGTGCCGACCCACCGCTCCCTGCTCCGGCAATGGTCCGCCGAGGACCGGGCCATGGCCCTCGCCGCCCTGGAGAGCTTCGACATGGGCGAGTTCGCCGGCCAGCGGGCCGACGGCCTGTCGGGCGGGCAGCAGCAGCGCGTCGCCATCGCCCGCGCCCTCGTGCAGGAGCCCGAGATCCTGCTCGCCGACGAGCCGGTCGCCTCCCTCGACCCGCGCAACACCCGGCTCGTGATGGACGCGCTCGCCGACGTGAACCGGCGCTACGGCATCACGGTGCTGTGCAACCTGCACTCCCTCGACCTCGCCCGCGCCTACTGCGACCGCCTCGTCGGCCTCGCGGCCGGGCGGGTCGTGTTCGAGGGCGGCCCCTTCGACCTCACCGAGGACGTGGCGCGCCGGCTCTACGGCCTGGAGGCCGGCGAGGTGCTGGACGATTCCGCGCAGCGCGAGGCGGAGCAGCGGGCCGCGATGCCGGGCCGGCCCGGTCTCGTGCCGGCGCGGCCGGTCCGCGAGGCCGCCCTCGGCGCCTGATCCGGGCCTCGGGCCCCAACAGAAGCCGCCAACGAACGCCGCTTTGGAAACGCCCGACCGGCCTCCGGCCGGCCGAACCTCGCCGACGCCACGAAGGACGACCCGATGATCACCCGACGCACCCTCGCCGCCGCCGCCACGGCCCTCGCCCTCCTCGGCTTGCCGGCCGCCGCCCAGGACTGGAAGGCCCAGTTTCCGGAGCTGACGCTGGGCGTGATCCCGGCCGAGAACGCCTCGGGCACGGCCGACCGCTGGGCGCCGCTCACCGCCTACCTGACCAAGACGCTGGGCGTGCCGGTGAAGCTGCGGGTGGCGAGCGACTACGCCGCCGTGATCGAGGGCCAGCGCGCCGGCAACATCCAGATCGCGTGGTACGGGCCGGCCTCGTTCGCCAGGTCCGTGATGACCGGCGTGAAGATCGAGCCGATCGTCAACCAGAAGCACGAGACCGGCGCCTCGGGCTACTATTCGGTGGTCTACGTGCTGGCCTCCAGCCCCTACAAGACCGTCGAGGATCTCAAGGGCAAGAACCTCGCGCTGGTCGATCCGAACTCGACCTCCGGCAACCAGGCGCCGCGCTTCTTCCTGAAGCGGGCCGGCTACGACGTCGAGAAGTTCTTCGGCAAGACCTTCTACGCCGGCAGCCACGAGAACGCCGTGCTGGCGCTCACCCAGGGCACGGCCGACGCCGCCGCCAACCTGTGGAATTCCGAGACCGACACGATGGTCACCCGCATGGCCGCCAAGGGCATGCTCAAGAAGCCCGACGGCACGCCGATGCAGCAGTCGGACTTCCGGATCGTGTTCAAGTCCGACTTCCTGCCGGAGGGGCCCTTCGCCGTGCTGGCCAGCCTGCCGGACGACCTGAAGGCCAAGATCCGCGACGCCTTCGTGGCCCTGCCGAAGGCCGACAAGGCCGCGTTCGACCGGCTCTCCGACGGCAAGGACCAGGATCTCACGCCGGTGACCCTCAAGGACTACCAGCCGATCATCGACATGCTGCGGTTCAACGACGAGCAGCGCCGGAAGTCCTGATCCGGAGCCGCCCGCCTTGCGCGGTCCGACACCCCTGTCGCCGGAGCGGGCAGCCGCCCTCTCCGGCCTCTACGCGGCGGCGACCGGCGAGGCCCGCCGCCGCACGCTGGCGGGCTTCGCCCTGGTGGCGGCGCTCGCCGTGGTCGCCGGCCTGATCGCCGAGGTGCGGCCGCTGGTCTTCGCCGAGAACATCGGCAAGTTCACCGCCTACATCCAGCAGATCCTGCCGCCGATCGGCCTCGAGCACCCGCTCGAGGACGTCCGCGCCTGGTACTGGGGGCTGCCCAAATGGCTCGGCCTGCTGGGCGAGACCCTGCTCATGGCCTATCTCGGCACGCTGCTCGGCGGGCTGGCGGGCTTCGCCCTCAGCTTCGTGGCCGCCGCCAACCTCGTGCGGTCGCGCCTGCTGCGCGTCGGCGCCAAGCGCCTCCTGGAGCTGTGCCGCACCGTCCCCGAGGTGGTGTTCGCGCTGATCTTCGTGATCGCCTTCGGCCTCGGCCCGATGGTGGGCGTGCTCGCCATCGCGATCCACACTACGGGCGCGCTCGGCAAGCTGTTCTCCGAGGTGGTCGAGAACATCGACATGCGGCCCGTCGAGGGCCTGTCGGCCTCGGGCGCGACCTGGGTCCAGACGGTGCGCTTCGCGGTCCTACCGCAGGTTCTGTCGAACTTCGCCTCCTACGCGCTGCTGCGCTTCGAGATCAACGTGCGCGGCGCCGGGGTGATGGGCTTCGTCGGCGCCGGCGGCATCGGCCAGGAATTCCTCGTGGCGATCCGCAACTTCTACTACGCGGACGTGAGCGCGATCCTCGTGCTGATCATCCTGACCGTCTTCTGCATCGACCTCGCCACCGAGCGGGTCCGCCACCGCCTGCTCGGCGCGGAGCAGGCCCGATGAGCGCGCGTCCCGAGGCCCTGCGGGCGGCGGCCCGGGCCGACCTCGCCCGCCTGCGCGCGCGCTACCCCGCGAAGTTCCGCACCGACTGGCCGGGGCGGGCGCGGCTCGCCGCCCTGCTCGTCGTCCTGGTCGGGCTCGCGGCGTTCGGATACTGGCGCCTCGACTTCTCGGTGGCGCGGATCCTCCACGGGCTCGGGCGGCTCGGCACCTTCGCGATGCTGATGCTGCCGCCATCGCCGGAGGGTCAGTTCTGGACCTTCCTGCACGCGCTCGGCGAGACCCTCGGCATCGCCTTCCTGGGCACGCTGACGGCGGCGATCCTCGCCTTCCCGGTGGCGTTCCTGGCGGCCCGGAACGTCGTGCCCAACCCGTTCGCGCGGTTCGCGGTCCGCCGCGGCCTCGACGTGATGCGCTCGGTCGACGTGCTGATCTGGGCGCTGATCTGGATCAACGTCGTCGGCCTGGGCCCGTTCGCGGGGGCGCTCGCGATCGCGTGCTCGGATTTCGGGGCGCTCGGCAAGCTGTTCTCGGAGGCGATCGAGACCTGCGACAAGCGGGCGGGCGAGGGCGTCGTCGCCTCGGGCGGCTCGGCGCTCCACCGCATCCGCTTCGGGCTGATCCCCGGGGTGCTGCCGGTGCTGGCGAGCCAGGTCCTGTACTTCTTCGAGTCGAACACCCGCTCGGCGACGATCATCGGCATCGTCGGCGCGGGCGGCATCGGCCAGTACCTCACCGAGCTGATCCGCGTGCTGGAGCTGCAGCAGGTCGCCTTCCTGGTGCTGATGATCCTCGTGACCGTGGCGGCGATCGACTGGGTCTCGACCCGCCTGCGCCGGGCGATCATCGGGCCCGCGATGCGCTGACGGGCGCCTCGGCTCTCCGTCATCACGAGCGGAGCGCGATGACCCAGGGTCGCGCTGCCCTGGATTGCTTCGCTCCGCTCGCGAGGACGAAGTGCCGAGGCCGTCGCGCGGCCATCGCGCGGACGCCGCATCATCCCCCGATGACCAGCTCCACGCGGTCGGCGGCGAACAGGGTGCGGTTCGCCTGGATCGGCACGCCGGCGGGATCGATGTTGACGCTCGACACCACCAGCACGACCCGCCCCGGCGCGATGTCGAGGCGCTGCGCCTCCGCGGGATCCGCGGGGCGGGCCCGGATCCGCGTCGAGAGCCGGGTGTAGTCGTGGACGCCGCAGGTCGCGAAGGCCCGGGTGATCGAGCCGCGCGCCGCGTAGGCCTCGGCGAAGCCCGCGAAGCGCGGCAGCGGCAGCCAGGTCAGCGCCGTCGAGAGCGGGGCGCCATCCGCCCGGTGGACGGTCAGCAGCTCCAGGATCGGCGCGCCGGGGGTGAGGGCCAGGGAGGCCGCCTGCTCGGGCCCGGCCGGGACCGTGGTCGCGGCGACGAGGTCGCCCCAGGCCTCGCGCCCCGCCCCGGCGACGATCTCGGAGAAGCGCGTCCGCGGCCCGATCGGGTAAGCGAGCGGCGCCTCCTCCACGAAGGTGCCCCGGCCCTGGCTGGCGCGCACGAGTCCGCCCTCCGCGAGGGCCGCGAGGGCGCGCCGCACCGTGTGCCGGTTCACCGCGAACCGCGCCGCCAGGGCGGCCTCGGCGGGGAGCTGCTGTCCCGGCGCGTAGCGCCCCGCCGCGATCTCGGCCGTGAGCGCGTCGGCGATCTGCCGCCACGCCGTCAGCCCCTCGCCCCGGACAAGGCCGGCCGCCTGCTCCTGCGCATCCATCCTGTCATCCAAACTTCATTTGTGCGGCGCACGCCAGTTGTCTATACACCTAGACAACCGAGCGACGAAGGGATTCGCGATGACGACGACCCCGAGACATCCGGGATCCGAGGGCGAGACCGCGGCGCGCCAAGCCGTCATGGCCCTCTGTGCCGAGGCGAGCCGCGCGGATCTGGAGGCGGCCGTGTCAGGCCTCGACGCGCCCGCCGCCGCGGACCTGCGCCCGCCCGAGACCGGCCTCGTGATGGCTTCGGGCCGGATCGGCGGCGACGGGCGCCCGTTCAACTTCGGCGAGGTCAGCGTGACGCGGGCCGCCATCCGCCTCGCGGACGGTCCGGCGGGCTTCGCCTACCATCTCGGCCGCGACCGCGCGAAGGCGCGGCTCGCCGCCATCCTCGACGCCCTCTGGCAGGATCCCGGCCGGCGCGCCCGGGTCGAGGCCGCGCTGGAACCCGCCGCCCGGCGGCTCGCGGAGCACCGCGCGCGGGCGGCCCGGCGCACGGCCGCCACCCGGGTCGATTTCCTGACCCTCGCCCGCGGAGAGGATTGAGCATGCTCGCCCCCGGCTTCGCCGACCCGGTCCACGACGCGCAGGACACGTTCCGCGCCGTGATGGACGCCCTCGCCCGCCCCGGCCGCGTCCGGCCCCTCGCGCCGGGCCTCGCGCCGCCCGCGCCCCTGACGCCGGAACTCGCCGCCGTCGCGCTGACGCTCACCGACGCCGACACGCCGGTCTGGCTCGATCCGGCCCTCGCCGCGGCGCCGGAGGTCGCGGAATACCTGCGCTTCCACACCGGCGCGCCGCTCACCGACGACCCGGCCGCGGCGGCCTTCGCGCTGGTCCGAGAGCCCGCGCGCTGCCCGCCGCTGAGCCGATTCGCCCCCGGGACGCCGGCCTATCCCGACACCGCCACGACCCTGGTGCTCGCCCTCGACGCGCTCGCGGAGGGGGAGGGGCTGCACTTGTCCGGCCCCGGCATCCGGGGGACCGCCCGGATCGCGCCGGAACCCCTGCCAGAGGGGTTCGTGGCACAGCTCGCGGAGAACCGCGCGGGCTTCCCCCTCGGCGTCGACCTGATTCTCGCCGCGCCCGGCCGCGTGGCCGGTCTGCCGCGCTCCACGACGGTCACGGAGGCCTGACCCATGTACGTGGCCGTGAAGGGCGGCGAGGCCGCCATCGACAACGCCCATCGGCTCCTCGCCGAGACCCGCCGGGGCGACCCCGCATTGCCCGAACTCTCGGTGGCGCAGATCCGCGCGCAGATGGCGCTGCTCGTCGACCGGGTCATGACCGAGGGCTCGCTCTACGATCCGGACCTCGCGGCGCTGGCGCTCAAGCAGGCGCGCGGCGACGTGGTCGAGGCGGTGTTCCTGGTCCGCGCCTACCGGACCACGCTGCCGCGCTTCGGCGCCTCCGTGCCGGTCGACACCGGGGCCATGGCGGTCGAGCGCCGGATCTCCGCGACCTTCAAGGACCTGCCCGGCGGGCAGGTGCTCGGGCCGACCTTCGACTACACCCACCGTCTGGTCGACTTCGCGCTCGCGGCCGAAACGGCGTCCGACACCGCGTCCGAGGCCGCCGCCGAGGCCGAGCCGCGCGCCGATGCCGGCACCTGCCCGCGCGTCACCGACCTGCTGGCCCGGGACGGCCTGATCGAGCCCTCGCCCCGGGACGACGGCGCGCCCGCGGGCGACCTCACCCGCGAGCCGGTGGATTACCCCGCCGACCGGGCCCTGCGCCTCCAGGCGCTCGCCCGGGGCGACGAGGGCTTCGTGCTCGGCCTCGCCTACTCGACGCAGCGCGGCTACGGCCGCACCCACCCGTTCGTCGGCGAGATCCGGGTCGGGGAGGTCGCGGTCGAGTTCGTGCCCGAGGAGCTGGGCTTCGCGGTGCCGCTCGGCCGCGTGCGGCTCACCGAGTGCCAGATGGTCAACCAGTTCAAGGGTTCGGGGGCGGTCCCGCCCCAGTTCACCCGCGGCTACGGGCTGAGCTTCGGGCAGAGCGAGCGCAAGGCGATGGCGATGGCCCTGGTCGACCGGGCGCTCCGCGCGGAGGAGCTGGGCGAGCCGGTGGCGAGCCCGGCCCAGGACCAGGAATTCGTCCTGGCCCACTGCGACAGCCTCCAGGCGACCGGCTTCGTCGAGCACCTGAAGCTGCCCCACTACGTCGACTTCCAGGCCGAGCTGGAACTTGTTCGCCGGCTACGCGCCGAGTTCGAGCGCAGGTCCGACGCCGTCGAGATGCAGGAGGCCGCCGAATGAGCGCCGCGATCGCGCACCGCCCGGAGAGCGAATCGGGCTACAACTTCGCCTATCTCGACGAGGGCACGAAGCGGATGATCCGCCGGGCCATCCTCAAGGCCATCGCGGTGCCGGGCTACCAGGTGCCCTTCGCCTCCCGCGAGATGCCGATGCCCTACGGCTGGGGCACCGGCGGCGTGCAGGTGACGGCCGCGATCCTCGGCCGCTCGGACGTGCTCAAGGTCATCGACCAGGGCGCCGACGACACCACCAACGCGGTCTCGATCCGCCGCTTCTTCGCCAAGACCTCCGGGGTGGCCACCACCACCCGCACCGCGGAGGCGACGGTGATCCAGACCCGCCACCGCATCCCCGAGACGCCGCTCACCGAGGGGCAGACGCTGGTCTATCAGGTGCCGATCCCCGAGCCCCTGCGCTTCCTCGAGCCCCGCGAGACCGAGACGCGCCAGCTCCACGCGCTGGCCGAGTACGGCGCCATGCACGTGAAGCTCTACGAGGACATCAGCCGCCACGGCCACATCGCCACCACCTACGCGTACCCGGTGGAGGTGGCGGGCCGCTACGTGATGGACCCGTCGCCGACGCCCAAGTTCGACAATCCCAAGATGGACGATTGCCCCGCGCTCCAGCTCTTCGGCGCGGGCCGCGAGCGGCGGATCTACGCGGTGCCGCCCTACACGCGGGTGCGCAGCCTCGATTTCGAGGACCACCCGTTCCGGGTGCAGCACTTCGACCAGCCCTGCGCCCTGTGCGGCGCCGAGGGCGTCTATCTCGACGAGATGCTGCTCGACGATGCCGGAAGGCGGATGTTCGTGTGCTCGGATACCGACCATTGCGAGGGGCGTCGCGCGGACGGCCATGTCGGCACGGGGGACGCGGCATGAGACGCGACATGAGACGCGGCGTGAGCGACCTCACGGTCCGCCGGGCCGGGAAGCCCGACCTCCCCGCGATCCTCGAGCTCTACGCCGAGCTGAACGGCGGGCGGGTGGCGACCCTGGAGCAGGCCGGGGCGCTCCTCGACCGGCTCGCGACCTATCCCGATTACGGGCTCTACGTGGCCGAACGCGACGGCGCGGTCGTCGGCACCTTCTGCCTCGTCATCCTCGACAACATCGCCCACTGGGGCACGCCGTCGGCCCTCATCGAGAGCGTCGTGGTCTCGTCCCGGCACCGCGGCGGCGGCCACGGCCGGGCGATGATCCACGAGGCGGCCCGGCTCGCCGAGGCGCGGGGCTGCTACAAGCTCGCCCTGTCGTCGAACGTCGACGCCAAGCCGGCCCACGCCTTCTACGAGAGCCTCGGCTTCGAGCGCTACGGCTACAGCTTCCGCCTTGATCCCCCCTTCCTGCCCGACGCCGCGGAGGCGACCCGATGAGCGAATCCCTGCTTCAGGTCCGCGGCCTGACCAAGCGCTACGGCGCCCGCCTCGCCTGCGCCGACGTGTCGTTCGACCTCGTTCCCGGCGAGGTGCTGGCGATCGTGGGCGAGTCCGGTTCCGGCAAGTCGACGCTGCTCTCCCTCATCGCCACCGAGCTGGCGCCCGATTCCGGGACGGTCGCCTACCGGACGCGCGACGGCGCGCTGCGCGACCTCGGCACTCTGAGCGAGGCCGGGCGCCGGGCGCTGATGCGCACCGAGTGGGGGTTCGTCCGCCAGGACGCGGCCCAGGGCCTGCGCATGGCGGTCTCGGCCGGCGGGAATGTCGGCGAACGGCTGATGGGGCTCGGCGACCGCCACTACGGGCAGATCCGCGCCCAGGCCCTCGACTGGCTCGGCCGCGTCGAGATCGCCGCCGACCGGATCGACGACCCGCCGACGCGCTTCTCCGGCGGCATGCGCCAGCGCCTGCAGATCGCCCGGAACCTCGTCACCGGCCCCCGCCTGGTGCTGATGGACGAGCCGACCTCCGGCCTCGACGTCTCGGTCCAGGCCCGGCTCCTCGACCTGATCCGCCGCCTCTCGGCCGAGCTGGGGCTCGCGGTGATCATCGTCACCCACGACCTCGCGGTGGCGCGGCTCCTCTCGCACCGGATCATGGTCATGCGCGCCGGCCGGGTGATCGAGACCGGCCTCACCGACCGCGTGCTCGACGATCCCGAGCACGCCTACACCCAGCTCCTCGTCGCCTCGGTGCTCGCCGCATGACCGCGCTACTGACCTTCCAGGACGTCGCCAAGAGCTTTACCCTGCACCTGCGCGGCGGCGTCGTGCTGCCGGTGGTCGGCGGCGTGAGCCTGTCGGTGGAGCCCGGCGAGTGCGTGGTGCTCGGCGGCCCGTCCGGCGCGGGAAAATCCTCGCTGCTGAAGATGGCCTACGGCAATTATCGCTGCGACGGCGGCGCGATCCTGGTCCGCGACGGCGACACGGTCGTGGACGTCGTCCGGGCCGATCCGCGGGCGGTCCTGGCGCTGCGGGCGCGGGTGATCGCCTACGTGTCGCAGTTCCTCCGGGTGATCCCGCGGGTCTCGGCCCTCGACGTCGTCGAGGCCGCCGGCCGCGAGGGCGGATTGCCCGAAGCGGCGGCGCGGGCGCGGGCCGAGGCCCTGCTCGCCCGGCTGAACCTGCCGGAGCGGCTCTGGGGCCTGCCGCCCGCGACCTTCTCGGGCGGCGAGCAGCAGCGGGTCAACATCGCCCGGGGCCTGATCGCCGACCGGCCGCTCCTGCTCCTCGACGAGCCCACCGCCTCCCTGGACGCGGAGAACCGCGCCGTGGTGGCCGAGCTCGTGCGCGAGAAGCTCCGGGGCGGGGCCGGCGTGCTCGGCATCTTCCACGACAGCGAGATGCGCGACGCTGTGGCGACCCGGGTGGTCGATGTCACCCGCTTCGCGCCGCGCGCCCGGGCAGCCTGAGGATCTTCACGATGGACGACTTCATCCTCGAGAACGCGACCCTGGTCCTGCCGGACCGGGTGCAGCGCGGCTGGCTCGCGGTGTCGGACGGGGCGATCGCCGAGATCGGCGAGGGGCGCCCGCCCGCGCGCGGCCTCGATCTCGGCGGCGACCACCTGATTCCCGGCCTGATCGAGCTGCACACCGACCATCTGGAGAGCCATTTCGCGCCGCGCCCGAAGGTGCGCTGGCACCCCCTCGGCGCCGTCCTGGCCTACGACGCGCAGATCACCGCCTCGGGCATCACCACGGTGTTCGATTCGCTCCGCGCCGGCAGCGACCCGGACGGCAGCGGCCTCGGCGCCGAGCTGGAGCAGCTCGCCGGCGCCATCGCCGCCGCGCGGGCCGGGGACCTGTTCCGGGCCGAGCACTTCACGCACCTGCGCTGCGAGCTGCCCTCCCTGGACGTGCTCGACACCGTGGCAGATTTCACGGCCCGCTACCCGGTGGGGCTGATCTCGCTGATGGACCACACGCCCGGCCAGCGGCAGTTCCGCGACATGGAGAAGTACTACACCTACGCCACCCGGGGCGGCCGGCCGATGGAGGAGATCCGCGCCAACACCGAGCGCAAGGTCCGCGACGGACGGGCGCTCAACGCGAAGAACCGGCCCGCCCTCGTCCAGTTCGCCCGCGAGATGGGCATCCCGCTCGCGAGCCACGACGACACCACCCTGGCCGACGTCGACCTCGCCGTCGGCGAGGGCGTGCGGCTGGCCGAGTTCCCCACCACCCTGGAGGCGGCCGAGGCCGCGCACCGGCAGGGAATCACCGTGATGATGGGCGCGCCGAACCTGATCCGCGGCGGCTCGCATTCCGGCAACGTGGCCGCCCTGGCGCTGGCCGAGGCCGGGCACCTCGACATCCTCTCGTCGGACTACGTGCCGGCGAGCCTGCTGATGGCGGCCTTCCGGCTGCCCGAGCAGGCGCCCGCGATCACGCTGCCCGAGGCGCTCGCCACCGTCACGAGCAACCCCGCCCGCGCCACCGGCCTGACCGATCGCGGCGCGCTCGCGCCCGGATTGCGGGCCGATCTCGTGCGCGTGCAGCGGGCCGAGGGGGTGCCGGTGGTCCGCGAGGTCTGGCGCGCCGGCCGGCGCGTCGCCTGATGCCGGGCTGCCTCGTCCTCGTGGTCGGCCCGAGCGGGGCCGGCAAGGATACGCTGCTCCGGCTCGCCCGGGCGAGCCTGGCCGGCGATCCGCGCTACGTCTTCCCGCGCCGCCTCGTCACCCGGCCGCCCTCGGCCGACGAGGACAACGACGAGATCGACGAGGCCGCCTTCGCCGAGGGCTGCGCGGCCGGCCGTTTCACCCTGAGCTGGCGCGCCCACGGCCTCGGCTACGCGCTCCCGGAGGCCGCTGGCCGGCGGGTCGCCGACGGCCACGTGGTGGTCTGCAACGTCTCGCGCCGCGTCGTCGCCCGGGCGCGGGAGGCCGGCCCCCGGGTGAGCGTCGTCGAGATCACGGCGCCGCCCGAGGTCCTGGCGCGGCGCATCGCCGCCCGCGGACGCGCGCAGGACGGCGATCTGGCCGCGCGTCTCGCCCGCGAGGGCCGCGTCACCGCGGACCTGACGATCCTCAATACCGGCGCCGCGGACGAGGCGGCCGCGCGGCTAGTCGCGCATCTGCGCGCCTGCTGAGGCGGGCGCCGTCCGGGGCGCGTCGGCGCGGAGCCTCGGACGGGCAACGAGAAAGGGCGGGCGCCGACACCGGCACCCGCCCTCGCATGGATCCGCCGGGAAACCCCAGCGTCGACGGACTCAGAGGCCGCCGAACTTGTAGTTGAAGCCGGCGCGGACGATGCTGCCCTCGGTGCGGAAGCGCGAGATGTACGCGCCGGTGCCCACGCCCGGGACCGCGCCGACGAGCACGTTCTGGCTGCCGAGGTCGTAGTGCAGGTACTCGGCCTTCACCGTGATGGCGTCGTACTTGATGCCGATGTAGCGGCCGAGCGCGAAGGTGTTCAGGAAGCTGTCGGTCGGCAGCGCGAACTCGATGCCGCCGCCGTAGGCGAAGCCGATCTTGAAGTCGTCGTAGCGGCCGGCGAACTGCAGGCGGCCGCCCGGGGTGTAGAAGTTGGCGTCGTGGAACACGTTGCCGTAGGCGAGACCGCCCATCCCGTAGACCAGGACGCGGTCGAACGCGTAGCCGACGCGGCCGGTGAGGGTGCCGAGCCAGTCGAGGCTCTGGCGGAACTGGCTGATGTTCGGCGGGCCGCCGGCGACGTTGCCGGTGCCGAGCACGACCCGGTTCTTAGTGATGTCCGTCCAGTCGATGCTGTTGGCCAGACCGACGACGATGCCGGCGCCCGGCGTGAACTGGTAGTTGTAGCCGGCGGTGCCGCCGATGTTGGCGAAGCCGTCCTGCGAGGTCGAGGTCGCGAACGGGCGACGGCCGAGGGCGACGTTGGTGGCGTTGCCGGGCTGGACGCCGACGGTCGTGATGCGCTCACGATCGGTGAAGGTGTAGGCCGACTCGAGACCGGCGTAGAAGCCCGTCCAGGTGAAGACCGGCACCGGCGTGAAGACCGGCGGCGGCGCGGCGCGGCGCGGCAGGTCGGCGGCGGAGGCGGCCGTCGTGACCAGGGCCGTGGCGGCGGTGGCGAGGAGGAACTTCTTCATCATGGCGGGGGTCCGAGGTGGCGCGTTGTTGTCCCCACTTAAGCTCGGCCGCACGGATCCCGCTATGCCCGCGAAGCCACACTGTGGCGCGAAAGCGGCGCGGATACTGCCTGCGATTGATGTTTCGAGGTTCAAGACTCTGCACCGCCGCTTGACAGCGGGGCCCGTCATCGGGCCCCCGCGCGCCGCGGAGCTTGATCCCTGGCGGCCGACCCTCTAAGCGGACCGCGTTTTTCGCCCCTGTCGGAACTTCGGGGCGGCTGACCAGGATTCGGGGCCCTTGCGTGGTCCCCGCCGCAGGAATGGGAATCATGGGCAAGGAAAAGTTCTCCCGCACCAAGCCGCACTGCAACATTGGCACGATCGGGCACGTTGACCACGGCAAGACGTCTCTGACGGCGGCGATCACGAAGGTTCTGGCCGAGACGGGCGGGGCGACGTTCACGGCCTACGACCAGATCGACAAGGCTCCTGAGGAGAAGGCGCGCGGGATCACGATCTCGACGGCGCACGTGGAGTACGAGACGCAGAACCGCCACTACGCGCACGTGGACTGCCCCGGCCACGCCGACTACGTGAAGAACATGATCACGGGCGCGGCGCAGATGGACGGCGCGATCCTGGTGGTGTCGGCGGCCGACGGCCCGATGCCGCAGACCCGCGAGCACATCCTGCTGGCCCGTCAGGTCGGCGTGCCGGCGCTGGTGGTGTTCCTCAACAAGGTCGACATGGTCGACGACGAGGAGCTCCTGGAGCTGGTCGAGCTCGAGGTGCGTGAGCTGCTGTCGAAGTACGACTTCCCGGGCGACGACATCCCGATCACCAAGGGCTCGGCGCTGATGGCGCTTGAGGACAAGGAGCCGAAGATCGGCAAGGAGGCGGTGCTGGCGCTGATGGCGACGGTGGACGCCTACATCCCGCAGCCGGAGCGTCCGATCGACATGCCGTTCCTGATGCCGATCGAGGACGTGTTCTCGATCTCGGGCCGCGGCACGGTGGTGACGGGTCGCGTCGAGCGCGGCATCGTGAAGGTGGGCGAGGAGGTCGAGATCGTCGGCATCCGGGCGACCACCAAGACGACGGTGACGGGCGTCGAGATGTTCCGCAAGCTGCTCGACCAGGGCCAGGCGGGCGACAACGTCGGCGTGCTGCTGCGCGGCACGAAGCGCGAGGACGTGGAGCGCGGCCAGGTCGTGTGCAAGCCGGGTTCGGTGAAGCCGCACTCGAAGTTCAAGGCCGAGGCGTACATCCTGACCAAGGAGGAGGGCGGCCGCCACACGCCGTTCTTCACCAACTACCGGCCGCAGTTCTACTTCCGGACCACGGACGTGACCGGGATCTGCACGCTGCCCGAGGGCACCGAGATGGTGATGCCGGGCGACAACGTGACCATGGACGTGGCGCTGATCGTGCCGGTGGCCATGGAGGAGAAGCTGCGCTTCGCCATCCGCGAGGGCGGCCGCACCGTCGGCGCCGGCGTCGTCGCCGCCATCAACGACTGACAACCGATCCGGAGCGGCGCCGCGCGCCGCTCCGCCTCTCCGGCGCCGGTTCCCGTCTCGACGGGGGCCGGCGTTGCCGTTTCGGGGGGGCGTGGGGTTGCCCGGTGCCGCTTCCCGGCCGCTACCCGCCCGCTTCCCGCACGCGACCCCTTGCAAGCCGCGCCGCGATGGGGCATTGGGCGGTGCGCTAGGAGTGTAGCTCAACTGGTCAGAGCGCCGGTCTCCAAAACCGGAGGTTGCGGGTTCGAGTCCCTCCACTCCTGCCAGACATTCAGCCCGATCCCGCGCGGCGGCCCGGTCGACAAGCCGGGGGAGTTGCGCTAGAGCGGGCGCAATCCGAGATCTGAAGCGACCGTCGGTGCGGGCCCATCCGGGTCCTCGGCGCCGACATTCGCATTCCCGGATGCGGTCTCTGCCTCGGGGCCGAACACGCACAGACACTGGCGCCATGGCATCGAACGAAGCGACCAAGAAGGTGGACCTGGTGCGCGGCGCGGCCCGCGGTCCCGCGAATCCGCCGCCCGCCCGGCCCGCGACCCCCGCCCGCGCGCCACAGAAGCGCGCCACGCCGGGCGAGTTCTTCGCCCAGGTGCGCGACGAGGCCCGCAAGGTCACGTGGCCGACCCGCCGGGAGACCACGATCACGACGATCATGGTGTTCGTGATGGTCGTGGCCGCGAGCCTGTTCTTCACGGTCGTCGACCAGGCCCTGCGCTTCGTGGTCGGCCTGATCCTGGGCGTCTGAGGGCGGATCGCCGCCGAACCGGGGTGACCCCGGGGACTTGTCGGAGTTGAACGGAACCGTGTCGAAGCGCTGGTACATCGTCCACGCCTACTCGAACTTCGAGAACAAGGTCGCCCAGTCCATCAAGGACCAGGCGGCCCAGCGCGGGCTGACCGAGCTGTTCGACGAGGTGATGGTCCCGACCGAGAAGGTCGTGGAGGTGCGCCGCGGCCGGAAGGTCGACGCTGAGCGCAAGTTCTTCCCCGGCTACGTGCTGGTGAAGTGCGACCTCACCGACGAGGTCTACCACCTCATCAAGAACACCCCGAAGGTCACGGGCTTCCTCGGCGCCGACAAGTCGAAGCCGGTGCCGATCCCGGACGCCGAGGCCGAGCGGATCAAGGGCCAGGTCGCCGAGGGCGTCGACCGGCCGAAGCCCTCGATCTCCTTCGAGATCGGCGAAACCGTCCGGGTCGCCGACGGCCCGTTCGCCAGCTTCAACGGCACCGTCGAGGAGATCGACGACGCCCGCTCCCGCCTCAAGGTGGCGGTGTCGATCTTCGGCCGCGCCACGCCGGTCGAGCTCGAGTACGCCCAGGTCGAGAAGGCCTGAGCCTCCCGATCGCGGCGGCCCTCCGGCCGCCCGTCCTTTCCGGCCGCCGCGTCCTCAGCGGGTGCGGCCGCCGCGAAACCGCCGCGTCCCGCTGAGGACGCGGCACCATCCGCGGGAGAACCGCCCGGCTTCGCCTCCGGGGTCCACGGCTCGCACCGCGACCTGCAACCGTCCGACCCGCCGCGCTTCAGGCCGCGTGGGGGCGGATTTTCATTGGGAGCAGTCCCATGGCGAAGAAGATCACGGGCTACGTGAAGCTTCAGGTCCCGGCCGGCGCGGCGAACCCGTCGCCGCCGATCGGTCCCGCGCTCGGTCAGCGCGGCCTCAACATCATGGAATTCTGCAAGGCCTTCAACGCGAAGACCGCGCAGATGGAGAAGGGCACCCCGATCCCGGTGATCATCACCGCGTATCAGGACCGCTCCTTCACCTTCGAGATGAAGCAGCCGCCGGTCACCTTCTTCCTCAAGAAGGCCGTCGGCCTGAAGCTCGGCAAGAAGCCCGCCTCCGGCTCCAAGACCCCGGGCAAGGGCCCGACCGTCGGCAAGATCTCGGAGGCGCAGCTGCGCGAGATCGCCGAGAAGAAGATGCCCGACCTCAACTGCGACTCGATCGAGTCGGCCGTTGCCATGATCCGCGGCTCCGCCCGGGCCATGGGCCTCGAAGTCACGGCCTGAGGGAGGACATCATGGCTAAGGAAGGCAAGCGCATCCGCGCCGCCCGCGAGGGCATCGAGGTCACCAAGCTCTATCCCCTCGACGAGGCGATCAAGCTGGTGAAGGAGCGGGCGACCGCGAAGTTCGACGAGACCGTCGAGGTCTCGATGAACCTCGGCGTCGATCCCCGCCACGCCGACCAGATGGTCCGCGGCGTCTGCAACCTGCCGAACGGCTCCGGCCGGACGGTGCGCGTGGCGGTCTTCGCCCGCGGCGCCAAGGCGGACGACGCCAAGGCGGCGGGTGCCGACATCGTCGGCGCCGAGGACCTCCTCGAGATCGTGCAGAGCGGCAAGATCGATTTCGATCGCTGCATCGCCACCCCGGACATGATGCCGCTGGTCGGCCGCCTCGGTAAGGTGCTGGGCCCGCGCGGCCTGATGCCGAACCCGAAGGTCGGCACCGTCACCATGGACGTGAAGGGCGCCGTCGCCGGCGCCAAGGGCGGCTCGGTGGAGTTCCGCGTCGAGAAGGCCGGCATCGTCCATGCCGGCGTCGGCAAGGTCTCGTTCGACGCCGACAAGCTCGTCGAGAACATCAAGGCCTTCGCGGACGCCGTCGCCAAGGCGAAGCCCGCGGGCGCCAAGGGCACCTACGTCCAGCGCATCGCCGTCACCTCGACGATGGGCCCGGGCGTGAAGGTCGAGCCGAACACGGTCCTGACCGCCTGAGGCGAGACGAATCGTCGACGCTGCGGAGCGCCCGGCCGGGAACGGCCGGGCGTTCTGCGTCGCGGGGCGGCGGCTGATGCCGGATCCCGGCGCGGGTCGTGCCGCGCACCACCCGTTCCGGCGTGGGGCGGTGCCGGGCGAGGCGCATCCCTGTCTCAGGTGCGCAGGGGACCGGCGGAACAGGGCCCCGGACACGTCAGGAAGACAAGCCGCGGCGGCCGCACTGAGCCCGCGTCCCTCACGCCATTCTTAACCGCCGAGGGGGGCGCCAACGGCCGCGGCTGTGCTAGATAGGCCGCCATGCGATGCACCCTGACGGTCACCTCCAAGCGACGCATCCTGTGCGTCTTTCCCGCCTACACGCCGTCCTTCGGGACATTCTCCCACGCCTACCCGTTGATGGGCGGGGTGAAGGCGTTCATGCCGCCGCAGGGACTGCTGCTGATCGCGGCCTACATGCCCGAGGCGTGGGAATGCCGGTTCATCGATGAGAATATCCGCCGCGCGGGCCCGGCCGACTTCGCCTGGGCCGACGCGGTGTTCGTCTCCGGGATGCACATCCAGGAGCCGCAGATCCACGACATCCGCGACCGCGCCCGCGCGGCCGGCAAGGTGACGGTGCTGGGCGGCCCCTCGGTCTCGGGCGCCCCGGAGAAGTACGGCGACTTCGACTACCTCCATATCGGCGAGATCGGCGACGCCACCGACGACCTCGTCGCGCGCCTCGATGCCGACCTGACGCGCCCGCCCGCCCAGGTGGTGCTGGAGACCAAGGACCGCCTCGCGCTCGCCGACTTCCCGGCCCCGGCCTACGAGCGCGCGCCGCTCAAGCGCTACCTGATCGGCTCGCTGCAATTCTCCTCGGGCTGCCCGTACCGCTGCGAGTTCTGCGACATCCCGCAGCTCTACGGCCGCCAACCGCGGCTCAAGAGCCCGGAGCAGATGTGCGCGGAGCTCGACGCCATCGTCAGCCAGCCGGGCCATCCGGCCGTGGTGTACTTCGTCGACGACAACTTCATCGGCAATCGCAAGGCGACCCGCGAGATGCTGCCGCACCTCGTGGAATGGCAGAAGAAGAACGCCTACCCGCTCCAGTTCGCCTGCGAGGCGACGCTGAACATGGCCAAGCAGCCCGAGATCCTCGAGCTGATGCGGCAGGCCAACTTCATGACGGTGTTCGTCGGCATCGAGACGCCGGAGGCGGAGGCGCTCAAGGGCATCGACAAGACCCACAACGCCGCCGTGCCGATGTACGAGGCGATCGAGACCCTCAATTCCTACGGGCTGGAGGTCACCTCCGGCATCATCCTGGGCCTCGATTCCGACACCGACAAATCCGAGCAGAACCTGATCGACTTCATCGACCGCTCGGCGATCCCGGTCCTGACCATCAACCTGCTCCAGGCGCTCCCCAAGACCCCGCTCTGGGACCGGCTGGAGCGCGAGGGCCGGCTGCTGCACGACGCCAGCCTCGAATCGAACGTCCTGTTCAAGCGGCCCCACGACTCGGTGGTGAGCAGCTGGCGCCGCGCGATCGCGCACGCCTACGAGCCGGAGAAGATCTTCGAGCGGTTCAAGCACCAGTGCGCGGTGACCTACCCGAACCGGATTACGACGCCGACGGCCGGCAAGCTCACCTTCACCAACCTGCGCCGCGGCCTGATCCTCGGTTTCAACATCATCACCCGGGTCGGGATCTTCTCCGACTACCGCAAGCCGTTCTGGAGCGCGGCCGGCTACGCGCTGAAGCGCGGGCAGATCGAGGCGGTGTTCAACATGGGCTTCGTCGCCCACCACCTGATCCGCTTCACCCGCGAGGCCCTGCGCGGCGAGCACAACGCCTCGTTCTACGCCGCCAAGGCCGCGGAGGCGAAGGAGGCCCGCGACCGCAGCTGGTGGGAGGCCGCGCGGCGCAAGCTCGTGCCGGAGCGCGAGGCGGCGTAGCCCGGGATCCCGGGCCGCTCCGAGCGATGCGGTCGCGGCAAGGCTCCTGCGCAAGTCCTTGCCTGCGGCGGAAAAGTCGCGTTCCGGCCCTTGGCAGGCGGCTTGCTAGGCTCTATACACCGCGCCTCACGCATTTCATCCTCACGGAAGGAGAACGGCCGATCGGCCGGTTTCCGCTCGAAATGTCGCCCGGGCAACCGGGTGGCACTGGCCGGAAGGATCCCAGGGGCGATGAGCCCCGCGGAGCCTTGTCCGGCCATGTCCTGTCCGAGACTGCAGGTGCCGGTTCGCCGGCTTAATCCGCCAGCCTGCACAGACGGGGAAGACCGAATTCGAAAAGCCTCGCCCCGGCCCCGGCCGCGGAGGGGTGTCGGTTTGAACCAACTCGCCCGAGGCGGCCTCCAGGGGCACGCGCGGGGACAGGGCCGCGAAGCGTCGTTCGGACGTTCCCGGTCTTCCTGAAGGCCGAGACCACGTCCGGGCGGCATGTGCAACCGGCGGACCCGAGACCGGGTTCCGCCAACCGGAGAGAGCCCAGTGGACCGGACAGCTAAAGCTGATCTCGTCTCGACGCTCAACGGCGTGTTCAATCAGAGCGCCGTCGTCGTCGTGGCCCACTACAAGGGCCTCACGGTCGCCGACATGCAGAAGCTGCGCGCGCAGATGAAGCAGGCCGGCGCCACCGTGAAGGTCGCCAAGAACAGCCTCGCCGGCATCGCACTCGATGGCACGGACGTCGCCTCCATCAAGCCGCTCCTGAAGGGCCCGACCCTGCTCGCCTATTCCGGCGATCCGGTCGCTGCCGCGAAGGTCGCGGTCGATTTCGCCAAGGTCAACGACAAGCTCGTGATCCTCGGCGGCGCGATGGGGAAGACCGCCCTGAACCCGGACGGCGTGAAGGCGCTCGCCTCGCTCCCGTCCCTCGACGAACTGCGCGCCAAGATCGTGGGCCTCGTGCAGGCGCCCGCGACGAAGATCGCTCAGGTCGTCAACGCGCCGGCTTCCAAGCTCGCCCGCGTGTTCGGGGCCTATGCCAAGAAGGACGAGGCCGCCTGAGGCCCTTCAAAATCCATCCATTCAAACCGATATCTGAGAGGAATTCAAAATGGCTGATCTCGCCAAGCTCGTCGACGACCTGTCCTCGCTGACCGTGCTCGAGGCCGCTGACCTGGCCAAGATGCTCGAGGAGAAGTGGGGCGTCTCGGCCGCCGCTGCCGTCGCCGTCGCCGCCGGCCCGGCCGCCGGTGGCGCCGCCGCCGCCGTCGAGGAGCAGACCGAGTTCACGGTCGTCCTCGCCTCCGCCGGCGACAAGAAGATCGAGGTCATCAAGGAGGTCCGCGCGATCACCGGCCTCGGCCTCAAGGAGGCCAAGGACCTGGTCGAGGGCGCGCCGAAGCCGGTCAAGGAAGGCGTCGCCAAGGACGAGGCCGAGAAGCTCAAGGCCCAGCTCGAGAAGGCCGGCGCCAAGGTCGAGCTCAAGTAAGCCGACGATGGGCCGGTCCCGGCCCATCACCCCACGGAGGCTCCGCGCGAGCCTGTCGTGACCGGAGCCCGCGGGTCAGCGCCCGCGGGCTTTAGGCCGCTTCGGCGGATGGTCCCGCGAGGGACCGGCAAGAGATTCGGTTCGGTGGCGCGGCCCGGCGGGGCGCGCGTCACGGCCCGGTGCGGGAGGTCCCTTTCGGGAACGCTTCCCCGGGCGCGAGGCACGCGGGTAGGAGCGAGGTCACATGGCCAACACGCTGGTCGGTCGCAAGCGCATTCGGAAGTTCTTCGGCAAGATCAAGGAAGTTGCCGAGATGCCGAACCTCATCGAGGTTCAGAAGGCGTCCTACGACCAGTTCCTGATGGTCGACGAGCCCGAGGGCGGGCGCGCCGACGAGGGGCTGCAGAGCGTGTTCAAGTCGGTGTTCCCGATCTCCGACTTCGCCTCCACGGCGCTGCTCGAGTTCGTGCGCTACACCTTCGAGGCCCCGAAGTACGACGTGGACGAGTGCCGCCAGCGCGGCATCACCTTCGCGGCGCCGCTGAAGGTCACGCTCCGCCTCATCGTGTTCGATGTCGATCCCGACACCCAGGCCAAGTCGGTCAAGGACATCAAGGAGCAGGACGTCTACATGGGCGACATGCCCCTGATGACGGAGAACGGCACCTTCATCGTCAACGGCACCGAGCGCGTCATCGTCTCGCAGATGCACCGCTCGCCGGGCGTGTTCTTCGACCACGACAAGGGCAAGACCCACTCGTCGGGCAAGCTCCTGTTCGCCGCCCGCATCATCCCGTACCGGGGCTCCTGGCTCGACGTCGAGTTCGACGCCAAAGACATCGTGCACGTCCGCATCGACCGGAAGCGCAAGCTGCCGGCAACGTCGCTGCTCTACGCCCTGGGCCTCGACGGCGAGGAGATCCTGTCGACCTTCTACAACAAGGTCGTCTACGACCGGGACGGCGCCGACTGGCGCGTGCCGTTCGACGCCGAGCGCATGAAGGGCATGAAGGCCACCGTCGACCTGATCGACGCCGATTCCGGCGAGGTCGTGCTCGAGGCCGGCAAGAAGCTCAACGCGCGCAACGCCCGCCAGATCACCGAGAAGGGCACCAAGTTCCTCAAGGCGACCGACGAGGATCTCGTCGGCCAGTACGTCGCCGAGGATCTGGTCAACGCGCAGACCGGTGAGATCTGGGCCGAGGCCGGCGAGGAGGTCACCGACAAGCTCCTGAAGAGCCTGGAGGAGGTCGGGATCACCGAGCTGCCGGTGCTCGACATCGACCACGTCAACATCGGCCCCTACATCCGCAACACGCTGGCGGTGGACAAGAACTCCAGCCGCGAGGGCGCGCTGTTCGACATCTACCGGGTCATGCGCCCGGGCGAGCCGCCGACCCTCGAGACCGCCGAGGCGATGTTCCACTCGCTGTTCTTCGATTCCGAGCGCTACGACCTCTCGGCGGTCGGCCGCGTGAAGATGAACATGCGCCTCGACCTCGACGCCGCCGACACCGTGCGCACGCTCCGCAAGGAGGACATGCTGGCGGTGGTCAAGGCGCTGGTCGAGCTGCGCGACGGCAAGGGTGAGGTCGACGACATCGACCACCTCGGCAACCGCCGCGTCCGCTCGGTCGGCGAGCTCATGGAGAACCAGTACCGCCTGGGCCTCCTGCGCATGGAGCGCGCCATCCGCGAGCGCATGAGCCAGGTCGACATCGACACGGTCATGCCGCAGGACCTGATCAACGCGAAGCCCGCGGCCGCGGCCGTGCGCGAGTTCTTCGGCTCGTCGCAGCTCTCGCAGTTCATGGACCAGACCAACCCGCTGTCCGAGGTGACGCACAAGCGCCGCCTCTCGGCCCTCGGCCCGGGCGGTCTGACCCGCGAGCGCGCCGGCTTCGAGGTGCGCGACGTGCACCCGACCCACTACGGCCGCATCTGCCCGATCGAGACGCCGGAAGGCCCGAACATCGGCCTGATCAACTCGCTCGCCACTTTCGCGCGGGTGAACAAGTACGGCTTCATCGAGACCCCGTTCCGCCGCGTCCGCGACGGCGTGGTCACCGACGAGGTCGCCTACCTCTCGGCCATGGAGGAGGCGAAGTACTACGTCGCCCAGGCGAACGCCCAGATGGACGAGGCCCGCAAGCTCACGGAGGACCTCGTGGTCTGCCGCCGGGCCGGCGAGGTGATCGTCGTCGGGCCTGAGCGCGTCGACCTCATGGACGTGTCGCCGAAGCAGCTGGTCTCGGTCGCCGCGGCGCTGATCCCGTTCCTCGAGAACGACGACGCCAACCGCGCGCTCATGGGCTCGAACATGCAGCGCCAGGCGGTGCCGCTGGTCCGCGCCGACGCCCCGTTCGTGGGCACCGGCATGGAGGCGGTGGTCGCCCGCGACTCCGGCGCCGCCATCGCGGCCCGCCGGGCCGGCATCATCGACCAGGTGGACGCCACCCGTATCGTCATCCGCGCCACCGAGGAGGCCGACGCCAACAAGCCCGGCGTCGACATCTACCGGCTGCAGAAGTTCCAGCGCTCCAACCAGTCGACCTGCATCACGCAGAAGCCGCTGGTCCGCGTCGGCGAGTTCGTGAAGAAGGGCGAGATCATCGCCGACGGTCCCTCGACCGAGTTCGGCGAGCTGGCGCTCGGCCGGAACGTGCTCGTCGCGTTCATGCCGTGGAACGGCTACAACTTCGAGGACTCGATCCTGCTCTCCGAGCGGATCGTGAAGGATGACGTGTTCACCTCGATCCACATCGAGGAGTTCGAGGTGATGGCCCGCGACACCAAGCTCGGGCCGGAGGAGATCACCCGCGACATCCCGAACGTCTCCGAGGAGGCGCTCAAGAACCTCGACGAAGCCGGCATCGTCTACATCGGTGCCGAGGTGAACGCGGGCGACATCCTCGTCGGCAAGATCACCCCGAAGGGCGAGAGCCCGATGACGCCGGAGGAGAAGCTGCTCCGCGCCATCTTCGGCGAGAAGGCCTCGGACGTGCGCGACACCTCGCTGCGTGTGCCGCCGGGCGTCACCGGCACGATCGTCGAGGTGCGGGTGTTCAACCGCCACGGCGTCGACAAGGACGAGCGCGCCCAGGCGATCGAGCGCGAGGAGATCGAGCGGCTCGCCAAGGACCGCGACGACGAGCAGGCGATCCTCGACCGCAACACCTACGCCCGCCTCGCGGACGTGCTGATCGGTCAGGCGCCGGTGGCCGGCCCGAAGGGCTTCAAGAAGGACACCACGCTCACCCGCGAGCTGATCAACGACTACCCGCGCTCGCAATGGTGGCAGTTCGCCGTCATCGAGGACCGTCTCATGACCGAGATGGAGGCGATGCAGAAGCAGTACGACGAGTCGAAGAAGCGCCTCGAGCAGCGCTTCCTCGACAAGGTCGAGAAGCTGCAGCGCGGCGACGAGCTGCCTCCGGGCGTCATGAAGATGGTCAAGGTCTTCGTGGCGGTGAAGCGCAAGATCCAGCCGGGCGACAAGATGGCCGGCCGTCACGGCAACAAGGGTGTCGTGTCGCGGATCGTGCCGATCGAGGACATGCCGTTCCTGGAGGACGGGACGCATGCCGACATCGTGCTCAACCCGCTGGGCGTGCCCTCGCGCATGAACGTCGGCCAGATCCTCGAGACGCACCTGGGCTGGGCGGCTGCGGGCCTGGGTCGCAAGGTGTCGAAGGCGGTGGATGCCTATCTGAAGACGCAGGACATCGCGCCGCTGCGGGAGGAGATGACGGCGATCTACTCCCCGGGCGAGCTCGACGGCCTGACGGACGAGGAGCTGGCCGAGGCCGGCAACAACGTCCGCCGCGGCGTGCCGATGGCCACGCCGGTCTTCAACGGCGCCAAGGAGGCCGACATCGAGCAGATGCTGGAGATGGCCGGGCTGGACCGCTCGGCGCAGTCGACGCTCTACGACGGGCGCACCGGCGAGCCCTTCGACCGCAAGGTCACGATGGGCTACATCTACATGCTGAAGCTGCACCACCTCGTGGACGACAAGATCCACGCGCGCTCGATCGGCCCGTACTCGCTCGTCACCCAGCAGCCGCTGGGCGGCAAGGCGCAGTTCGGCGGCCAGCGCTTCGGCGAGATGGAGGTCTGGGCGCTGGAGGCCTACGGTGCGGCCTACACGCTGCAGGAGATGCTCACGGTGAAGTCGGACGACGTGGCCGGCCGCACCAAGGTCTACGAGGCGATCGTCCGCGGCGACGACACCTTCGAGGCCGGCATCCCCGAGTCGTTCAACGTGCTCGTCAAGGAGATGCGCTCGCTCGGCCTCAACGTCGAGCTGACGTCCTCCAAGAAGGCCGCGAACGACCAGCTCGAGCCGCCGGCCGACGCGGCCGAGTAAGCCAGTCGCAAAAACCTCCCGTGGCGGTGGAGATCACCGCCGCCACGGTCGAGCGGGGAGGGGAGGGGCCTTCCAGGGTTCGACGACGGTGAGCAGCGCCCGCGCGGGGTGCGGCGCCGGATCTTTTTCAGGACGTGGTGGCCCGGCGCGGGGCCGTCGGCGTCAACAAGGAGCGGATCATGAACCAAGAGGTCATGAACCTTTTCAACCAGCAGACCCAGCCGGTCAGCTTCGATCAGATCAAGATCTCGATCTCGTCCCCGGAGAAGATCCTCTCCTGGTCGTACGGCGAGATCAAGAAGCCCGAGACCATCAACTACCGGACCTTCAAGCCCGAGCGCGACGGCCTGTTCTGCGCGCGCATCTTCGGGCCGATCAAGGACTACGAGTGCTTGTGCGGCAAGTACAAGCGCATGAAGTACAAGGGCGTCATCTGCGAGAAGTGCGGCGTCGAGGTGACGCTCGCGCGCGTCCGGCGCGACCGCATGGGCCACATCGAGCTGGCCGCCCCCGTCGCGCATATCTGGTTCCTGAAGTCGCTGCCGAGCCGCATCGGCCTGCTGCTCGACATGGCGCTCAAGGACCTCGAGCGGATCCTGTACTTCGAGTCGTACTGCGTCATCGAGCCGGGCCTCACCCCCCTGAAGGAGCGTCAGCTCCTGTCGGAGGAGGAGTACCTGCGCGCGCAGGAGGAGTACGGCGAGGACTCGTTCACCGCCATGATCGGCGCCGAGGCCATCCGGCGCATCCTGCAGGAGCTCGACCTCGACAAGATCGCCAACGATCTGCGCGAGGAGATCGCCGTCACCACCTCGGAGCTGAAGCCCAAGAAGCTCCTGAAGCGGCTCAAGATCATCGAGGCCTTCCAGATGTCCGGCAACAAGCCGGAATGGATGATCCTCACGGTCGTGCCGGTGATCCCGCCGGACCTGCGCCCGCTGGTCCCGCTGGACGGCGGCCGTTTCGCGACGTCCGACCTCAACGACCTCTACCGCCGCGTCATCAACCGCAACAACCGCCTGAAGCGGCTGATCGAGCTGCGCGCGCCCGACATCATCATCCGCAACGAGAAGCGGATGCTGCAGGAGGCGGTCGACGCCCTGTTCGACAACGGCCGCCGCGGCCGCGTCATCACGGGCGCCAACAAGCGCCCGCTGAAGTCGCTCGCCGACATGCTCAAGGGCAAGCAGGGCCGGTTCCGCCAGAACCTGCTCGGCAAGCGCGTCGACTACTCGGGCCGCTCGGTCATCGTGGTCGGTCCGGAGCTGAAGCTGCACCAGTGCGGCCTGCCCAAGAAGATGGCGCTGGAGCTGTTCAAGCCGTTCATCTACGCGCGCCTCGACGCCAAGGGTTTCTCGGCCACCGTCAAGCAGGCCAAGAAGCTCGTGGAGAAGGAGAAGCCGGAGGTCTGGGACATCCTCGATGAGGTGATCCGCGAGCACCCGGTGATGCTGAACCGCGCGCCGACGCTGCACCGCCTCGGCATCCAGGCCTTCGAGCCGAAGCTGATCGAGGGCAAGGCGATCCAGCTGCACCCGCTGGTCTGCGCCGCGTTCAACGCCGACTTCGACGGCGACCAGATGGCCGTGCACGTCCCGCTGTCGCTCGAGGCGCAGCTGGAAGCGCGCGTCCTGATGATGTCGACGAACAACATCCTGCACCCGGCCAACGGTCAGCCGATCATCGTGCCGTCGCAGGACATCGTTCTCGGCCTCTACTACCTGTCGATCGTGGCCGAGGGCGCGCCGGGCGAGTTCAAGCCGGGCAACACCAAGAACCCGATGCAGGGTGTCTACGGCGACATGGGCGAGCTGGAGCACGCCCTGGCCGCCAAGGCCGTGTCGCTGCACTCCAAGATCAAGTGGCGCTGGACCGGCATCGGCCCGGACGGCGAGCCGCTGACCAAGACCTACGAGACCACGCCCGGCCGGGTGATCCTGTCCGGCGCCCTGCCGAAGCACGCCAAGGTGCCCTTCGACGTCGTCAACAAGCTGATGACCAAGAAGGAGATCTCGGCGATGATCGACACCGTCTACCGCCACTGCGGTCAGAAGGAGTCGGTGATCTTCTGTGACCGGATCATGGCGCTGGGCTTCACCCACGCGTTCAAGGCCGGCATCTCCTTCGGCAAGGACGACATGGTCGTGCCGGAGAACAAGTGGTCGATCGTCGACACGACGCGCGCGCTCGTGAAGGATTACGAGCAGCAGTACAACGACGGCCTGATCACCCAGGGCGAGAAGTACAACAAGGTGGTCGATGCCTGGGCCAAGTGCTCGGACAAGCTGGCCGCCGAGATGATGGGCCGCATCTCGGCCGTCCAGAAGGACGAGCACGGTGCGGACAAGCAGGTCAACTCGATCTACATGATGAGCCACTCGGGTGCCCGTGGCTCGCCTGCCCAGATGAAGCAGCTCGCGGCGATGCGCGGCCTCATGGCCAAGCCGTCGGGCGAGATCATCGAGACCCCGATCATCTCGAACTTCAAGGAAGGCCTGGACGTTCTGGAGTACTTCAACTCCACGCACGGTGCCCGTAAGGGCCTGGCCGACACCGCCCTGAAGACCGCGAATTCCGGCTACCTGACCCGCCGCCTCGTCGACGTGGCCCAGGACGCCGTCATCCGCGAGGTCGATTGCGGCACGACCAACGGCATCAAGATGCGCGCCATCGTGGATGCCGGCCAGGTCGTGGCGACGCTCGCCACCCGCATCCTGGGCCGCGCCACGGCCGAGGATCTGGTGGCCGCGGACGGCACGGTGATCGTCAAGACCGGCGAGACCATCGAGGAGCGGCACCTGCCGGCGATCAACGCCGCCGGCATCCAGGAGGTGAAGATCCGCTCGGTGCTGGTCTGCGCCACCAAGAGCGGCGTCTGCGCCACCTGCTACGGGCGCGACCTCGCCCGCGGCACGCCCGTCAACATGGGCGAGGCCGTCGGCGTCATCGCGGCGCAGTCGATCGGCGAGCCGGGCACGCAGCTCACGATGCGCACCTTCCACATCGGCGGTGCGGCCCAGATCGCTGACTCGTCGTTCATCGAGTCGAGCTTCGAGGGCACGATCAAGATCCGCAACCGCGCGATCGCCAAGAACTCGGACGGTGACCTGATCGCCACCGGCCGCAACGTGGCGGTGGTGATCGTCGGGTCGGACGGGGTCGAGCGGGCGGTTCACCGCCTGCAGTACGGCGCCAAGCTCCGGGTCGACGAGGGTGACAAGATCAAGCGCGGGCAGCGGATCGCCGAGTGGGATCCCTACACCCGTCCGATCCTCACCGAGGTCGACGGCATCGTGGCCTACGAGGACCTGGTCGACGGCCAGTCGATGACCGAGACCACCGACGAGTCGACCGGCATCGCCAAGCGCGTCGTCGTCGACTGGCGCGGTTCGGCCCGGACCTCGGATCTGAAGCCCGCGATGGTCGTGGTCGATCGGGACGGCAAGGCGCTCAAGCTGCCCCGCGGCTCGGACGCCCGCTACTTCCTCCCGGTCGACGCCATCATCGGCTTCGATCCCGGCGCGAAGGTGAATGCCGGCGACATTCTCGCCCGCGTCTCGACCGACTCGGCCAAGACCCGCGACATCACCGGCGGTCTGCCGCGGGTGGCGGAGCTGTTCGAGGCACGGCGCCCGAAGGACGCGGCGATCATCGCCGAGAAGTCGGGCACCATCGCGTTCGGCCGCGACTACAAGAACAAGCGTCGGCTCACGCTGACGCCGCATGACGGCTCGGAGGCGGTCGAGTACCTGATCCCGAAGGGCAAGCACATCCACCTGCAGGACGGGGACGTGGTCGAGCTCGGCGATTACATCGTCGACGGGAACCCGGCCCCGCACGACATCCTGGCCATCAAGGGCGTGGAGGAACTCGCGGCCTACCTCGTCAACGAGATCCAGGAGGTCTACCGGCTGCAGGGCGTGTCGATCAACGACAAGCACATCGAGGTGATCGTCCGTCAGATGCTGCAGAAGGTCGAAGTGACCGACGGCGGCGACTCGGACATCCTCTCGGGTGACCAGATCGATCGCACGGAGCTGACCGACTTCAACGAGAAGCTGCTCGCCGAGGGCAAGAAGCCGATCCAGGGCGTCCCGGTCCTGCTCGGCATCACCAAGGCGTCGCTGCAGACCAAGTCGTTCATCTCGGCGGCCTCGTTCCAGGAGACCACCCGCGTCCTCACCGAGGCGGCGGTCAACGGCAAGGTCGACACCCTGGAAGGCCTGAAGGAGAACGTGATCGTCGGCTCGCTGATCCCGGCGGGCACGGGCTCGATGGTGGCGGATATCCGCTCCATCGCCCGCCGCCGCGACGCGATGATCCTGCAGCAGAAGCAGGCCGAGAGCGGCGCCATGCCGGTCGAGGAGCTTCCGCCCGCCGCCGCCGAGTAAGGCGGCAGGCCGGACCGAGACGAGAGAGGGCGGCCTGCGGGCCGCCCTTTTCTTTTGCTGCGTGCCTCTCTCAACGCTGCCGTCTCTGCGAGCGCGGCGAAGCGAGCCCGAGCGGCGCCGCGCTTCCCGACGTCCCGGTGCCCTCGGTCACTTCGCTCCGCTCGCGATGACGGAGTGGGAAGCGTCGACCGCAGCGTTCAACGCGGGACCGGATCAAGACACGCGCGGCCATCCGGCCTTAACCGCGGCTCAACCATACCGCGCGATAAATTCGGCGCGGCCGCAGAAACACCCCGGAAACGGGGAGGATCGGGCCGGTTCGGGTGCGTGAGTGCGGGTCTGGCGTCGTGGGCACGAGACGAGGACGGGAATCGAGCCTGCGCTGGCTCTCGGCGGCCCTGACGCCCTGGATGGTCGGGCTGGGCCTGCTGGTGTCGTTCACCGCCGACGCCGGCACGGAGAACGCCATCGGGGCCAGCCGGCTGGCGGTGATCGATGCCGACACGGTCCCGCCGCTGCCGCCCGGCACCCTGCTGATCGGATCGGCCCTCCGCCGCCTCGGCGACGAGCCGCCGCAGGCGGTCTTCAAGACCGGCGCGCACGTCTTCCCGGTGGTGCAGCGGGCCGGCAAGGGCGATCCCGCCCGGCCGCCGGCCGAGAGCTTCGGCCGCCGGGCCGCGAACCTGCGCGAGGCCGGCGGCGCCCTGGTCTTCGGCGACGTCACCGGCAGCGTCACCGGCGTGCTGACGCAGGGCTCCGCCGTCTGGGATCCGGAATCCGAGCCGGAGGCCGCCTTCGTTCCCGTGCCGGATCTGGGCCTCACCACCGGCAGCGGCACCGCCGCCTCCACGGGCGAGGGGACGGCCGACCTCACCGAGGACGGCGGCCCCGAGCGCTTCGACGGCTCGACCCCGCCGGTGCCCCGCGCCATCGCGCTGTCCTCCACGACGCCGGCCCCCGCGGACGCCATCCCCGTCGAGATCGCCGCGGCGAGCCTCGCGCTCCCCGATTTCGCGATCCGCACCGAGCGCCCCGACAGCGCCCAGCCGGTGCCCGAGGACGCGCGCCGGCGCTACGCCGACCTGATCGACCCGAACGCCCTCGACAAGGAGCAGCGCTGCCTCTCCGAGGCGGTCTATTTCGAGGCCCGGAGCGAGCCCGAGGCTGGCCAGGCCGCCGTCGCCCAGGTGGTGCTCAACCGGGTGAAGAGCGGCCTCTACCCGGCGAGCGTCTGCGGCGTCGTCTACCAGAACCGGCACCACTACATGGGCTGCCAGTTCTCCTTCGCGTGCGAGGGCAAGTCCCTGCGCATCACCGATGCCGGCGCCTGGGAGAGCGCCACCCGCATCGCCCGCTCGGTGATCGAGGGCCGAACCTACCTCGCCGAGGTCGGCGCCGCGACCCACTACCACGCCGACTACGTGCGTCCGGGCTGGGCCCGCCGCCTGCGCAAGATGGACGTGATCGGCCGGCACATCTTCTACCAGCTCCGGGCCGGCCAGACCTGACCCCGGCCGCAGCGAGCTTCATAAGAGAGACTGTGGAAGATCCGAACAATCCTACCTAGGTAGGCGACGTCTAAGCAGTCGAAACCAAGGGTTAATTTTACCTTCGTTCCTGATAATGCTTGCGCGCCGGGCAACGAGTCTGGCCTCTGGTACGTCGAGACGAGCGCCGCGTCCGCGCCGCGTCTCGTAGTAATGCGTATCAGAGGACTTCCATGACCGCGCCGGTCGCTCGCACCGCTCTCCTCGCCGCCGCCCTCGGCGGCGCGCTCCTCGCCGCGCCCGCCCAGGCCGGCGGCTGCTACGGCTCCGAATGCTATCGCCGCGTCGTCACGCCGCCGGTCTACGACACCGTGCAGGAGAACGTGCTGGTGCGTCCGCCCCGCACGGTCTACCGCACCACGCCGCCGGTCTACGACACGGTGTCGGAGCGCGTGATGGTCTCGCCCGGCGGCCGCTACTGGCAGACCAGCCGCGGCCCCGGCGGCGAGCTGATCGGCTGCTGGGTGACCGCGCCGCCGCGCTTCGCCGTCCGCACCCGGACCGTGCTGATCCGCCCGGCGCAGACGATCCCCGAGACGATCCCGCCGGAATACGCCAGCGTCAGCCGCCGCGTCCTCGTCGCGCCGGCCCGGGCCGGCTGGGCGCCGATCGGCGGCGGTTACGGCGGGGGCTACGGCTACCGGCCCGCGGCCTACGGTGGCCCGCTCGTCGGCTCGATCCCGGACGCCCTCGGCATCACCGGGGCCAGCTCCTCGGATATCGGCGTCGGGCTCGGCTTCTACACGGGCAGCCGGTACGAGGGATACTGAGCCGGCAACGACCGCCGTCGCCTTGATTCCGGGCGTCCCGGCCACACCTCACCGCGCAGCACGGGAGGTGACGATGGGGACGTTCAAGGCCTGGGTGGTCGAGAAGAGCGAGGCCGGCCAGGGCCTCGCCTTCAGGGATTTCGACGACGCCGACCTGATGGACGGCGACGTCACCGTGCGGGTGACGCACTCGACCCTGAACTACAAGGACGGCCTCGCGCTCACCGGCAAGTCGCCGGTGGTGCGCCGCTTTCCGATGATCCCCGGCATCGACTTCTCGGGGATCGTCGAGACCTCGGACCATCCGGAGTACAGGCCGGGCGACGCGGTCGTGCTCACCGGCTGGGGCGTCGGCGAGACGCATCTCGGCGCCTACGCGCAGCGCGCCCGGGTCCGGGGCGACTGGCTGGTGCCGCTGCCCCAGGGGCTCACGGCCGAGCAGGCCATGGCGGTGGGCACCGCCGGCTACACGGCGATGCTGTGCTGCATGGCGCTGGACGCCCACGGGGTGAAGCCGGAGCACGGCCCGGTCATCGTCACCGGCGCCTCGGGCGGGGTCGGCTCCGTCGCGGTGGCGCTCCTCGCCCGGGCGGGCTGGCACGTGGTCGCCTCCACCGGCCGGGACGGCGAGTCCGATTACCTGAAGGGGCTCGGCGCCGCCGAGATCGTCGACCGGGCCGAACTGTCGAAGCCCGGCAAGCCCCTCGGCAAGGAGCGCTGGGCCGCGGGCGTCGACGCCGTGGGCTCGACGACCCTCGCCAACGTCCTCGCCATGACCCGGGCGGACGGCGCCGTCGCGGCCTGCGGGCTGGCGCAGGGCATGGACCTGCCGACCTCGGTGGCGCCGTTCATCCTCCGCGGCGTCTCGCTGCTCGGCATCAACAGCGTCACGACCCCGCAGAAGAAGCGGCGCGCGGCCTGGGCGCGCCTCGCCCGGGAGCTCGACCTCGACAAGCTCGCCGCCATGACGAGCAAGGTCGGCCTGGAGGAGGTCGGCCGGCTCGGCGACGAGATCCTGGCCGGCAGGGTGCGGGGCCGGACCGTGGTGGAGGTCGGGTAGCTCCGGCGCCCGTCAGGCGGCGTTCCGCCTCCTCGCGCGGGAGCGGGGGGCGATGCGGATGGAGGAGTACCGGGCCAGGAGCGGCCTCTCCTCCCGCGGCCCGGACATGTTCGCGACGGGGTGCCCCTCGTGGATGAGGATCCGGCCGCCCCGTCCTAGCAGGCGCGCCGCCACGGCGAGAACGCCGGTCCGGCCGGACCACCGTCGCGCGGGAACCTTTGCCGTACCTGGCGTGTTGGCGTCTTCATGAGCGTCGCATTCGTCAAAGAGCCCGAGGGTGGGGAAGCGTTCGAGAATCTGCCGGATCGGCCGATCTCGCCGCACACGAACTTCGTCACGCCGGAGGGGCTCGCGCAGATCGAGGCCGAGGTCGCGCGCCTGGAGAAGGAGGTCGCCTCGCTGGATCCCGCCGACAAGGCGGAGGATTCCCGCATCGGGCGCGACCTGCGCTACTGGGCGGCCCGGAAGAACACCGCCCAGCTCGTCGAGCCCAAGGGCGGCGACACCGTGCAGTTCGGCTCGACCGTCACGGTGGTCCGCGAGGACGAGTCCGGCAAGGAGACCCGGCAGACCTTCCGGATCGTCGGCGAGGACGAGGCCGACCCGCACAAGGGCTCGATCTCGTACGTGGCGCCGCTCGCCCGCGCGATCACCGGCAAGACGACCGGCGACGTGGTCGAGGTGAACGGACACGAGGTCGAGGTGGTCGAGATCCGCTGAGGCGGGTCATCGGCCCTCGAACCGCGCCCGCAACGGCAGCAGCGCCTCGGCGACGTGCTCCATGAAGGCCCGGACCCGCGCCGCGTGGCGCAGGTCCGGATGCGTCAGGATCCACAGATCCGCCCCGAGTTCGGGGTGCGGCCCCGACAGGCGGCGCAGCGCCGGGTTGACGTCGGCCGTGAAGCAGGGGAGCGGGCCGATGCCGAGGCCGGCCTCGACCGCCGCCTCCAGGCCCAGCACCGCGTTGATCCGCAGGCGGACGCGGTCGGATGGTGCCCGCGCCTCCACGAAGCGCGTGAGCGAACCCCCCGCCACCAGCGGACTCGGGCTGATCCACGTCTCGCGGGCCAGGTCGCCGTAGGCGCGATCGGCGCGGCCGTAGACCGCCCACGCGGTGAGGGCGAGTCGACGCCCGACCAGGGTCTCGCTCGGTTCCCGGCTGATCCGGATCGCCACGTCGGCATCCCGGCGCGAGAGGTTGAGCGTCGCCTCGGCGAGGATGAGCTCGATGCGGATCTCCGGGTAGCGCTCCGCGAAGCCCGCCAGCATCGGCATCAGCAGCTCGGCGGCGAAGCCGGCCGGCGCCGTCACCCGCAACTCGCCGGACGGCGTCTCGCCCTGTCCCGCCACCGCGCGCGCGAAGCGCGTCACGTCCGCCTCGATCCGCCCGGCCGCCTCGGCCATCGCCTGCCCGGCGGCGGTCGGTACGTAGCCCGTGCGCAGCCGCTCGAACAGGCGCGTGCCGAGCCGCGCCTCCAGGGCGGCGAGGCGCCGGAACGCCGTCGAGTGGTTGATGCCGAGCTCGGCCGCCGCCGCGGTCAGGCCGCCCCGGTCGGCCACGGCCTTCACGAACCGGAATTCGTCCCAATCGAGCGCCAAGCCCGGATCCTTGCATCTGTGCAAGATCGTTCTTGCATGTCGGGGCATTCTTGCAAGGCGGCAAATGCGCGATGCAGGGGCCATCCGCCGGCCGACGATTCGGCCGGACGTCCGACACGCAGGAGAGACCATTCCATGGCGAAGGTTCTGGTGCTGTACTACTCGACCTACGGCCACGTGGAGCAGATGGCCTACGCCGTCGCCGAGGGCGCCCGCGAGACGGGGGCCGAGGTCGTCGTGAAGCGCGTGCCCGAGCTGGTGCCGGAGGAGGTCGCCCGGCAGAGCCACTTCAAGCTCGATCAGGCGGCGCCGGTCGCGACGGTCGCCGAACTCGCCGACTACGACGCGATCATCTTCGGCACCCCGACCCGCTACGGCAACATGGCCTCGCAGATGAAGCAGTTCATCGACCAGACCGGCGGCCTCTGGATGAAGGGCGCGCTGGTCGGCAAGGTCGGCTCGGTCTTCACCTCCACGGCCTCGCAGCACGGCGGCCAGGAGACGACGCTGACGAGCTTCCACACGGTGCTGTTCCACCACGGCATGGTGGTGGTCGGCCTGCCCTACAGCTTCCAGGGCCAGGCCGGCGTCGAGGCGGTGAAGGGCAACACGCCCTACGGCGCCAGCACGATCGCGGACGGCGACGGGTCCCGCCAGCCGAGCGCCGTCGAACTGGAGGGCGCGCGCTTCCAGGGGCGCCATGTCGCGGGGATCGCGGCCAAGCTGGCCCGAGACTGAGAAGGCAAGAAAAAAGGCTCGGATTGCTCCGAGCCTGAAAGGAAAAAGGCCATTGGGGGCTGAGAAGGCCTTCGTGATCAGTAAACGGATCAGGCCGAACTCTGTTCCGCAGCCGGCGAAAATTTCTCCCCGTCAGCGGGGCGCGGCCGCCCGGGCGAGGCGGTCGCGGATCGCCTCGCCGAGGCCGACCCCGGGGATCGGCGCCACCGCGATGGTCTCGGCCCCCGAGGCGTCGAGGTCGCGCAGGGCGCCGAACAGCCGGGCCGCGGCCTCCGCGGGGTCGCCCGCCGGGCTCAGGTTGAGACTGGCCCGCGCGGTCTCGTGACCGGCGGGTAGGACAGACCCGAACAGCAGGACCGCCTCGCCGGGCTCGATCCGCACCGCGTCGAGGCGGACCCGCGCCCGCGGCGCGTAGTGCGAGGCCAGCATGCCCGGGCCCGCCGGACGGTCGGCATCCGCCGCCTCGGGCGTCGCCGGATCGAGGCCGAGCACCGCCCGGAGCGCTGCCCGGGTGACGCCGCCGGGCCGCAGCAGCCGCGGCGTGCCGTCGAGGCAGGCCACCACCGTCGACTCCACGCCCACCGTCGTGTCGCCGCCGTCGAGCACGGCGGCGATCCGGCCGGCGAGATCGTCGAGGACGTGGACGGCCCGCGTCGGGCTCACCCGCCCGGACCGGTTGGCCGAGGGCGCCGCGACCGGCCGCCCGACCTGCGCCAGGAGATCCCGCGCGAGCGGGTGCGCGGGAACCCGCAGGGCGAGGCTCGGCAGGCCGGCGCGGGCGAGGTCGCAGACCCGCGTGCCCGCGTGCGCCGGGACGACCAGGGTCAGGGGACCGGGCCAGAAGGCCTCGGCGAGGCGGCGCGCCGACGCGTCGAAGACGCCCTCCGCCAGGGCCGCCGCCGCGTCGGGCAGATGCGAGATCAGCGGGTTGAAGCGCGGCCGCGCCTTGGCGGCGAAGATGCCCGTCACCGCCCCGGGGTCGGTGGCGTCCGCCCCGAGCCCGTAGACGGTCTCGGTCGGGAAGGCGACGAGGCGGCCCGCCCGTAGGAGCGCGGCGGCCTCCGCGAGGCCGGCGGCGTCGGCGGGGAGCCGCCGGGTCGCGGCCGGGACCGTTGACCCGGGATCGTTCATGCGGGAAGCCGTCTCCGAGGTCATGGCGGTGCGAGCCCCGCGCGCCTATCCTCGCCCCGCCCTAGCGCCGGTGCGCGGGCGCGGTCAAACCCGCCCCGGATCGAACGCGCGGGCGGGCCGCCACACGGGAGGATCGTATGAGTTACCGCGCCCCGGTCCCCGAGATGCTCTTCACGCTGCGGCACGTGGCCGGGCTCGACGCGGTCGATCCCGACGACGCCGAGGCGATCCTGACCGAGGCCGGGCGCATCGCCGCCGGCGTGATCGCGCCGCTCAACCGGGTCGGCGACCGGCACGGCACCCCCTTCGCGGACGGGCAGGTCACCACGCCGCCCGGCTGGCGCGAGGCCTACCGCACCTTCACGGAGGGCGGGTGGAACGGGCTCTCGGCCGAGGCCGACCACGGCGGCCAGGGCCTGCCGAAGCTGATCGAGGCCGCCTGCACCGAGATGTGGAACGGCGCCAACCTCGCCTTCGGCCTCTGCCCGCTCCTGACCCAGGGCGGCATCGAGGCGCTGGCGGCCCACGGCTCGGACGACCTGAAGGCGCGCTACCTCGAGAAGCTGGTCTCGGGCGCGTGGCCCGCCACCATGAACCTGACCGAGCCGCAGGCGGGCTCCGACCTCGCCTTGCTGCGCACCCGGGCGGTGCCTGCGGGCGACGGCACCTACCGGATCACCGGCAACAAGATCTACATCACCTACGGCGAGCACGATCTCGCCGACAACATCGTCCACCTCGTCCTGGCGCGCCTGCCCGACGCGCCCGCCGGTACGCGGGGCATCTCGCTGTTCCTGGTGCCGAAGGTGCTGCCGGACGGGACCCGCAACGACCTGCGCTGCTCCGGCATCGAGCACAAGCTCGGCATCCACGCCTCGCCGACCTGCTCGATGGCGTTCGGCGACGGCGGCGGCGCCACCGGCTGGCTGATCGGCCAGGAGAACAAGGGGCTGGCCTGCATGTTCACGATGATGAACGCGGCGCGGCTCAATGTCGGCCTGCAGGGCGTCGGCGTCGCCGAGGCCGCGACCCAGCGGGCGCTCGCCTACGCGCAGGAGCGCCGCCAGGGCAAGGCGGTGGGCGCCGCCGAGGCGACGAGCCCGATCGCTGCCCATCCGGACGTGCAGCGCATGCTGCTGACCATGAAGGCCTCGACGGCCGCCGCCCGCGCCATCTGCTACCTCACCGCCGCGGCCCTCGACGCGTCGAAGGGGCCGGAGGGGCAGGCGGCCCTGGACCGCGCCTCGGTGCTGACCCCGGTCGCGAAGGCGTTCGCGACGGACCTCGCCAACGAGGTGACCTCGCTCGGCGTGCAGGTCCACGGCGGCATGGGCTTCGTGGAGGAGACAGGGGCGGCGCAGCTCATGCGCGACGCCCGCATCCTCGGCATCTACGAGGGGACCAACGGCATCCAGGCCATCGACCTCACCGCCCGCAAGCTGCCGCTGAACGGCGGGGCCACCGCGCGGTCGCAGATCGCCTGGATGCGCCGCGCCGCGGAGGGACTGCTCAAGGCCGGCGACCCGGCCTTCGGCCACATGGCGGCGCGGCTGCGCGACGGGATCGGCAGCCTCGACCGGGCGACGAGCCACCAGCTCGCCGCGCTGAGCTCGAACCGCCCCGAGGCGGCGCTCGCCGGCGCGACGCCGTACCTGCGGCTGTTCGGCCTCACGCTGGGCGCCGCCTGCCTCGCCCGCAGCGCGCTCGCCGCGAGCGCCGCCCGGAAGGCGGGCGAGACGGACCCGGCGCACGCGGCCCGCATCGCCCTCGCCCGGTTCTACGCCGAGAACCTCCTGGTGGCCGCGTCCGGCCTGGAGCAGGCGGTGGTCGAGGGCGGCGCCTTCACGGACGACGCCGCCCTGGCGCTGGCGGTTTGAGGAGCGGACCATGGCCGAACCCGTGACGATCGACGACCTCGCGGGCGGCGTCCGCCTGATCACCCTGAACCGTCCGGAGAAGAAGAACGCCCTCACGGGCGCCATGTACGACGCGATGCGCGCGGGCCTGACGGAGGCCGACGCGTCGGACGCGGTCGGCGCGGTGGTCTTCGCCGGGCAGCCCGGCATGTTCAGCGCCGGCAACGACCTCGCCGACTTCATGGGGCAGTCTTCCGGGGACAAGGCCGGGGACGGCTTCAGCGCCTCGCCGGCGCTGGCCTTCATCCGCCAGCTCGCCCGGACCCGCACCCCGATGGTGGCGGCGGTCGACGGGATCGCGGTCGGCATCGGCGCGACGCTCTGCCTGCACTGCGACCTCGTCTACGCGAGCCCGGCGGCGCGCCTGCGCATGCCCTTCGTCGAGCTCGGCCTCGTGCCGGAGGCGGCGTCGAGCTACCTGCTGCCCCTGCGGGTCGGCCGGCTCAAGGCGACCGAGCTGCTGCTGCTGTCGCGGCCGCTCGAGGCCGACGAGGCGCAGGCGCTGGGCCTCGTCAACGCGGTGCTGCCCGCCGACATGCTGGTCGAGCAGGCCATCGCGCAGGCCGCGCGCCTCGCCGCCCTGCCGCGCGGGGCGCTGACGGCGTCCCGGGCACTGATCCGAGGTGACCAGGCGCAGGTCGAGGCGGCCCTGGAGGCGGAGGCCAGGGCCTTCGACGCGCAGCTGCGCTCGCCCGAATCCCAGGAGCGTCTCGCCGCCTTCCTGTCGCGGTCGAAGCCCGCCGCCTCGGCGTGAGCCCGCCCGACCTCTCCCAGAAGATCTGCCTCGTCGCGGGCGCGTCGCGGGGCGTCGGCCGGGGCCTCGCGCGGGCGCTGGGCGAGGCGGGGGCCACGGTGATCGTCACGGCCCGCTCCAGCGAGACCGGCCCGCGCACCGAGATGCGCGCGGAGGCGATCGAGGACACGGCCCGCGCGGTCGACGCGGCCGGCGGGCGCGGGCACCACTACCTCTGCGACCACCGCTCCGAGCGCGCCACCGACGCGCTGGTGCACTGGGCGCTGCGCCGGTTCGGGCGGATCGACGTCGCGGCCTGCAGCGTGTGGAGCGGCAACGAGGGCTACGACGGCGAGCGCTACCCGGACGGCGCCGGCTGGGGCACGCCGTTCTGGCGCCGCTCGGCGGAGCCGTATCTCGGCCTCCTCGAGGCCGGGCCGCTGCCGGCCCTGCTGCTCGCCCGGGCGGTCGCCCCCGCCATGGTGGCGGCGCGGGCCGGACTGCTGGCGCTCGTCTCCTTCGGGACCGAGGATTACCTCGGCGACGTGTTCTACGATTCCGCCAAGGCCGCGACCAACCGGCTGACCCTGGCCTTCGCGCGGGAACTCGCGCCCCACGGCGTCACCGCCCTCGGCCTGTCGCCGGGCTTCGTCGCCACCGAGCGGGCGCGCGACCTCGGTCACGTCCAGCACGCCACCGAGAGCCCGCTCTACGCTGGCCGGGCGCTGGCGGCGCTCGCCGCCGACCCCGACATCGCCGCCCGGGCGGGCGCCGTGCTGCATGCCGGCGACCTCGCGCGGGTCTACGGCTTCACCGACGCCGACGGGACGCGGCCGGAGCGGTTCCGCGTCGCGCCGTGACGGTTCCGGCGGGACCTGTCGCCCGAATGGCGCAGCCCCGCGGCAAACGGGCCGGATCCGCCCCGGAGACCCGTCGGCGGGGTTGATTCGCGGTGCTCGGACGCGCGTCCTGGCGGGATCGGCGGCACCGATTGCTGCGGGAGCGAAAAACGGCCTTAATTCGCCCGCAGGTCAGGGGTCGATCCTGTGCCCGCTCCGATCTCCGGTCGGGCCGGGACCGCGCGTGTGAACGAGGAAACTGGCATGTCGGAAGCGAACACGGCGCCGCGCGTGCTGATGGTGTTCCCGAAGTTCTACGAAAACTCGATGTGGAACTTCAAAGAGGCCATGGAGCTGCAGGGCGCCCGCGCGCCCGCGCCGCCGCTCGGCCTCATCACGCTGGCCGCGATGCTGCCGCCGGCCTGGCAGGTGACGCTCGTCAACCGCAACTGCGAAGAGCTGACGGACGCGCAGATCCAGGCGGCCGACCTCGTGATGACCGGCGGCATGCTGCCCCAGGAGCCGGACTGCCTCGTGGTCATCGACCGCTGCGTGGCGCTCGGAACCCCGGTCTGCGTCGGCGGCCCGGCCCCGACCTCGACGCCGGAGGTCTACGACAAGGCCGACTTCCTGGTGCTGGGCGAGGCCGAGGGCATCCTCGACAAGTTCGTGGCCGCCTGGGAGGCCGGCGAGCGCCGCGGCCGGCTCACGGCCGAGAAGTTCAAGGCCGACGTCACCAAGAGCCCGATCCCGCGCTTCGACCTGCTGACCTTCAGCCACTACCTCTACGTCGGCGTCCAGTTCTCGCGCGGCTGCCCGTTCACCTGCGAGTTCTGCGACATCATCGAGCTCTACGGCCGCGCCCCGCGGACCAAGACCACGCCGCAGATGCTGGCCGAGCTCGACCGGCTCTACGGCCTCGGCTACCGCGGCCATGTCGACTTCGTCGACGACAACCTGATCGGCAACAAGAAGGCGATCAAGCTGTTCCTGCCCCACCTGATCAAGTGGCAGGAGGATCACGGCTACCCGTTCAAGTTCTCCACCGAGGCCTCGCTCAACCTCGCGGACGACGACGAGCTGCTCGGGATGATGCGGGACGCGAACTTCTTCGCCCTGTTCACCGGGATCGAGACGCCCGACGAGGCGACGCTGATCCAGACGCAGAAGAAGCAGAACACCAAGCGGTCCATCGCCGACAGCGTGCACAAGCTCTACGAGCACGGCATGTTCGTCACGGCCGGCTTCATCGTCGGCTTCGACACCGAGAAGGACAGCATCAGCAAGGCGATGTCGCTGTGCATCGGCCAGACCGGCATCCCGATTGCCATGGTCGGCCTGCTCTTCGCGCTGCCGAACACGCAGCTCTCGCGCCGCCTGCGCAAGGAGGGCCGCCTCTACGAGAACTACGCGGCGACGACGGCCGACCAGGGCGACCAGTGCACGCAGGGGATCAACTTCGTGACGCTGCGCCCGCAGCGCGACGTGCTCGGCGACTACCGCGACGTCCTCCAGGAGATCTACGACCCGCCGAACTTCTTCGACCGGGTGCGGGTGGTGGCGCGGCAGGTGAAGCGACCGAAATTCGCCGCCCAGAAACTCAACTGGCGCCACGTCGCCCACGATCTCTACTCGCTGCTGCGCGTGTGCTGGCGGATGACGGTGCGGCGTCCGGAACTCGCCAAGCACTTCTGGAGCGTGTTCCTTGAGACCGCCCGCCGCAACCCGGCCGCCCTGGAGGCCGTGGTCACCAACATGGTGATCTACCTGCACGTCTACCCGTTCTCGCGCTACGTCATCCGCGAGATCAACGGCCGGATCGCCGAGCTCGACGCCGGCCGCTGGGTGCAGCCGCCGGTCCTGGCCCCCGAGGCGGAGACCTGCAAGGCGCCGCCCGTCGGCAAGGTGGTGGCCAAGGCCGAGGTCAAGCACCTCGCCGCGGTGGCCTGAGGGATCCGCTCCGCGCCCTCCTTCGAGGCCGCCGACGCGGCGCCTCGGGAGGAGGGCGGTGCGTGGGATCCGGGGCCGCCGCGCTTGCGGGCTCGGCCGAACATCGCTAGCTGACCCGCCGCGAGGCCACGTCCTCCCCCCGCCGGGCGGGGCACAAGTCCGGGACGGCCCGGCCCTTTCGGGAGGGCCGCCGTGGCCTGGATCTATCTCGTCACCGCGGGCGTGCTGGAGGTCGTCTGGGCCTTCGCGATGAAGCAGTCGGAGGGCTTCACGCGCCTCTGGCCGACCGCCATCATGGCGTTGGCGATGGCCGGCAGCGTCGGCTTCCTGGCGCTGGCCATGCGCACGCTGCCCCTGGGGACCGCCTACACGATCTGGACCGGCATCGGCGCGGTCGGCGCCTCCCTGGTCGGCATCGCCGTGCTCGGGGAGCAGGCGAGCGCCAGCCGGATCCTCGCGGCCGGCCTGATCGGCTCCGGGCTCGTCCTGATGAAGCTGTCGAGCCCCGGCTGAGCCCCGGCTGGACCTCAGGCGGCGCGCACCGTGTGCAGGAAGGCGTCGATCTCCCGGCGCAGCTCGGCGGCCTCCTCCGAGAGGCTCGATGCGGAGGCCAGCATCCGCGTGGCGGCCGTACCCGTATCGTCGGCCGCCCGCGCCACCGCGTCGATCGTCCCGGTGACCGCGCCGGTCCCGGACGCCGCCTCGGCGACGTTCCGGGCGATCTCCCGGGTCGCCGCGCCCTGCTGCTCGACGGCGGCCGCGATCGAGGTCGCCACCCCGTCGATCTCGCGGATGCGCGCCGCGATCCCGTCGATCGCGTCCACGGTCTGCCCGGTCGCGCCCTGGATGCGGCCGACCTGACCGGCGATCTCCTCGGTGGCCCGGGCGGTCTGGGCGGCGAGCTGCTTCACCTCGCTGGCGACCACCGCGAAGCCGCGCCCCGCCTCGCCGGCGCGGGCCGCCTCGATCGTGGCGTTGAGCGCCAGCAGGTTGGTCTGGCCGGCGATGGCGGTGATCAGGCGCACGACGTCGCCGATCCGGCCCGCGGCGGCGCTCAGCTCCTGCACGAGGCCGGCCGTGTCGCCGGCCTGGACCACCGCGCTCCGGGCGAGTTCGGCGGACCCGTCGACCTGGCGGCCGATCTCCTGCACCGAGGCGCCGAGCTCCTCCGCGGCCGCCGCGACCGTGCCGACATGCTGGGCGGCCTCCTGGGCGGCGCCCGCCACCGTGGCCGAGCGCTCGGCGGTGTGCGTGGCCGTGCCGCTCATCGCCTCGGCGTCGGCCCGCAGGCCGAGGGCGGCGTCCGCCACCCGGGCCAGCACGCCGCCGACCGCGGCCTCGAACGACTCGGCCATGGCGTGGACCGCGCGCCGGCGCTGCGCCTCGGCGCCGTCCCGCGCCAGGGCGGTCTCCCGCTCCAGGGCGCGGGTGTGGACCAGGTTGTCCTTGAAGACCTGCACGGCCGCCGCCATCGCGCCGATCTCGTCGCGGCGTCCCGTATGCGGGACCGGCACGGTCTCGTCGCCCTCGGCGAGGCGGCCCATCGCGCCGGTCATGCGCTCGATCGGGCGCGCGATCCCGAACAGGGCGAACAGCATCGCGGCCGCCGCGACCGCGAGGCCGACCACGGTGGCGATCATCGCGATCAGCTTGGCGCGCGTCGCCGCCTGCACGGTCTGGGTGACGTTGGCCTCGGTCTGGCCCCGGGCCGCCGCGATCGACTCGGTCAGGCTGGCCACCGCGGCGTCGTTCTGCGCCCCCGTCGCGGGATCCAGCACGAGCGCGAGGGCGCCCGGCTGCTCGCCCGCGATCATCAGCTCGACCACCTGCAGCTGGATGTTCTGGTAAGCGTTCCACGCGTTGGTGAAGCGCTCGTAGATCGCGCGGGCCTCCGGGCTCGTCAGGCGGTCCTGATAGGCCTGCCGGAGGCCGGACAACTCGCCGAGGGCGTCGGTCAGCGCCGTCTGGTTCTTGTCCAGGGCCGCCACGTCGGGCGAGGCCACCGCGAGTCGGTAGAGCCGCAGGCGCGCGTCCCGCACGGCCGTCCCGATGGCCTCGGCCTGGTTCTGCGCGGGCAGCGCCTGCTGCGAGATCGCCGCGGCGTTCCGCTCGATCTCCGACAAGCTCACGACGCTGGCGATCCCCTGGCCGACGGCGGCGAGGGCGAGCAGGCCGATGGCACCGGCGAGGACCGTCTTGAGGGAGAAGCGCATGGGAGATTCCGTCTTCGCGGCCGCGCCGCGCCTTCAGGCCCCACCATGCTCCCGCAGAGGTCTTAAAATTCTATCGGCCCTATACCAGCATTTGTTGTCAGAGCCACTTCTTCCACCGGAAGAAGAAGTAGGGAAATACGGCGGCCACGACCATCATGATCAGCGCCATCGGATATCCGAACGCGAAATCTAGTTCCGGTATGGACTTAAAATTCATGCCGTAGATCGACGCGATCAGGGTCGGCGGCATGAAGACGACCGCCATGACCGAGAACAGCTTGATGATGTTGTTCTGCTCGAGGTTGACGAGCCCGAGGGTCGCGTCGAGCAGGAACTGGATCTTCGTCGACAGGAAGGTGGCGTGCTCCTCCAGGGACTGCAGATCCCGCAGGGTCGAGCGCACGTCCTCGCGCAGATCGCGCGGGGCCTTGTTGGTCCGGTAGGTCGCCGACAGCGAGAGCAGGATCCGCTCCATGGAGACGAGACTTTCCCGCTGCTTGGAGATGAGATCACCGTGCCGTCCGAGGGCGCGCAGCGTGTCCTGCAGGGCGGTGTTGCGGGCCGAGGGATCCTCCTGCACTTCGAAGATCTTGCCCGACAGGCGGTCGATGCGCTCGCCCTGGAGCTGCAGCACGTCGGCGGCCCGGTCGATCACCGCCTCGATCAGCCCGGCCAGGATCGACTCGCCCGACGGGGCCGACGCGCCGCCGTTGCCCATCGAGCGCCCGGCGCGCTGCGTGTACATGCGGAAGGCCTGCGGCTCCTCGTGGCGCACGGTCACCAGCCGGTTGCCGCGCAGGATGAAGGTGATGCCGGCGAGGCCCGGCTCCTCGGCGTCGCTGACCTTCGAGAGCACCCGGCCGGTCATGTAGCGGGCGCCGTCCTCGACGTAGAGCAGCTCCGAGGGCTCGATGTCCTTCATCTCCTCGCGGGTCGGCACCTCGATGCCCGCGAACGACTCGACCTTCAGCTCCTCCTCGCGGCTCGGGCGGATCAGGTCGAGCCAGACCGTGTCCTCGGGGACCGTGTCCTGGAGATCGATGACGCGGCGCTCGAGCAGCGTGGCTCCGGCGCCGACGGCGGGCTGGTGGATGAAGATCACGTACGGGTCTCGGATGCGGATCGGTCACGGGACAGCGCGGGGCCGCAGCCCGCATCCGGCACCACGTTGGCCGATGCAAGCTGTGCCGCGGATGTGGCGCTGTTTTCTGACGCTTCCGTGACATCCCGATCCCGCCCCGCGGGTTGGTCGGGCGCGCGGGGGGCGCGTGCGCATTCACGATGCGGCGAGTCGGAGGCCGCGAACCGGGTTCCGCCGCAGCGGCCGGCTCCGACCCGATCTCAGTTGCAGCCGTCGCAGATGCTGCCTTCGATCCTGTCGGTCAGGGCGCGCTCGCGCCGCCGCTGCTCGCGGGTCGGCACTTCGCCGGGGCCGAGGGACGTGCCGGGCGGCTTGGTCACGCCGAGGCTGTTGGTGTTCGGCGCCGTGATGGTCGAGGCCGGGCCGCTGCCGGTTCCGGTCTGGTCGGGCGCCAGCGCCTGCGCCGCGAGCGGGGTGGCGAGGGCGAGGCTCAGCGCGCCGAGCGTCGCGGGGCGAAGGAGTCCGCGGATCATGAAGGCTCTCCGATCGCCGGGAGAACGTGAAACTTGACCGCAGGTTGCGTGGTTCAGCGGCGCCGCGCGGGCTCGCGCCGGAACACCCCGACCATCTCGACGTGGCCCGAATGGCGGAACTGGTCGACCGGCGTGACGGCCTCCAGCCGGTACCCGCCGGCGACCAGCGTCGCCGCGTCCCGCGCGAAGGTTCCGGCATCGCAGGCGACGCCGACCACGAGGGGAACCCGCGCCGCGGCGATCTGGCGGGCCTGGGCCTCCGCGCCGGCCCGGGGCGGGTCGAACACCACCGCGTCGAAGGCGTCGAGTTCGGGGGGGAGCAGGGGGCGTCGGAACAGGTCGCGGCGCTCGCTGGTGATCCTGCGCAGGCCCGAGGCGGCACGCGCGGCGCGGTCGAGGCCCGCGAGGGCGGCGGCGTCGGACTCGACGGCGTGGACCGCGGCCGTCCGGGCGATCGCCAGGGTCAGCGGCCCGCAGCCCGCGAACAGGTCGGCGACGCGCCGGATGCGGGGCCCGAGGGCCGCCACGGTCAGGTCGCAGAGCGTCGCCTGTCCGGCCGCGGTCGCCTGCAGGAAGCCGCCGGGGGCCGGGTAGAGGCGGCCCGCCGCGGCGGTGCCGCCGGCGGGGCTGTCCGCCGTGACCGAGACCGGCTCGGCCTCCATGAGGCGCTCGCCGTGCAGGGAGAGCCGGGCGAGCCCGAGTTCTCCGGCGATCCGCACCAGCGCGGCGCCGACGCCGGCGCTCACCGGTCCGTGGCCGCGCAGGTCGACGTCGAGGCCCTGGTCGGTGGCGGTGACGGCCAGGTCGAGGGGCTTGCGCCCGTGGCCCAGCGGGGCGGCGAGGCGGCGCGCGACCGCGGGGGCCGGGTGCAGCGCCGGCACGGTGATCGGGCAGTGGTCGATCGGCACCAGCGCGTGGCTGCGCGCCGCCATCAGGCCGGCCTCGGCCCGGCCGCCGATCTCGCGCACGTGCAGGGTGAGGCGGCGGCGTCCCGCCCCGTGGGCGTCGACGGCCGGCCCGGGCGTCACGTCGAGGCGCGCCTGCGACAGGGCCTGGGCGACGAGGTCGCGCTTCCAGGCGAGTTCCGCGGGCCGCGCGAGGTGCTGGGTGCGGCAGCCGCCGCAGCGCATGTAGTACGGGCAGAACGGCTCGACCCGGTCGGGCGAGGCCTGCGCGACGCCGAGCAGCGCGGCGCGGCGCGCCTCGCGGCGGATCTCCGCGCGTTCCCCGGGCAGCGCGTAGGGCACCGGGGTCCCGTCCTCGGCGATCCCGTCGCCGCGGGCGCCGAGCTCCCGGATGGTGACCGTCTCGATATCCGCTGCGTCGCTCACGGCAACCTCGCGCCGATCAGGAACTCGGCATTGCCGTCGCCGCCCGGGACCGGCGAGTCGATCAGGCCCAGGACCGCGGCCCCGAGCCCCTCCAGGGTCTCGCGGACGGCCGCGCAGACCTCGGCGTGGACCTCCGGGTCGCGGACGAGGCCGCCGCGGCCGACGCGGGCGCGGCCGGCCTCGAATTGCGGCTTGATCAGCGCGACGATCGCCGACCCGGGCCTGAGCAGGCCCGGCAGGACCGGCAGCACGAGGCGCAGGCCGATGAAGCTCACGTCCACGCTCGCGAAGTCCGGGTGCGGGACGAGGGCGTCCGGGCCGAGGCCGCGGATGTCGGTGCCCTCGCGGTTGGTCACGCGCGGGTCCCCGGCGAGGCGCGGATGGAGCTGCCCCCGGCCGACGTCGAGGGCGTGGACGTGGCGCGCGCCGCGGGCGAGCAGCACGTCGGTGAAGCCGCCCGTCGAGGCGCCGACGTCGAGGGCGACCCGGCCGGCCGGATCGACGCCGAACGCGTCCAGCGCGGCGGCGAGCTTGAGGCCGCCGCGGGACGCGTAGGGATGCTCGGGTTCCGCCTCGACCCGAGCCCCGGGGGCGATCGGGTCCGAAGCGCGCCCGAGCGGGCGCCCGTCGACCCGCACGAGTCCGGCGCGGATCGCCGCCTGGGCCCGGGTCCGGCTCTCGAAATGGCCGTGGGCCACGAGGTACAGGTCGGCGCGCCGCGGCGCAGGGTCGTCCGCGGGGGCCGCGCGGTCCGGGCTGGTCCGGTCTCGGGTCATCGGGCTTCGTGCGGTTCCGGCAGGTCTGCGGCGGAGGTTTCGGGCCGCCGCCCTGTCGAAGGCCGGCGCGCTCCCTAACTAGACCGGGCCGGAAAGGAGAGCCACCGCATGAACCGCACCCTGCCGCTGCTCGCATTGCTCGGGACCGCCGCCGCCGGCGGCGCCCTGGCGCAGGAGCCTCCCAAGGAGGCGGCCAAACCGGCAGAGACCTTCACGGCGCCGATCAAGAACGCGAAGGGCGACCCGATCGGCACGCTGGCGATCCGCGACGGGGCGAATACCCTGGTCCTGCGCGTGACGATCCAGCCCGGCGGATTGCCGCCCGGCTGGCACGGGATGCATTTCCACGCCGTGGGCGACTGCTCGGACCCGAAGTTCATGAACTCCAAGGCGCACGTGAACCACGACCAGAGCAAGCACGGGCTGCTCAACGCGGAGGGGCCCGACGAGGGCGACCTGCCGAACCTCTACGCGGCGCAGGACGGCTCGGCCAACGCCGAGGTCTCGAGCGAGACGCCGCTGAACGGCGAGGGCGGCCTGAAGGACGGCGACGGCGCGGCGCTGATCATCCACGCCAACGAGGACGACCACAACACCCAGCCGATCGGCGGTGCCGGCGACCGCGTCGCCTGCGGGGTGATCAAGTAGCCGTCGCGGAGGGGGACGGCACGGCCGGCGGGATCGGCCGCGGCCGGCCGTCCTCGTCGATGGCCACGAAGGTGAAGGTGGCCTGCGTGACCCGCTCGCGGACCTGGGTGCAGAACCGCCGCGCCCAGGCCTCGACCTCGATCTTCATCGAGGT